>CAYZNC010000181.1:0-12186 GCA_964478555.1 uncultured Bacteroidales bacterium | reverse complement strand
CATTACCAGGATTCGCTCAAGATCCTCAGTTTTCGCAGTTTTATGCGGCTCCTCTGTATCTTGGGCCATCCATGGCAGGTACAGCAAATAACCCAAGACTTGGGCTCAATTTTCGTGATCAGTGGCCTAAAATAACAGGAAGGTTTATCACCTATTCACTCTCCTTCGACACTTACGTAAGCCAGTACAACAGTGGGGTAGGATTATTGTTTCTCCGCGATAATGCTGGCGGAGGAAAATTAACAACCACACAGGCTGGTTTAAACTACTCATACAGGTTAAAATTAAACAGAGATATTTCGCTTCAACCCGGCATGCAGTTTTTATATTACCAGCGTAAAATAAATTTCGATAAATTAACCTTTGCCGACCAATATTTCGGAGATGAAATACTAAGTGGAACTGTTGAATCCCCGCCTGAAGATCAATCGGGTCACATCGACTTTTCAGGATCACTCCTGGCTTTTAGTAAAAAGTCATGGCTTGGCGCGTCCGTTGATCATTTGATGCATACGAGCACAACACTGCAAACCGATGTAAGATATGTACCCATCAAATTGTCGGTTTATGGAGGTATAAAAGTTCTGATGAAAAAACCTTTCATGAACAGTGATGAAGAAAGCCTTTCATTTGCGTTTCATTACATGAATCAGGCTTTGATGCAGCAACTTGATATGGGTGTTTATTATAATAAATTACCATTTATGATAGGCTTATGGTACCGGGGAATACCAGTTATTAAAAGCACCCAAACCAAAGACGCCATTAGCATATCAGGTGGTATAATGATTAAGAAATTGACCTTAACGTACAGTTACGATCTAACGATTTCTTCTTTAGTCGCCTCCACCGGTGGAGCCCACGAAATTGCATTGATATATGTGTTTGACCAGACAGGCGTCAAGGGCAGGCGCAAAATGGAAAGTGTACCGTGTCCCAAATTTTAGAGATGTTAAGGCATTAGAACCAAGATCCAAGACACAATGTCCACTGTTCACTGGACGGAACCAAGATTTTCAAAAAGCGGCATCGATTGGCTTAGAATATGGTATATCGCTAAACATGACGTATTTGGCCACTTGACCATAATAATGTCTTCAGCCTAATTCTTCTTACTCAGTACTTTTTACTTAATACTTTTTTTACTACTTCTAAATTGGGAACATTTTGAAAAAATTGCGTCTATATATTAGAAAAACTAAGGAATTAATTTTCGGTTGTTATATAATTGATGCAATCCATTAAACAACACTGGGTTATTTTAGTGCGTGTGACTGGAAGGGCGGAGCTTTGAAAAGAGTTAGACGCCACGTATGAGCGAAGTAACTACCTTTGCTATGTTTATAGTTCAGGGTTTAGAAAAATGCAAACAAAAATCGTCATGATTCATATTATCAAACATCAGTGACAACTTAAAAATCTGAATGTTTATCTTAAATTATTTAAAATGAAAAAAATTGTCATCTCATTATTCACACTTGCGTCATATTGTATGATTTCACATTCGCAAGAAATCTCAAACAGTCCAAGGATTATTAAAACCATACCCGCCTTTGGCGATTGTAATGTTGACCCTGAACTTAAAGAAATTGTTATTGTATTTGATCAGGATATGCAAAACGGATCGTCGGTAGTTGATTCTAAGGATGAACCAAAGATTATTAATAAGCTCAGTTGGAAAGATAAAAGAACTTTTATAATACCGGTAAAACTATATTCCGATAAAATGTATTATTTGATTTTTAATGACCAAAGATTTAATAATTTTAAAAACGCTGATGGCATTCCGTTGCAGCCTGATGAACTGTTATTTAAGACCCAACCTAAGGATTATAAATTATTGAATTTTAAAGCGTTTAATGAGCTGTCGACTTATTTTCCAAGCTATTATTCCTATGCCGATAGGAAAAATATAGATTGGAAAAATGAATTTGTAAATCGTAAAAAGGATTTTCAAGAAAGTAATTCTAATGTTGATTTCGCTATCATTTTATCTTCAATCCTTAAGAAAGCTGATGATCCACATTTATGGTGTGAATTAAAAGGTCAACAAATCAATTCAGGCAGAAAAAAAATTGTGACTCCTAATTATGCACAGTCAAATTATATTTTTAACAAATTAAAAGATCAGAAATTTATCAATTCATTTGAATTTACTGGTGGAAAAATTGATAACATTGGTTATGTCTCTATTAAATCCTGGGAGTTTGAAATAAAAAATCTTAAATTAAATTGCTGGGGATTCAAAGATAGTGTTCTCTCAATTTCTAATTATATGAAAGAAATAATGTCATTACCAAACATAATCATTGATGTAAGACAAAATTCAGGGGGTAATGAAAAATTTGCTAAATATTTTGCTTCATTTTTCATCACTGATTCAGTTCCTTACGAAAAAATTATCTTGCGCGATTCTGTTTCCGGAAAATATAATATTGAAAAAACCAAATGGTTATATCCTAATGATCTTAAGCTAAACTATAAAGGTAATATTTATGTATTATCCGGACCAGATGTGATGAGTAGCAATGAATCATTTATACTGATGATGAAACAAATAAAGAATTCAAAAATTGTTGGAATGAAAACATATGGTAGTTCAGGTAATCCCCAGCCAGTCGAATTATCAAATGAAATAAAAATATACATCCCATCATGGAAAGCATATACTTTGGACGGGGTATTAATAGAAGGAAACGGAATAAAACCTGATATTGAAATTACAACGAAGGATTCAAAACAAAATAATTTGGTTTCAGAAAAGGTAGATTCATTATTTGAGAATGTGCTTGAATTGATCAAAAAATAAAGAAGAGGAGTCATTAATCCGGGCTGTCTAAAATAATTTCCAACTAATTATATATTTTAAAGAAATAACATATAGTCATTTAAAAGATGCACATTATGAATGATTTCGCAATATTTAAACGGTTTAATGATCCTGGGCTGGCATATGAACTTGCTGAAGAACTCAGAAAAAACGGAATCGAATTTCAGGTAATTGATGATTCCCCATCGGTAGATATTACATTTACCAACAATTCAACTTTTCAAAAAGAGACTCAATTAATGATCAGGCAAACTGATTTTGAAAAAGCCAATAAAATACAGGAGGAATATGCTGATGAAATATTGATGAATTTAAATAAAGACCATTATCTTTTTGAATTTACCAACGATGAATTGTATGAGATATTAGAAAAACCCGATGAATGGAATTACATCGATTATAAATTAGCTCAAAAAATATTAAAAGACAGAGGGAAGAACATTAACGAGCATTTACTGAAATCTCTAAAACAGGAAAGAATCACAGAATTATCTGAACCTGATAAAGGAGACAGTCTCTGGATAATTATCGGGTATATTTCTGCGTTATTGGGAGGCTTTCTTGGTGTGACTATTGGTTGGATAATATGGACAATGAAAAAAACGCTCCCCAATGGAGAGAAGATCTATGTATATTCCGAAAGTGACAGGAAACATGGGAAAATAATGCTTATTATTGGAATAATTATTTTCCCCTCTGCTTGTTTGATCGCAATTTTGAATAGACTGAATTCATAAAAAAATCGTCATGACCATTCAAGAACAATTTTACTCTTTTATTTATTTTAAGGCTATAGTCGACTTATTGTCAAAATCGTTCAATTAAGCCCGGTTAACAGAAGATAAAGGTCAAACACGTATGAGAAAGAACAAGAATAGAAAAAAAAGGAGCAAATTCAGATGAAAAAATTTGTCATACCAATTACGTTGCTTTTCCTTGGTCTCGTAATCATAATTTTAAAAAGTAAGGACAATACCGATTTAATGAATGAGCCAATTATTGCCTTATTATGTTTAATCGGTATCATCGTTTTTCTGATCAGCCTGGGCTTCAATATAAAATTCTACACTCAAAAAAAAGAAAAATTTGATTATTTGTTAGTGATTTCATTCCTGATTATTTCTTTTGCAATTTGGGCTTATAACAATGACTTATTTAAAAGCAAAATAACACTTCATGCTACCTCCTTGGGATACTATGGATTTGTTGAAGAACTGGCCCTTAGGGAAAATAATCATTACGAGTTTATAAGTACCGACTTTAAGCATTACTATAAAAAACACGGTGAATATAAAATGATACACGACTCCATCTTACTTAATAACAGTGGATATTTTGACCAGGACATGTTTTATTTCAGATATTCAAAATATCTACTTAATCATACCAATAATACTCTAATACCGGTCTTGAATGGTAAATTATTAATGGATTCGAGTAAAATGTTGAGAATAGAAAAGATTCATAATACGAATTAATTAAACAAATTTTAGGAAGAAGTCCCTGAATTTTGAGACTTCTTTCTATTTTGATCTGGTTGCAAAAACCGCCAGCATCTAACTTTTTACAAATAATCAATACAAAAAATGAGAAAAGTATACTTGCTTATTGCCTTAGGATTTATTCTCACATTAAATACCGAAGCAAAAAAAATTAAGGGTAAAATTCTGTTTCAAAATGACACAATTGACGTTATCTTTATTATTCCATTTAAGTTTTTTGACCAGGAGCCAAATTATGTAACCCTACAAAATAAAGTTCAATACCTCGATTCAAAAGGTGAAAATGTTATTCTTCGTCCCAATCAGGCAAAAGAAATCAGATTTAAATATGGGGATGAAGAAATACGTATGTTATCAAGATTTAATTCATTAGACTTAGGAGACCTCCTTCCTAGAAATGATTATATATTTTTGAAACTTGAATTAGATGGAAATCTTAAACTATTTAGCTATTATTATCCCCAATATTCGACAGGGATGTACAGTGCAGCAACGAACTCAATGTCTATGGGTTATTCATTTAATGAAGAGAAGTATATTCTGCAAAAAGGAAATGGAGAATTAAAAAAACCCGTACGTTTAAAGTTTAAAAAAGATATAATTGAATACATAGCTGATTGCCCAGCTCTGGTGCAAAAAATAGAAAGTAAAGAATTTCGTAACTATGATTTAGAATTTATTGTTCAATTCTACAATTCTAATTGTAAATAATCAATAATTGATATATACAGAAATAAAGAAAAGTAAAGAAAATACACATACTTAAAAGAAAATCTTGAAAATTTTAAATCTTACATTGAAAATTTTAATTTTTTGCATCCTTACTATTTTAACACAAGTAGGTGGACTTGTTTATTTGTGCTCATTCTGGACTTATAAATTAATTGAAAAACAAACAACCGGAGTTTTAAAGCTAAGACTACTAAAGCTCACCTCTTTTTTAACATTGTATTTGTTAACAACCTTCCTAATAGTGCCTTTTATCGCCAAACCTTTTGGGCGGGTTCCCCTTCCTTTAACAGAGACAAACAACCTTAAACCGCTGAATATATTAACCTGTATATTAAACCGCAATTATGTAAGACCCGCATTAAGGCAGACGGCTTATGACGTCGCAAAACAGATGAACTCCAAGTTCCCCGGGACAATTTTAAATTATTTAGACGCTAATTTCCCATTCGTAAATAAGTTCCCGTTGTTTCCTCACTTAAGTCATAATGATGGCAAAAAGCTCGACGTTTCATTTTGTTACCTGGATAATAAAACCAAAAGTGCAACGAATAAGTGTCCCTCGTTTATTGGTTATGGCATTTGCGAGGAAGCACTGCCAACAGAGAAAAACACCGCAGACTTTTGTGCCGAAAAAGGATATTGGCAATACAGCATGCTTAAAAAAATAGTCCCTCAAGGAAATAAAATCAATTTCACCCTAGACAATGTGAGGACCCGGGAACTTGTAAACTTGTTCGCTTCACAACAAACCATCGAAAAAATATTTATTGAGCCACATTTAAAAACGCGCCTTAATTTAACAACGGAAAAAATAAGATTTCATGGCTGCGGAGCTGTAAGGCATGATGACCACATACATGTACAAGTAAAATAAGGCTTAGCCCTACTCTGCAAGGTTAAATCACACTTCTTACTTCCCTATTATCAACTACAAAACTCGCATATTACTAAAATTTTAAGGGTAACCATAAACGAAATTTCGATTTCTTCGTTTACAGGAAAAATAATTAAATCCTATTGAAAATTACTAGATACTTAAACGCTTAATTTATTTAACTTGCGCTATATGAACTTTAACAACCTATTATTACTGATTGGATTAACCATCATCTCTTCGGAACCAATCCTTTGTCAAATTGAGGTAAATGAAAGACGGGAATTTGCGTATAAATCCGTCAAAGGACATGATATAATGGCAACTATTTTTCTGCCGTCCTCAAAAGAAAAACACCCTGTTTTTGTATACTTCCATGGAGGTGGATTTATTTTCGGAAACAAAGATCAGGGACTGGAGACCGTGCTGAAAGAAAAGCTGCTTGCTAATAATTATGCTGTTGTTTCGGCAGATTATAGGTTAGCTCCGGAAACAAAGCTTGATGAAATACTTAAAGATGTTAGCGATATCATTAAGTGGCTTAAAATAAACGGGCAACAAAATTATAACCTGGATACTGGCAAAATCGCTGCTGCAGGTGGTTCTGCAGGTGGTTATTTGGCACTTTCAACCGGATTTAACAAAGATCTGGCACCAAATGTAATTATAGCTATATCATCACCTACGGGATTTTCAGCAGCAAATATTCAAATGGGAGATTTATCCGTTCTAAGTCAACCCGGTCCTTATGATGTTGTGACTGATTCCATCGTTTCTCACGGCGACTATGGAAGCAGGATGGATCTCTGGCGATTTCTTGCAAGAAACCGTCTGGCCCTTTATGAAATTTTTGGTTTTGACCCCTCTAAAGAACCTCAGAAATTAGAACCCTATACTTTAACCTATAACGTAAAAGATCATTATCCACCTACACTAATAATACATGCAAGAAACGACCATATGGTTGATTTAGAACAAGCTAATGCATTTTTTAAGTTTCTTCAAGACAAAAAAATTGAATCAAAATTGTATGTCGTAGAAAACGGGCACAGTTCCGAATTAATCAATCAAAACCCCGATGCAGTGGATGAAATTGTTGTTTTTCTAAATAACCATTTTAATAAATAACATCGGCGACGCAACCTTCTGCGTTTTTTGCATCTTATAATAAAACATCAAATAAGCTGTTGGCAATTAGCTGTTAGCCCTTGGCAGTACAAACTGCTTAAAGATTTTTTACAAATATAAAAACTGTAAGTTGTTGGTAAGCTAACGGACAACAGCAAAAAGCCAACAGCTGCTGAATAAAAAATATATATATGCTATGGAAAAGTTTAATTATAAAATTATTATTTTAGGGCTATTCGTGATCACAACTATGGTTAGTTGCAACCTCGTAAAGGAATGTCCCGAATGTGTAACAGCTCCCGAACCTTTTATTTTAAGATTAATTAGTAAAGTAGATTCATCGGACTTAATAACTTCGGGTTTCTTCAATAAAGATTCGATCCGCATTTACTATTATGATAAAGATATTAAAAAAGATATCGATTTAAAAGTACATACCGATTCCATAACCCATAAGTCAATGATATTCTCTACTGATATAGCATGGATCAGTGCTTCAGGTATTAAAGATTTTTACTTGACCTTAAATTCAAAAATAACGGATACTTTGTATTTAAATGTTGTTCCTAAACAGGGTGATTGTTGTTCATATTATCAATATATCTCTTTTAAGTATAACGGACAAAGTTTACAGATTGATAACAGCGACGGCGTTTACACTGTAAAAAAATAAAAATTGGCGGACAATTGTATTTGTCAACGACTTCGAGATTTTCTAATTTTTAAAAAACTGTAAGGTATTGGTAAAGCCAACGGCAAAAAGCCAACAGCTGCTATGTAAAAAACATATACCCATATATGAAAAGGTTTAATTTTAAAGTTATTATTCCAGGAATATTCGTGATCACAACTATGGTTTGTTGTAACCTGATAAAGGAATGTCCGAAATGTTTTACACCACCCGAGCCTCTTCGTTTCAGACTGATTAGTAAAGTCGATTCAACGGACTTAATAACTTCAGGTTTCTTCCACAAAGATTCGATCCACCTTTATTATTACGATCAAACTTATAGGAAAGATGTTGATTTAATGGTTTATACCGATTCCGTTACCCATAAATCAACTATATTTTCCAATGAAATAGCATGGGCCAGTGTGTCAGGGTTTAAAGATTTCTACCTGACGCTAAATTCAAAAGTAACAGACACGTTATATCTCAACGTGATTAAAAAAGAGGAGGATTGCTGCGCCTATCACCAATATATATCTTTTAAATATAACGGCCAGGTTATACAGATTGATCAAAGAGATTATGTTTACTACGTAAAAAAATAAAAAACAGCGGGCATTATACTTGACACACGTTTGGAAAGCTTAAAATGCAACCTTTTAACAAAAAATCCGTCTATATAAGAAATGATAATTATGAGACGATCTGCGGTATCTTTAGCAATTGTTGCGACCATAGTGATGCTGTCCCTTTCCTGCAACAAATATAAAGAGTATAGCCAGAAACCTGAACTGGAACCATTACAACAAGGACTTAAAACTTCAATGGCTGTAGGTTATTGTGCTTCCGTTGCTGCATCAGCATTCGAAGGCAAGCCATTACCAGGTAACGTGACCTTTAATAAAAATCTCGGGTTGATTTATATTTCATTTGATCAAACCCATCCCTTGCCTTTTAACCAAAACATTGGAGATATCATAATAGCAGGCGTCTGGCAACAAAACTCAGGGGTTATTTCAATTCTGTTTGCCAACTTCGATTTACTTAATTACAAAACTAAAATTTATGGGATCAATACCGTTCCGGTCATAGACGATCCTATAAAGGGAATAACAACCATATTAGCAAAACAAGATGTTATCATCAGCACAGGAGCCGATACCATTCTCGATCTAAGCAACATGACGAACCTGCTTTTTAACAACGAAATCGATCGCTTAAACACAACCGAACCCAATGATCTGAATATTGCCGTAAAACAAAATGTTTGGTTTGTCAACATCGACAGGGCAGGCACCTACGATAATGTTTTAGACGATAACTTTACGATTACAGGAGGAGGACAAATAGTCGAATTGGAAGGTAATACGGGAGGCATTCTTTATCATGCCATCATTAATGCAAAGGTTAATTACTCGGTCTGTTCCAACAATCCTATCAGCGGCACTGCTTTTACACAAAATATAAAGGCAGGTGGTGAGCCTTCAATTGACTTGGGTAATTCTCTACTAAGCTTTCATAACACCTGCGATGGAATGGCCCATGTCGATTTCAGTTGCGGAAAGTATATAACCTATAACAACAAAAATATAGCACTGAATCTCAAATAAAAACTTGTTTATCAATAGCTTGTCATTACGTCGTGAAAATCGCTTATATTCCTTTAACTAGATATGAATTTTTATTTTGGCATCGTATGCTAAAAATTTGGCATATAAATTGAAATATCTACTTAAATGCTATCAACAATCTTAATTTAAAACAATGAATCAGGAATCTCAACACGGGACGAATTGCCTGCCTGCCAGGCAAGGAAGCTTTCAACCTTTACAAATCAATTTTAAACGTATGAAAAAATTATTATTATTAGTTGTCCTCTTATTTGGAGGTTTTTTGCATGTGTCCATTAATGCACAGGTTTCTTTAAGTGTAAATATTGGCGTTCAACCTTTGTGGGGACCCGTAGGTTATGATCATGCCGAATATTACTATATGCCAGACATTGAGGCTTATTATTATGTGCCAAAGCACAGATTTGTTTATCTGGAAGGTGATCGTTGGGTTACCAGAACTGCATTGCCCCCACGTTACAAAGATTACGATTTGTACAAAATTCACAAAGTGGTGATCAATGAACCCCAACCCTACTTACGCCATCATGAATACAGAGAAAAATATGTTTCTTACAAAGGACGTCATGAACAGGAAGTAATACGCAACAGTCACGAATCAAGATATTGGGAAAACAAGGAACATCCGGAGCATGCAAAATGGAAAGAAGAACACCGCCATAGAGGACGTGAAAGAGGTCATTCGGACGATCATCAGGACAGACATGATAATGATCGCAACGACGATCATCAGGATAATGATCATCACCGATAAATGTATATAAAAATGAAAAGCCTGTCCACGAGGATAGGCTTTTTTGATCCTGAAATTGCATCGTTGAGCTTTTTATTTTGATTGCTCACAATGCAATTATTAAGGAACCTTTTTAAAATTTGTTCTGAATCAGAAATAATCGAACTATGGCAAATCTTCAGACAACATACATGGGCCTCAAAATCCGCAATCCCTTAATTGCAGGAAGCTCCGGACTAACAAACTCAATTAATAACATCAAAGAACTTGCCGATAAAGGAATTGGAGCAATTGTATTAAAGTCAATTTTTGAAGAGCAGATCCATCACGAAACAGAAAGCAATATTGCCAAAGAAGAGGGAGGAATTAAAAATTACACACAGGCGCCTGATCATATTTTTAGCAAACGTATTCATGATTACGAAGAAGCACACGCTTACATTTATGAATACGCAAAAACGCACACGCTCAATAAATATTTGGAATTTATCGCAAAAGCCAAAAAGGAAGTTGATGTTCCCATCATTGCCAGCATCAATTGTACCAGTAATTATGATTGGCATAACTTTGCAAAACAAATACAGGAAGCAGGCGCCGATGCCATTGAGCTAAATATTTACGTATTGCCCTCCGATTTCAGACGCAGTACCGAAGATAACGAAATGCTTTATTACGAGATATATAACGAAGTAAAAAGATACACCAACATACCTGTTTCGATAAAATTAGGATATTATTTTTCGGCGCTGGCACAATCTGTGGAAAAATTATCCAAAAGCGGGATTAAAGCCCTGGTTTTATTCAACCGCCCTTACAATCCGGATATTGATATCAATAAAATAGCATTTACCACAGCCAATATTTATAGTTCCGAAACCGAGTATGCAAGAACGTTACGATGGATGTCAATTCTCTCCGGTCATGTCCATTGCGATCTCGCTGCCGCTTCAGGCATCCATAATTACGAAAGTGTGGTTAAACAACTGTTAGCAGGAGCCACAGTTGTCCAATTGGTTTCTACCCTTTATAAGAACAAATTTGATGTTATTCCCGACATTTTAAATAAAATGAGTGCATGGATGCAGGCGCATAATTTCAATTCCATTGAAGACTTCCGGGGCAAACTCAGTAGTAAAAATCTGGAAAATCCCGCAGCAATCGAACGGGTACAATTCATGAAATTGTATGCGGGGATTGAATAAAAAATAACCAGTTTGTAGGGTATTGATTCCCGCCATAAAAAGTGATAACCAAAAATAATAAAAACTTATATAAATTCGTTAAATCAACACGTTACAGAGGCAAAACAGTTGTGCTATAATATTAATAACAACAGGTGATGTTATTAGTGTGTTTATGTGGCATTTTATATCGCATTCATTATTAAATAACTATAACTCTTTTGAAACCTTGACTGAAAACTATATTAATGGGATCATTCCGGTCATTCGTTCAGATGACGATAAGAAAATATCTATAAGAGAGCCATTTCGATTTCCATTTCTGATAACTACTACATGGGAACAAGCTTCTTTTGAAGACGGAAAGATATTTTCAATTGTAAAAAAGAGTGACCAAAATAGTGCTCAGAAAGGTGAATCTATTCAAGTGACTGAATCAAATGAATGGACTTTCCCAAAGACAATCGAAGTGCATTACCCAAATAAGGAGTATCAAACGATGCCTGTTCAGTTGCGGGCTTCTTTTGAAGCCAACATACCATCCGTTGTATCTAAATTTCAATTTCACAAAAAAGATATCGGAACCACACAAAAGGTTGAAAACATAAATATTAAACTTCTTAGCCTAAAGAATAGTTATGTTGAGATAGAAGTTTCAACACCCACAGGGTTTAACATGGGATTAGATGTATGCGATCAGTTTAAATGGTTAAAAATTGATGCTAAGGATAATACGGGTCATTTCTTATCGCAAGCTGGAGGTGCTACTTCGCTTACCAGCGATTTATTATTTTTCAATGATTTGTATGAAAGAGTAATTAAACAGGAAGAGTTTACACCGGAATTTTTATCCGGATTTCTTGCTGATTTTAACAAAAAAACTGAAGAGCAGAAACTTCAATATA
>CAYZNC010000180.1:0-12301 GCA_964478555.1 uncultured Bacteroidales bacterium | reverse complement strand
TGCCTGCCTCATTTTTAAAATTAAAAAATCTTTCATTATTAAACGTTAATTGAATCTCCCTGTTAGCATGCAATTTTACCGGTACAGAAAGTTTTCTTTTGCCGACCCACTTGGGTTTACCCGGAAACTCTGGCATATTAGGGCAGTCTACAATTGAGTATCCTTGACTGACCGTTACTTCTATTTTGTCAAAGGAATTAAATATCCAAACATTGCACTTACACCCCGGTTATATTCTTTTATGCCTTTATTTACATCTATATCATTATTCTGCATATTAGTTACCCCATAGTTATAATTTACATTGAAAAAGAGGTTGCCCTTCCAAATTTTATAACTCAATCCGCCACCAAGCGCTATACTGAGATCAAACCGGTTGATACCTGCATCATGGAAATCCTTGGCTTTAAGTTTTTCATCAAAACTACTACTTGTTAATCCCAGCGTTGCATCGTATGAAGTCATATCACCCTTAGATCTGGCGCTAATTGCATATCCAAAACTGGGTCCTAGTAATATAAAAACATTCAAAGTTTTCCGTATTAAATAAAATTTGCTTTGTATGGGCAATTCCAAATAATTTATTTTTGTTGTCCCGTTTATACCAAAATTAACAGAACCATCCGTTGTATTGTCATCGAACGTAAAGCCTTTTTGGTGATATGTAAACGCTGTATACAACCCAAATTTATTACTTAATTTTATTTCCAGCGGTATCCCTATAACTAATCCATGGGCGATCCCTTTTTTATCCTGTTCTGGAGGGGCCACAGATGAATTATTAGTAGTTCCAGCCATGGTGCAAAAATTACTTCCTACCGTAAATCCCACAGAAAGTTGTGCAAATAAGGATGTTCCAATAATCAAATTTGAAATAATTAAAACAATTTTTTTCATTTTAGTAGTTTATTAGATTTGTAAAACATAAATTTTATCATGAACTTCTATCAGCCCACATAATTATTTATATCATAGACGTCGTTTTATTAAAACGTTCCCGTTTTTTTTATAAAAATAATAAAAAATCAATAAAATAAAGGATTTCAGCAGTTTTCTAAAGTTTGCGCCTTTTCCAGGGAGGTGGTTATAAAGAGCAACACCTGGGAGACACAGAGAGACACTGAAAGACGCCCTAAAGGTTGCGTCTGAAAGTAGATATCATCGAAGTTTTATTTTTTCAATTTGATGTTGTCGAATAGAAAGCTTTCAGCCAAATAATGGATGCTTCAATTAAGCCGTTTAACATATGAGATACCATTTGTTGCCTTAGCAAAATATTGTTAATTTTGAAATAAATTTATTTTGTATCTAATTATTTGATAAATGCTTTTCGATAAGAATCAAAAGGATATAAAACTCTTTATGCATGAACCAAACCTATTGATCGTTCATTATCAAGGTTTAATTGATAGTATTATTAATATTTTTATAAGATCGGGAAATTTTAAATTTCATGAACGTGCTGAAATTAAGCAACAAGTAAATGAAGAACTTCTTATCAAGCTGCCCAAAATTCTAATTCAGTATCAGTACAAATCAACCCTAAAGACCTATATTGCAGCGATTGTTAGAAATATTTGTAATGAAATTATCCGTAAGAATATAAAATTAAATATTACCTTTCTTGAAGAATCTGTTGCCTATGAAACTTCTTATAACTTAATAGATTCATTAATTATCGAGGATGAAAAACACAGATTAAAAATGGCTTTACATATGTATCATAAGCATGAATCTAAACTGATGCTGTGTCTCAAACTGAGATTTAGAATGCCATTTAATATTACGGATTTTACTCAGTTATTTCAAAAATTTTCACCAGAAGATTTTGATTTTTTTATAGAGAAGATTCAACCCTACAAAGAAATTTCAGATTTGGCGATTTTTTCAGCATTAACCACACTTTTTAATAAATACAAAGATAAGGATAATACGCCAGGTGCCTTGCGAAAATGGATTGCCGTTAAAATTGCTGAATTGGTTAAATTGCTAAACGGAAATCCTCCTACTTATTTTTATACTGAAGAAACATTCCAGATTCTTTTTGAGAGATGTTTTTTCAATGAGTCAGAAATTATCTCAAAAATTCATTAATTATGGAAAAACAGGAGATGGATAAATTATTTTTTGAGGGTCATCTAACAGCAGAGGGAATAGCACTGTATGCTGATGCCATGCTGAAAAACAAAATGAAAATAATCCCTGCTCATATCAGGGAGCATGTTGAAGAATGTTTTCAGTGTAAGGAAGAAATATTTTCTATTTATGGGATTTGTTCTAACGAAAAAAGTTCAGATACGAATTTAATATCACCTGAACAACATCGAACCTATAAAGTTAAAAATATGATATTACAAATTGCCGCTTCAATTCTGTTATTGGTGGCATTGAGCTTCATAATATATCATATTTCGTCAAGGAGAGAGAATACCGAGTCAGGTACTTTGGCAATTGATAAAACAGGAGGCAACCATGATGCTAAGCAAATAGCTCAAAACAATCTGGTAACAAACGAAATAAAAAAATCTCAGCCAACAAAAAGTACCTCAGAGTCTTCAATGTTTGAGGAATTAATTAGCTCTCGATACCGAAATCCGGAAATCACAATTTTGCGCCCAAAACTTAACCAGAAGGTTAAAGTCAATAAACCTATTGTTTTTGAATTTAGTGGGGATTTAACAGAGCCATGCCAGATTAAAATTTTCAATAATAGAGGCGTGAAGATACTAGAAACAGATAGGTTCACATCAAATTCATATGCCATTAGTAAGCAACTTATCCCAGGTTTATACTATTGGAAACTTGAACAAGAAACCGATCTGTTAGGTGTAAGTAAATTTATCGTAGTAGAATAAAATTCGCATTTTCCTCAAGTAGGTAAAATTCTAATGCATAATTAGTTACATTTAATTTTTAAAATACTTAGAAAAAAGAGGAAAAAAAAAGTCCGCTTTGCATATCTGTTTTCATCTATTTTTTTAAACAAGTATTAATAATATAGATGATTTTCTATGAATGCAGGAAAGTTAATTCCAGAAACAATTCTTCATGTTAAAACTGCAAAAGGAATTATGATCATCAATCCCTTGGAAGTATTATACCTTGAAGCTAAAAACAAACACACTTTTGTCTATTTGAATAATATGGTTTGTATTGAAACTCACCATTTACTTAAATGGTATGGGGAAAAATTGCTTGAACCACAATTTTACAGATGTCACAATTCATTTATTGTAAATTGTTTTTATATTGGGTACACTTGCGGGGAAAGCATTATTCTTGACAAAAATATTTACATTCCCCTTTCCCGTAAAAGAAAACAACAGTGCAAAGAAAATCTTATCAGGTTTAAGTTCAACTATACAGCCAAATTACAATACTATTCAACATCTTTAGCATAATCTGAATGGCACGTATACTAACTTATGGTATTGTTTTTTCTCTAATTATATTTACATCCTCTGTAAACTCTTGGGAATTATATCAAGGCATAATGAATGCCAAACAAATATGGTTTTTAGGATGTATGGGAATTCTTTTGTTGGTGGTAGCATCGGATATTTTATTCGTTAAAAAAACAATTAATCTCAAATTTAGTATTGTAGACTTAGCCTTAATAATATTTTATATTTATTATCTTATCCGAACTGTCACTACTCCTTATGTTCCAATTTTGTGTAATCAAAGATTTTTAAATTGGACATTACTCATAACCATGTATTTTACAATCAGGCATATTAACACTAAAAGCTATGATACTAAAAGCAAAAGTTTTTTTGGTCAAAAATTACCAAAATTTACTTTTTTATCCCTGATTATTCATTTATTGATTTTATCAGCCCTATGTCAGGCAACCTGGGGGCTATTGCAATTATATGGTTACTCACCCAGTTTTAATGGTAACTTCAGAATCACTGGCGCTTTTTTTAATCCTGCGCCATATGCACTTTATTTAGCTGTTATTTTTCCTGTTGCCTTGTGGCAAACAATATTTCATGAGTTGAAAATAATAAGAGTAAAACGTAGTACGGGATTTGCTTCATACCTAAAATATCTTGTCACATGGTCCATACTCAATTTTTCCTTCTTTAGTTATTCTCTTTCCCTAATTACCGTTATTGCAATATTATTAGTCCTTCCTGCTACCATGATCCGTACAGCATGGTTAGCCGCCTTATCAGGCACTGTTATAGTACTCGATTCCAAGTATCACATTTTTATAATATTCAAGCAATTTGTAAATACCCGGTTAAAAAAAATTGCTTTTTGGTCGCTAACATTAGGGCTAACTTTTGTTTTAAGCATAAGTTTGTATCATTTAAAAAAAGACTCATCGATAGGTAAGTTACTCATCTGGGAAGTGACACTGGATAAAATTGCTGAAACGCCCTCATATGGAAATGGGGTTGGTAGATTTGAATCTGAATATAACAATTGGCAAGCTGAATATTTTCAAAAACATCCAAAAGAAATGAATGGGCCAAAAGGCCTCACTGCGGGTAATACCAAATATGCATTTAATGAATTTCTAGAAATTGCTGCAGAAACTGGAATAATTGGACTAATATTATTTATTCTACTTATAGTTATTGTCTTTTATACCATTTTTAAAAGAAAATCATTGGAGCAGAATTTAATTTTATTCATATTTATTTCTTTTGTTGTTTCATTAATAATTTCATCCCCTTTTTATTCCTTACCAAACATAATCGTTTTCTTTATTTGTATGGGTCTTGCCAATTCTTCCGTTTCCTTTCCAAATACTGAAATTAGACTTATTAACTTAAATTCATTAAAAAAAATTAATTGTACAGGAATAAAGTATTTAATCTCGGCAATATTTGTTTTTATTTCCTTAACACTATTTATCATAACCAATAAACAATATCAAACATATTCAAAATGGAAAGACGCTTCACTACTTTATAATAAAAACCAATATAATGGAGCATGTCAATTGTTTAGCGGGTTATCTTCTGAAATGGAATTTAATGGAATTTTATTACAGTATTACGGAAAATCTTTGTATTATACGCAAAATCCGGATTCTATTTCAAAGTGCCTTGAAATACTGGAACGAGCAAAAAAATTTACATCGGACGAAGTATTATACACAACCTTGGGAGATTGCTATAAAGAAAAAAGACAATTTGAAAATGCAGAGGTTGCGTATCTTCATGCTGTATTCATGGTTCCCAACAAGCTATATCCTAAATTTCTTCTTGCTAAACTTTATGCTGAATCAGAACAACCAGAAAACGCAAAAAAAATGGCATGGCAAATCATCAATTTTGTTCCTAAAATAAATTCCCAAACAACTGATGAAATAAAAGAAGAAACAAAAAAAATATTGCAAAAAACTACGATCAATTGAAGCACTTTGAAGAAAAAAATATGAAAGAACATTTAAAACATTTCGAAAGAACCAAATCACAAATTAAGATTGTTATTCTACTGTTATACTTATTTGTAAACAATATTAATGCTACTCAAATATTAAGTGGTAAGCTGTCAGATAAAGAAACTGCCAAACCAATTGAAGCAGCTTATGTTGAATTGTTGCGACTCCCGGATAGTTTATCGGTTGAGGTGATAGCAACCCGCACAGATGGGTATTTTAGTTTTAATAAGGTTGATTCTGCCAAAACTTATTGTTTGCGAATAAAACACATAGGTTATAAAACACTGATTATTTCTGTAAATATTCAGCAAAACAACACTGCGGCAATTAGTCTGGAACCCGCAATAAATGCCATTAAAGAAGTAATAATAAATGGTTCTAAAGTTAATGTTACTGAACTGGCTGACAGAACTATTTATGGCATGCCCGACGATATGAAAAAAACCTCTACTGATGGACTTGATGTGCTTCGTAAAGTACCATCTGTATTGGTTAATTATTTTGATGAAAAAATTACGGTTGATGGTAAATCGAATATTAAAATTGAAGTTGATGGTGTGCCAAGAAATAGCGCTTATTTAAAAAGATTACATCCTTCGGAAATAGATAAATTGGAAATTATTACCAGTCCTTCGGGGAAGTATGATGCCTCCGTGGATGCTGTAATTAATGTGGTTACTAATCCGGAAATGCGTTATGGACTTAAAAGTACTATCAATGCTCAAATTCTACCTAACAGCAAGGATGTATATTTGGCAAGATTTAATGGTAGTCTTGATTATGGTCTAAAAAAGATTTCATACTATATTGCTTTAAATGGTGGAATTCAAAATTTCAATTTTATCAGCAATATAGAAAGAATAACAAATAACAATCTGTTACAGAGAAGAAGCTCCCAATTTTCTGAAGGTTATAATGGAAATGTTAACATCGGATTGATATATGACCCTGACAGACATAACAATTTGAATTTTAACATTTGGTATAATGGTCAACACACTGTTACCAATGGCGATAATCTTAATTACAACTCTGAAAATAATGTAATGCAGCAAATATATGAAACAACCACGAAATCAAATAATAATGGAGGGACTTTACATTCCCTATTCTTTTTTAAACACCGGTATGATAAAAAAACACAACATGGCTATGAAATAGAAGCCAATTATTACAATACTCCTGATAATAACTATAAAACAAAATATCAAAATATTAATTACGCCACGGACACTTTGGAACTTTCGAGGGGCCCGTTTTTAAATGAAGAAAGCAAAACGCACGGACAGAACATAAATTTTCAGGCAAATTACACCTTACCCTTTGACAGTGTCTATACACTTCATTTAGGAATAGGGGGAGATTATTATAAAAGTAATGTTTTTAATCTGGCGTCCCTCACTGATGCCCCAAATTTAGATTATAGAGATTTGAAAGGATCATTTTTTGGTGAACTGTCAAAATCTTTTAAAAAGGGAAGTTTGAAGGCAGGTACAAGAATTGAAACTAACAGCGTAAATATTAATTCAACCAATAAAAATAAGTATCTCGCACCTCTCCCATATGCCAGTGGGCTCTATAAATTTAATGCAAGAAATAATCTCAAATTGACATATTCCCGCAGGATTATCAGGCCGTCAAGTAGTCAGTTAAATCCTTTCGTCAGTGCGGTGGATAGTCTGACTATCCGGCACGGTAATATTAACCTTAAACCGGCTTATACCGACAATTTTCAGCTCACTTATAATTTAAAATATGGCAAGAGTAAGTTTAGTGGTAGTCTTTCTCCCCATGTGTTTTACGATTATAAAACAAGAATCATCCAAAATGTAATAAGTCTTGTTGCAAATTCAAATATCTCTGAAATAGTACCTCAAAATATTTCAAATGGATATCTAACAGGTGTGGGGCTAACTATGTATTCACAAATTAATAAAATTATGTTTAATTCCAGTTTTAAATATTATTATTTTCATATAAGCAAGTATCAAAATCTTATTAATGAAAACTTAAAACAGGGCTGGAGTTGGAATTCCTACGCAGTATGTCCTTTACCACATGATCTGAGGCTTTTTGCAACATTGAACATGAACGGGCCTTCCTTAAACGGGCAGTTGGAGACCAAAACATCGCCAATGTATGTGGTGGGCTTAGTAAAACAATTTAAAAATAACAGTGCCCTCAATATGATGTTTTTGAATTTCTTTGCTGATAAATATGGCAAGACTGTTACAACTCTTAATAGCAGCGAATTTTATCAGAGAACGGAATCATACTGGGAGCTAAAAAAGGTAATCATGTTTAGTTATATTTATAATTTTAAAATTGGTAAAGCAATTGATTTAAAAAAGAGAGATGCCGAGGAGAGTAGAGAGGAAACAAATACCAACTTACCACTATAAATGACTGGAAAAAAGAGAAGTTGGAAGAAAAACTTAATGATATTAAATAAAGTTATAGTAGTTAAAGAAACTTCCTAACGTCTTTAACTACTATAAGGGTTTTGAATTTTAATTTAGGCACCTAAAGATTTATCCGGAAATTATCTTTTCAAAATAAATTTCACGACTCTTATTTTGGGCGTGGAATATCAGGATCATCACAACCGCATGGAAATACATTATTAGGTCCAGGCTGCAAACATATTCCGGCCAATGCCCCACAGAAAACAATTAAAACTTTTTTCATAAATATTTATTTTCAAATTTTTATTTATTTGAAGAGCCAGAATCCGAATCTGGGATAAAAGGGCCGCATGGACCTACGATTAAGTCAGGATCAGGATCATTCTCAGGAATGCATTCTCCATAGGCAAGCGCATTTTTTAAAGATACAATTTGAGTTGCACTGATTCTTTGATCCTCCTCGTTTTTTTGCCAAAATAAAAGGCACTAATGTAGAGAACCATCAGTGCCTTTATCTTCAATAAAACAAAAATAAGCGTACTCTCCTGTCTTTGTTTTATTAAGACGGATGAGTTCTCTGATATTCTCTCAGTGTTTCTGCAGGATCACCCAAATCTATTGGAGGATTTGGCCCAGGATTGGGTGTTATGGGCGTAACGTCTATTGGAACCTGAGGATTAACTGGCCCTGATGGAACTACCATTGGAGGCAATGGAGTATCAGAAGAAGGAGTATCACTAGTTTGAGTAGGCGTATCACTGGAATTGTCAGTAACACCAGAATCATCTCCAGAATCATCGTTAAGATCTTCTGCATCGGCTAAAGCCTTATGTAAGGAAACAAGATTACTTTTTTTAGCCACACTACCTTTTGTGACTAAATTGACATTGAGCAAGCAAATTGCAAACAATGCCGCACAACAAACAATTAAAATTTTTTTCATAGATTTTTACTTTTAATTAATAAAATGAATTTAATAAGAAGTAGTAAAAATAAGATATGAATTTAATGCTATAACACGCGCTGGAATCAACTGTTTTAAATTGGAGCAAGATGTTTTAAATTGGAATAAACTGCGAATTACTACCACCTACTCCTTTTTTTAGCTATCTACTCTTTGAGATGAAAAGATAGAGAAACTAGTTATAAATTAGCCTAATTATTTTTAATTAGTAGATGAAAAATAAAAAACTGATAAAATATTTTAAATTGCTAATTCCCCCAATAATCTTAGCGGTCGCAATTCGAATATTTCTGTTTGAGATTTTTCAGATTCCCTCAGATTCTATGTGTACAACGCTTTTGAATGGGGATATTTTGCTTGTAAACAAATTAAAATATGGAGCACGATTAGGCTTTAGTAAGAAGCAAAATGCTGAAATACGCATGTTTTCATTTGGAGGCATATCTCATAATGATGTTGTTGTTTTTAATTCTCCCGGGAACGACACAATTTATTCAGATAGGCCGGATATTGATTTTCATACCTGTGTTGGAAAAAAAACCAGAGAAAAGGCGCTTGCCGACACCATAAAATTTGGAAGATTAATTTATATACCTGCACAAGACCGGGTTCCTTATATTAAAAGATGTATCGCTTTGCCAGGCGACACCTTCGAAATGCATGACGGAAAACCATACGTAAATAGTAAAATTATGGTATCACCTCAGACCATATTACCTCGAAAAAATATTTATATAAGCGATGCAGAAATAAATGAACGACGTTTCCCCGCACAAAAACAGAATAACCCAAAATATTGGCAGGAAGTAAATGATTATCGCTCTAAATTCCCTAACAATGCTTTGTTTAAATGGAACCACGAAATCTTTGGACCCGTTGTAATCCCAAAAAAAGGTGTTACAGTATTGTTAAATTATACCAATATTTGGCTTTACAAACGCATTATTGATGTATATGAACACAACACGCTAGTGATTTGTGATAGTGGTATTTTTATCAATAATAAGCGCGCAAATACCTACACATTCAAGATGAATTATTATTTCATGTTAGGCGATAACCGCCAAAATTCAATAGATTCCATGTGGTGGGGATTTGTGCCCGAGGATCATATTATAGGAAAAGCCGTTAGAATTTTATTTTCCTATGGTGAAAAAGAAAACAAACTAAATGGAATTCGCTGGGAAAGAATTCTTAAAACGATTATTTAGAACTTAAGGATATGTCTTATATTATGCATACAAGCCTACCAATGACCTTAATTAAAAGATTTAAAAATAACTACAAGAATAAATTAATTGTATTCATTGCAATAAGCATTTTTGTTGCATGTAATCGAATACCATCAGATGTAAGTGATGTTTTGGATTTAGCAAAAGAAAACCGTCCAGAACTCGAAAAGGTTATAAAGCATTATCAGGAAACAGGTGAAAAAGAAAAGCTTAAAGCAGCATACTTTTTAATTGGAAATATGCAGTATAATTATAGTAATGTTGGAGACGAAATAAAAAAATTTGATATAATATTTGATATTCTGGATTCCCTTTACAAAAATAAAATTAATGTCAAATACAATGATTTAATCCAGGTAGAATGGGACTCACTGGTAAAAGTAAACGGTAACCCTCGATTAAGGAAATGTAAAATAATCCCCGATTACCAATCTGTAAAAGCTGATTTCTTAATGGAAGATATTGAGTGGGCTTTTAAAATGAGGGATTCTACTGCCTGGGGAAAAACAATAAATTTTGAGGATTTCTGTAACTATATACTGCCGTATAGAATGGGAACCGAACGATTGGAAAAATGGCGGACTCATTTTTATGAGAAAGTAATTGAACAAAGAGACACAACTACTGCTCAAACACGTCTTGAATATGCCAGGGTACTTAATAATGTGATAAATAATTATGTTTCCTCAAAAAAAACGTTCTGGTCGTATCCTTTTGATATGAGGGTAAGTGATACTGAAAAAGGAAAAGTAGGCGCTTGCAAGCATCAGGTTCAATATACTGCGCTTTTGATGCGGGCTAATGGATTACCTGTGGGGATGGATTATACACCCCGATGGGCTAATAAAAAAAATGGGCATGAATGGAATGTAATACTAAAAGAAGATGGCAAATTTCATCCGTTTGATGCAACTAAAGCTTCGTTTTCAGTAGAGTATGACAAGGACAGGTTGGTTGCAAAAGTATTCCGGAAAACATTTGCACCATATTTAAAAGAAATCCCCTTGCCAATAAGTGATGAGTTACCTCCTGATTTTTATGATTTCAACCGACGAGATGTTACCCAGGAGTATAAAAAAGTAGTTGATGTAAAAATCCCCATCAATTATCCTTCTGAAACTCCAAAAAAAAATGCAGTAATATGCACATTTGATAAAAAAGGGTGGACTCCCCAATACTTTGGAAAAATCAAAGGGAATAAAGCAACATTTAATAAAATGGGGGTGGGCAATGCTTACATAGCCATGTACTATAAAAAAGGCTTTCAACTCCCAGCTAGTTACCCATTTATCCTGGATACAATTGGAAATATTATTCCATTGGGGGCTAACGAAAATCATCGTCAGGACATGTTGTTATTACGGAAATATCCGCTTACAGACTTTTTTATGGAAAGAATGGGCTGGTCTGTTGGTTGCCGGTTTGAAGGTGCAAATGATACACTTTTCTCTCATCCCACACTATTTCATAAAATAAATCAATTGCCTGTTAATTTTAAAACTGTTTATGTAAATAATTCAAATGCTACTAGATATGTACGTTTCGTTTCTGAGAAAAAAGCAGGAGAGCATGCGGCAAATATTTCTGAAATTGAATTTTATGGGTTAGATAAGAATAACAAGGATACGATAAAACTCAATGGCAGATTAATTTGTTCCAAAAATTTTTCTGAAAAAGATAAAGCAGAAATGTCCAAACTTTTTGATAATGATCTTCTAAGTTATTTTGAGTTAGTTTCGGAGAAACTTTCCTGGATTGGTTTTGATCTTGGCAAGGCAACTAAAATTGTTAAAATAAGATATTGCCCCCGGAGCGACGTTAATTTTATTGTTCCTGGTCATAATTATGAATTATGTTACTGGCTAAAAGGTCGTTGGTTATCGTTAGGAAAGCAAATAGCTATTGATCAGTATATTAAATATAGGAATATTCCTTCTGAAGGGCTTTATCTATTGCATGATTATACCACTGGTGAAGAAGAGAGAGTTTTTACTTATGAGAATAACAAGCAAATATTCTGGTAGTTTAATCATTAATCAAGGTTTCATAAAACTTCCACAATTGTTCAAAGAGAATTAAAATATCTATCATGGAAGGTTAATTACCAATTTAAAACTAAAATATTTTTGTATGAATTATAAATTAATCATCATAGGCATCATCTGTATCTTTTTTAAGCGACTGAATGCAGAAACCTTGGATTCGCTGTTGATTAAGTCAGATTCAATAAACAAACATTTATCCGAAACAATAAATAAGCCCGCAGAAAACATAAATAAGAATTTAAGGACAATAGCCG
>CAYZNC010000179.1:0-12303 GCA_964478555.1 uncultured Bacteroidales bacterium | reverse complement strand
CCCCGTTACTGAGTCCTGTTAAAATGTGTTACGCTTATCAATTCAGGAACACAGCATAACGTAGTGCCAGACGAATGCACCTATGTGGTTGATATCCGCACGAACGAACTTTATAAGAATATTCAGGCGCTGGATATCATTCGGCAGCATGTAAAACATTCCGAAGTAACGCCACGTTCCACCAATTTGAATTCGTCAGGTATTTCGATTGATCACCCCCTGGTAAAACGAGGACTCAAGCTAGGGCTCACGTACTATGGTTCTCCTACTTCTTCCGATCAAATGAAGATCCCTTATCCATCGATGAAAATTGGCCCTGGCGATTCTGCCAGATCACACTCTGCTGATGAATTTGTTTATGTGGAAGAAATAAAAAAGGGAGTAGAGATCTATGTAAAATTAATTGAGGATTTATCCTTTAAATAAAAGTATTTTGAATAAACCTCAAGAATTCTTAATTTTAAGCATATATTCGACTTATCAGCCTTCTTCCCCCATTAGAAAAGCTGACTCAGTTGAATGTGCCTGATCGACAAAATTAATTAAAAAATATACGAATGAAACTTTGGGATAAAGGAGTATCTGTAAACGAATGGATAGAACGCTTCACAGTGGGGCGCGACCGGGAAATGGACCTTCTCCTTGCCGAATTCGATGTTCTGGGAACTATTGCCCATATTACTATGCTGGAAAGTATAGGATTACTTGCAAAAGATGAACTGCCGGTACTCAAAAAGGAACTCATTGAAATTTATCACCAGATAAAAGCCGATAAATTTATTATCGAAAAAGATGCAGAGGATGTCCATTCGCAGGTGGAACTGATGCTTACCCGAAAACTTGGCGATCTTGGTAAAAAAGTTCACAGCGGCCGCTCGCGGAACGATCAGGTGCTACTCGACTGCAAACTGTTATTTCGTAGTGAAATTTTAAAAACAGTTGAATCCATCCGTATTCTTTTTGATACGCTTATTCAACAGAGCGAGAAGTATAAAGAAGTGTTAATGCCGGGTTATACACATCTGCAGGTTGCCATGCCATCGTCGTTTGGCTTATGGTTTGGGGCCTATGCGGAAGGTCTTACCGACGATGTAGTACTTTTACAAACAGCCTATAAAATTGCCAATCAAAATCCGCTTGGCTCTGCAGCTGGCTATGGATCGTCCTTTCCCATAAACCGTACGTTAACTACCAGATTGTTGGGCTTTGAGGATCTTACCTATAATGTGATCTATGCCCAAATGGGACGTGGCAAGACGGAAAAGATCACAGCATTTGCATTATCATCCGTGGCTGCTACAGTTTCACGTCTGGCAATGGATGTTTGTTTGTTCATGAGTCAGAACTTCGGCTTCGTTGGCCTTCCTGATGAATTTACAACAGGTTCATCCATCATGCCACACAAAAAAAATCCCGATGTTTTCGAATTAATACGTGCCAAGTGCAATAAAATTCAGTCGTTACCCAACGATATTACCTTGTTGCTTGCTAATTTACCTTCCGGATATTTTCGCGATTTGCAGATACTGAAAGAAATGCTTTTCCCAGTATTTTCAGAATTACGCGATTGTATAGATATTGCTGCCTTCATGATGGATAAGCTCATCATTAATCGTAATATCATGGATGACGATCGTTATAAATATGTTTTTAGCGTAGAAGAAGTAAACAAATTAGTATTGCAGGGGATTCCATTTCGCGATGCATATAAGCAAGTAGGTAAGGAAATTGCCGATGGAAAATTTAACCCTGAAAAGAAAGTCTATCACACACATGCCGGTAGCATTGGTAACTTATGCAACGACAAGATTAAAAATAAAATGAAGAAAAACCTGGAAAAATTCAGGTTCGAAAAAATTAATCAGTCTATCGAAAAGATATTGATCAGTTAGACAAAAAGGCAGAGCAACATAAAAAAAGCTGACCCCAAATCCGGAGTCAGCTTTTTTAATGTATATCTTATTATCTTACCACCATTTGTGGAATTTGCGGTTTATTTTGCGTTCAATTACCTTGGTCTTATCACCCTTGGTTATGGTTACTACGGTTTTGCAACCGTCAGAGGTGTAAGCTAGTGTTGCCACTTTTGTGCCATTGGTCAAAGTTATTTGGCCTGCGGATATTATAGGAACTAACAAAGGACAACGGGTAATAGTAATTGGTGTAGTAATAACACGGCTATACGTTGAATCTTGTAGATTTTTGCCTGTAACAGTGCCATTAAGCGTTAAAGTGTCTTTTAAATAAGCCTGATGCCATCCAGCAGTGCCCTTTTCGAAATGGGCAAATGCTTCGCGTGTTCTGTCAACAACCCTGGTAAAGGTGCCGGTATAATTGCCACAAGCAATAGTAAAAGTTAAATTTGCTGTAATAACATCTTGTACGTCCAATCTTAGGCTGGTAGTATTTGGTGTTACCGCGGTTAAAGCAGGTGTATATTTTACACTTGACCTGGTAATGGTACGTGTACCAGTGACCGTAATTGAAGAACTGTCACTTGTAATTTTAAAGTTGTTGAATTTAATTTTACGAATTACTGAGTATGGGAAATGACCTCCTTTCGGAAGACTATCAGTAACTATTACTGATCCCGTGTAACCTAAGTTTTCTCCATTAATTGTGGTATCTCCAAAGATTATAGTTATTTTTTTGGGGAAAGCATTTACGCTCGTATCTGTGACTGTTCCAGGACTTGTACATGACCATGACCCAGTAGTCCCAGTTAACGCTGATTTTTGTACATTGCTATTAAAATTATTAGCTTCAACAAAATCCATTTGATTATCGGTCAAATTATCGATGTTATCAGCCGTAGCATCTTGCGATTCAGCATCCTGGGTTGCTGCAACATCAGTTCCTGCTATTCCTGTATCTGTACTGCTACTTTTGTCCTTTTTACAACCGGCAAAAGTCATTCCTACTAAAAAAATTAAAGCCATTAAATAGTTTAATTGTTGTGCCTTCATGAGATTTAAATTTTAGTGAATAAAATGGTATTTCCCTTTTGGATAACATAGTAACCACGGTTTAAATGGTCCATGTTTTTTCAGAATATTGAAGTTACACAATTATTAAACAAGTTGTCCGGGTTGGTTGGTGATTTAAATCACCTGACGGGTTTTAGTTGTAGATTGAAAGTTAAAAGGCTATTAGGAGTTAGCGATTAGCGCTTGGCAAGTACACACTTTTGGGATTTTACATTTTGGAGTTAGCCAGGACCAGCTAAAAGCCACAGCTAAAGGCCAATAACACAGTTAAAAAGGCTATTAGCAGTTAGCGATTAGCTCTTGGCAAGTACATAATTTGCAGCCACCACTACCTTTAGTCCGTGCTTAACAATGTTGATTTTTAGTTTTTTGCCCATGATGGCTGGTTCACCATCGAGATGCACTTCTCCCTTTTTCTTACGTTTAATGGTAATGACTTCTCCCTTAATTGCTTGAACATACTCGCTACGATGAATACTCTTGTTGAAAACGCGGTATGCAATGTTAAATACCTTGCGCTTCGGGAAGGGACTTAGGATGCACAAGTCAAGCATTCCATCACAAATGTCAGCTTGCGGAGCAATATAGGCATCATTTCCATATTGACCGGCGTTTGCTGCAGTTACCAGGAATGCCCTGGTTTTTATTTTTTCGCCATCTATTTTAATAGTGTATTTCTTAGGTTTGTAAGAAAAAAACGCGGCTACGGTTTCTTTAATATAGGTAGAAAAGCCACGCTTGGTACTTTGGGCAAATTTATTGCCAATGTGTGCGTCGAACCCTACGCCACAGGTACAAAAAAATGGATTCTCATTGATAATTCCATAGTCGATGGAGATTACCTTTCCGGTATTCAGCAGTTCTATAGCCGCCTTCGGTTTGAGGGGTATTTTTAAAAACCGGGCGAGCCCATTACCTGATCCGTTTGGAATAATTCCCATTGCAACATTAGAGTCGACCAAAGCTTTGGCAACTTCATTTATGGTGCCGTCTCCACCTACCGCTATAATCTTTGAATAGTTTTTCTCGAGCAGTTCTGTGGCTATTTGGGTAGCATGGCCAGCACATTCCGTGAAGTAGAATTCGGGTTCAAATTTTGATTGATCGATAGTTTCCTGAACAATCTCAGGAATTTTAAGCTTTCTATTTGACCCTGATATAGGATTGATAATAAAAGCTATTTTTTCTTTACTTGTAATTTGGCTTTCCAAATGCTTTGAGTTTTAGAACTTGAAATATATAAAGTAAGCGTAAAAATAAACGCGAATGTAAAGAATAATTGCATAAT
This sequence comes from uncultured Bacteroidales bacterium, assembly GCA_964478555.1. Taxonomy (GTDB): domain Bacteria; phylum Bacteroidota; class Bacteroidia; order Bacteroidales; family JAAUTT01; genus JAAUTT01. The sequence continues at coordinate 8,028 of CAYZNC010000179.1, read as the reverse complement.
TTTATCAGTCTTTAAAGGACGGATTATGTTTCTCGTTCTTTTTAAAAGAGTTTCATAAATTGAATTATAAAAATATTTACGGAATGAAGTATCTCTTTATTGTTCAGGGTGAGGGACGCGGCCATATGACCCAGGCTATTTCGATGCGTAATATCCTGATAGGGCAAGGTCATGAAGTAGTAGAAATTTTAGTTGGGAAAAGCCAATTACGTGAAATTCCCCGTTTTTTTTATGAAAAAATTCAGGTCCCTGTTCATGCTTATGAGAGCCCTAATTTCCAAGTATCGCAAAACAATAAGGGCATTCAGTTATACACATCCATTCTTCATACCATAAAACACAGTAAAACTTATTTACGCAGCATTAAATTTATCAGGCAGCGAATTAATGAGTTGAAGCCCGATGTTGTGGTGAATTTTTATGAGATGTTGGCTGGCGTAACATGGCTTTTTCACCGTCCTAAGGTCAGGTACATCTGTGTTGGTCACCAATTCCTGCTGTTGCACCCCGATTTTGTTTTTCCCAAAGGACATAAAACGCAGATATGGATGTTGAATTTCCTTACTAAACTTACTTCAACCGGGGCTGAGAAACTCCTGGCATTGTCATTTAGCCCAATGCGCGATTTGCCGCGCAAAAAGATTTATGTGGTACCTCCTTTATTACGTAAGGAAGTTTTGGAAATCACCCCAACTAAAGGTAATTATATACTGGGGTATATGCTAAATGCGGGCTATAGCGAAGAAATCATTCGCTGGCATCAGACCCGCCACGAAATAATAGCACACTTCTTCTGGGATAAAAAGGATGCGCCGGAAGATCTTGAAGTGGAACCAAATTTATTTTTCCACAGGATTAATGATGTTAAGTTTTTGGAATATATGAAGGGTTGCTCCGGATACGCCAGTACGTCGGGGTTTGAGTCCATATGCGAAGCCATGTTTTTTAGAAAACCTGTGCTTATGGTGCCAACAGCTGGTCATATCGAACAACGTTGCAATTCTGTTGATGCTGTTAGAGCCGGAGCAGGAATAACGGCTGATAAATTTGATTTAGACAAGCTAATAGAATTCATTCCTTCTTATAACATGGGCGACGAATTTATTCAATGGGTAAAGCAGGCCGAACAAAAATTTATCGCACTGTTAACCAAATAATTTTTTGTGTGTTTGTTCGTTTGTATTTCAATAGACATTAAAAGAGGTCTTAACCAATTTCATTTACATTGCACGCAGGTGTTAAATATTTAAGGACTTCATCAGGTATGAGTAAATTACTACTGTTTATTTCAGGCTTCTTTATTTTTAGTAATCAGGTGCCAGCGCAAATAGGAGGGAGACATGCCTATGAATTTCTCAACCTGGTGAGTTCTCCAAGAGTTGCTTCGTTAGGTGGGAAGTGCGTATCGCTGATGGATGATGATCTTGCTCTTGCCTATCATAATCCTGCATTGCTTAACGAGAGTATGCAGAACCATCTCACACTTAATTATGTAAACTATTTCGCGGGTGTCAAATATGGTTATGTGGCTTATGCTACAAAATTTCTGAAAAAAAATACAGTAGCTATTGGCATACAATATATTAATTATGGCGACTTTACAGCGGCCGACGAATATGGCACTATTACAGGCTCCTTTACAGCTGCTGAGTACGCTTTTAATGTAGCATTTTCCCATCCTATCGATAGTTTTCTAACCATAGGAGCGGATGTTCGTCCTATTCTTTCCGTATATGAGCGATATCAATCTTATGGATTATCAAGTGATATCGGATTGACTTATCATAATCCGCACAGATTATACACCCTGGCCTTGGTAGTCAGGAACTTTGGATCCCAAATTAAGCCTTATTATGATGGAAATTACGAATCGCTGCCGTTTGAAGTTCAACTTGGATTTACGCAACAACTTCGGTATGCTCCGCTTAGTATTTTGGTGACAGCTCAACATCTGGAAACACCGGATATGTCTGTTGCCACAACTGAAGATCAAAATTCGGGTACCACTACCGATAATAATGTACCCAAAAAACAAAAACTTGAGATTATATCAGACGAGGTTATGCGACATTTAATATTCGGGGTAGAAATTTTTCCGATAAAGAACTTTTTTATACGGGTCGGATATAACTATCAGCGACGTCAGGAATTGAAAATCGATAGTCACGTTGGAACGGTGGGCTTTTCGTGGGGCCTGGGAATTTCAATATTGCATTTTCAAATCAATTATGGCAGGGCAACCTACAGTTTAGCCGGAGCCTCCAATCATTTCTCTGTGGCTACGGATTTGTCGACGTTTTATAAGAAAAAGAATAGGTAAATGTTAAAGAAATTAAAAAATTTATTGACAAGCATTTCATAAAAATCAAGAAAAAATGGTTTAATTGCGTAGTTGTTTAGGATATCTTAACAATGTTGATAAAGGATGTTTTATTATGAGATAAGAATCTATATAATAAATAACTTTATTAATAGGTTAAATGTAATTGGCTTGAAAGTAAATGTTGATTTAATGTCGAAAAACTATCTATTTTCTTAAATCATATCTAAAATGAGAACTAACATTATCTATCGATTTAAATTTTTTCGTATTCTCTTCTATTTTTTGTCATTTCTCATATTATTTGAAATAATATTAAGAGTGATTTCACCAAACATACTGAGAGAAGAAAAATTTCCTTTGATTTTCAAACCCGACAGTATTTACGGGTATAGTTTAATTCCTAATAGTTGTTCAGAATTAGTTGGTATGGAGCATAGAAAAACTGTAACGGTTAATCAAAAGGGTTATTTAGGTAAAGATTTTAAATTAGTTAAGGACACTAACTTTTATAGAATAATCATTATCGGGGAATGTCAATTATCCGGAATGTACCTGAATGATAGAGAAAAAGACGTTGTTCAAATGCTTGAAGAAAAATTCCACACAAATAATTATAACGTAGAAGTAATAAATTGCTCCATCGATGGAGCTTATCGCGAAGCTTGTCTGACGAAATTCATCAAAAATGAAATTGTAAAATTGGATCCGGATATGATAATTACTGAGTATTGGTCAGAACTTCATAAAGTTTTGGCTTCAAGAGAAGTTTATAAAGATTTTGTTATTACCTACCCGGCAAATAATGATTCGCTTCGCAATAAAGCTATAAAACTAATAGATAATATTTATGATCACAAAGTTTTAAGGGTTCTGTTTGATTTTTCCTATGTTTTTAAAGGATTTATGTACTCCTGGAGGCATTGCCTCGATAGAACTAAGCTACAAATGAACTTTGAAATATGGCAGACTTACGAAACCTATAGACGAAAGAAAATGAAGGATGCTGATGCAATAATTGGGTATAATGACAAATTTACTTTTGGTGAGACTAATGCTATGTATATGGATTTAAAAGAAAACCTGGAAAAACATGCAATAAAACTTGTTTTATTTTCTAACATGAATCTGTTAGAAGTAAAAAACAATGAGGCATTTAAAGATATTGATTTGTCAAAATACAGTTTTATAAGCCCAAAAATACCAATGGTTGTCCCTAACAGCTATGCTCATGACAAACATTATTCAGCTATAGGACTCAAACAAGTTGCTGATTCAATATTTAAAGATCTTATAGAGAAAAAAACAATTCCATTAAAATATAAAATGAGTAAGATAAAAAACTAAAGTGAAAGCGTAAGTTTCAATGGGGAATAAATAAATAATCATCAACCCGGAAGGTTGGAACTTTTAGATCGATAGTGATACCAGAATATTCCCAAATATTCCCTTTGCCTGGTAAGGTAAAACATTACTGTTTAAAGATGTGTAAAGAGCTTGTTTTAAACCCTTTATTTTCACTCAACCGTTACAGATTTGGCAAGGTTTCTGGGCTGATCTACATTACAATTTCGCATCACTGCTATGTGGTAAGAAAGTAACTGCAATGGAACAACAGTAATAATAGGGGCAACAGCGAAATCGCTAACAGGTACTTCAAGTACATAATCGGCCATTTTACTGATAATTTGATCTCCCTCGTTTACAACGGCAATTACAATACCACTCCGGGCTTTTACTTCCTGAATGTTGCTTACCACTTTATCATAAGTTTGGTCGTGTGTAGCAATTACAACAACGGGCATTTTATTATCGATCAACGCTATAGGACCGTGCTTCATTTCAGCAGCTGGATAGCCTTCGGCATGTATATAAGAAATTTCTTTAAGTTTTAAGGCACCTTCAAGAGCAACGGGGAATAAATACCCACGGCCCAGATATAGAAAATTAGTTGCGCCTTTAAAAAGTGAAGCAATGTGTTTATATTTCTCGTTATTTGCCAGGGTCATTTCTATTTTTTCAGGAACAGCAAGTAATTCTTCAGTTAAATGTTTGGCTTGCTCCGGTGTGATGGTATTACGGGCTACTCCTAAAGAAATAGCCATCATAACGAGCACTGTTACTTGGGCAGTAAAGGCTTTGGTAGAAGCCACCCCAATTTCGGGACCTGCGTGGGTGTATACTCCTGCATGTGTACCACGTGGTATACTGGAACCTACCACATTACATATACCTAGAACCAGAGCACCTGCTTCTTTGGCTTGTTTTATAGCAGCAAGGGTATCGGCTGTTTCGCCACTCTGACTTATGGCAATTACCACATCATCTTTATAAATAACCGGGTTACGATAGCGGAACTCAGAAGCATATTCAACTTCTACGGGAATCCGGGCAAATTCTTCAAGCAGATATTCACCAACCAAGCCTGCATGCCACGATGTTCCGCAACCGATAATAATAATTCTTTTTGCTTGGATTAAACGAGGCATTACATCAAAAAGTCCACCTAAACGAATGCTTGAATGATCCGGTGAAATTCTTCCTCTAAAGGTATCAAGAATGGACCGTGGTTGTTCGAAAATTTCCTTGAGCATAAAATGATCGAATCCATTCTTTTCAATTTCGCCAACTTCAAGATTTATTTTGTGGATAATAGGAGTTTGTATATCATTCCGAACCGTCTTTAAGGACAATTCACCTCGCTGAATTATAGCAACGTCATCGTCGTTAAGATAAATTACGCTATTGGTATGTTCAACTATAGGTGTAGCATCTGAAGCAATAAAATACTCATCGTTACCCACACCAATTACTAGTGGACTACCTTTGCGTGCTGCAATGAGCTTATCATTTTCTTCACGGCAAATGATTACCAAGCCATAGGCACCTTCAATTTTAAGCAATGCTAAACGTACGGCAATTTCCGCAGATACTTGTCCTTTCAGATAGATGTACTCAATCAGGTTGACAAGTATTTCAGTATCAGTTTCACTAGTAAATGTATAACCCCGTTGTTCAAGTTTTTTCTTTAGTACATTATAATTTTCAATAATTCCATTATGGATAAGGGTGAAAATTCCATTCATGGAAGTATGCGGATGAGCATTGACATCATTAGGTACACCATGGGTAGCCCATCGGGTGTGACCTATGCCGATATTGCCTTTTATATTTTTACCTTTTACAAATTCTTCAAGATCACTTACTTTGCCTTTACGTTTGTAAGTTTTAATTTCACCATCAAGTATCGAAATGCCAGCAGAGTCGTATCCTCTATATTCAAGTCTTTTAAGACCGTTTATTAAAATAGGGTAGGCTTGTTTGTGACCGATATACCCAACTATTCCACACATATCCGTTTAATTAATTGGTAAGTTATCATGAATAATTATTACTTTTTGAAGATAAAGCAAATCGTTAAAGAAAAATGCATAATTTGGAGAAAGGGGGAAAATATTTTTATTTGAATTGAGGCGAAACTGAAAAACACGGAATAAAGGGAAGGTTTCAGTAAAGCTACCGGAATTATTAATTATTATCTTTTGCCAAAATTGTGTCATAAAATTGTGCATATTCATCAATATAATCTTCCGTTCCATGATAAGGCAAACAAGCTTTTCCCGACGCTGCTACAAATTCCTGTACGGCAGAGTTCACATTTGGATTAGCAATAATTATGCCATCTGCATATTGAACTGCCAGTTTAGAAACATTTAAAAAGTCGGGTTGTTCAAGCACTGTAACGTCTTTCTTGGTTATTCCATCCATTAAAATTTTATTTTTAAAACTTTTATTTAACGGGGTGGAAAATTCATCGTTATACACAGAATATATGATTTTTGAATTCAAAAATAATGGATCATCCTTAAATGCTTTCTTGATCAGCATTGGTATAAGAGCTGTGAACCAGCCATGGCAATGAATTACATCAGGTGACCAACGCAACTTCCTTACCGTTTCCAAAACACCGCGATTAAAAAATATGCTTCTTTCATCATTATCGGGGAATGGTTCGTTATTGCCATTCATCAGGGTATATTTTCTTGAAAAATAATCTTCATTATCAATAAAATAGACCTGCATACGAGCGGATTGAATCGAAGCAACTTTTATAATTAAAGGATGGTCGGAGTCATTGATGATTAGATTCATCCCAGAAAGTCTGATAACCTCATGCAATTGGTTGCGTCGTTCATTAATGCAACCAAACTTTGGCATAAAAGTCCTGATTTCTTTTCCTCTTTCTTGTATACCTTGTGGAAGATTTCTACAAATGATAGACATCTCTGATTCCGGAAGGTAGGGTGTAATTTCCTGAGAAATAAACAAGACCTTTGTACTTTCCATGTAACACTGAGTTTGCAAATTATAAATGCAAAGTTAGTAAAAAATTATTGAATTTATTTAAATTTGTCAGCCTTAAAGCGATTCCTCTCTTTTGAATCTCCTTTTAATACTTTTTGTACTTGTTTTTTATTTAATCTTTATCTTTGCAACTTTATCCTTTTTTATCCTTTGCCGATGCAAGTTATTCAAACGATTTCGGAGCTGAATGAAGCTCTGCAAGCATTAAGAGATGCTGCTCATACTATAGGATTGGTTCCCACTATGGGGGCATTACATAATGGACACCTATCTTTGGTATCCGCTTCTCAGAAAGAGAATCATATTACCGTGGTCAGTATTTTTGTTAATCCAACTCAATTTAATAATAAGGAAGATTTGAAAAAATATCCGCGAACACCTGAATCAGATTTGAAAAAATTGGATCAATCAGGTGTGGATATTGTTTTTATGCCATTGGAAAAGGAAATATATCCCGACACGGATACACGTACTTTCGATTTTGGAAATCTGGATAAAGTTATGGAAGGAAAACACCGTCCGGGACATTTCAATGGCGTAGCTCAGGTTGTAAGCAAATTTTTTTATATTGTTCAACCTGATAAGGCTTATTTTGGAGAAAAAGATTTTCAGCAATTAGCCATTATTAAACAGATGGTAAAGCAACTGAATCTTTCCGTTCAAATTGTTCCTTGTTCTATTGTACGGGAACCTGACGGGTTAGCTATGAGCTCAAGGAATGTGCTACTTACGCCGGCACAAAGAAAAAGTGCTGTTTTAATTTCTCAGACTTTATTTGAAAGTCAGAAAAAAATTAAGAGTTTTGATCCGGATACCTTAGAGGATTGGGTGAAGTCGACTATTAATTTAAATGAAGATTTGAATGTGGAATACTTTGAAATAGTGGATGATGTAAATTTGTTGCCGGTTCATTCGTGGGATGGCCCCCAAAATAAAATCGGGTGTATTGCTGTGAATGTAGGCAAAATACGACTTATAGATAATATCAGGTATAATTAGTAACTTTACAAGAAATTATTTTCGAATGCAGATAGAATTATTAAAATCGAAAATACACAGGGTAACAATAACCGAAGCAAATTTGAATTATGTTGGTAGTGTAACTATCGATGAGGATTTAATGGACGCGGCTAATGTTATTGAATACGAAAAGGTTCAGGTACTCAATGTAAATAATGGCGAGCGTATTGAAACTTATATAATTAAAGGACCACGAGGTACCGGGGCTATTTGTTTGAATGGTCCTGCTGCCCGGAAAGCTTCAGTAGGAGATGTGGTTATTATTGCGTCGTATGCCACCATGGATTTTGAAGAAGCCAAAAAATTCAAACCTACTATCATTT
>CAYZNC010000178.1:3958-12304 GCA_964478555.1 uncultured Bacteroidales bacterium | reverse complement strand
GAGTTAAAGGATGAGTTGCTAAGACAGCGAAAAGAACTAACAGACAGCATTTACTACGCAAGTTATATCCAAAGCGCATTGTTACCATCCTACAAAGAATGGGCAAGAATACTGCCCGACAGTTTTATTTATTATAATCCACGGGATATTGTAAGTGGCGATTTTTACTGGATGAAAAAATCGCAAAACGTACTTACCGTGGTGGTTGCCGACTGTACCGGCCATGGTGTGCCGGGTGCATTTATGAGCATCATGGGGATTTCATTTCTGAATGAAATTTTTAGCCGTGGCAACATTTCAACTGCTAAAAGTGTTCTAAATCAATTGCGCGAAAGAGTTATGAAGGCTTTGCACCAAACCGGGGGATCTGCTGAACCGAAGGATGGTATGGATATTTCGCTTTGTATGGTCAATTATGAAACGAATGAATTACAGTATGCTGGAGCAAATCAAACCATGTACATGATCCGTGATAGTAAACTCATAGAAATTAAAGGCGACGTGATGCCTATAGGAATTGGAGGTTTAAAAGAACGTTCCTTTACCAACCAAGTAAGATCCTTAGAAAACAACGATATACTTTTCATGTTTACAGATGGATATATCGATCAATTTGGTGGAGAGCTAAACAAAAAATTTAAATACCCTGCGTTTCGCCAATTGCTACTTGATCATGCCCATCTTCCCCTGAAAAAGCAGGGCGAAAAAATAGCAGAAACCCTTGAAATTTGGAAAGGATTTAACATGCAGGTGGATGATGTGCTTGTCCTCGGGTTTAAGTATAAAAATGACTAACTAAATGATTAAACTAACAGCCTTTCGGATAAAAAATTTCCGGTCTATTGTAGATTCAAACTGGAATTATTTTTCGCTCGATAAAATAACCGCTTTGATAGGGCAGAATGAATCCGGTAAAACTTCAGTGCTCGAAGCCCTCCGAAGCTTTTATGATGGTTCGATATCCGACGATATTTTACGTAGCGATTTAACTTTTCCCATTGTTTTCTGTGAATTCGAAGTCGATGAGACAATTATATCCAACGTGTTGCAAAATTACGAGGTGCCTGAAGAAGTTTCTCATTGTCTTCTCGAAAAAGGCAAAATTATATTAACACGTTTCTGGAAAGAAGATAAATCAAGCTATCTGGAATTAAACGGAGAAGAAATTACAGCTTATTACAAAGCGCAAAAAGAAAAATTTGAATTGTCCGAGGCAATGTTGATGTCTTCCATAGAAGAATATGATCAAGAAGGTCAAAAATTGGAAGAAGAGCTTACAAAAGCCCATAATCAGCTTGAATCGACGCAAAAGGAATACAATCAGATAGAACAACAGTTAAATGAAGTGTTACGGTTAGCACAACGGTCAAAAACCAGCGAAAAGCGCGGAAATTATCAAAACCAGGCAGACAAATTACAACTCAGCCTGGAACACGCCCGTTTGTTGATAGAACAAAAAAGTTCCATAGTTGAAGACATTAAGACCAAAAATAATCAGATTAGCGAAAAAGTGAAGTATGCCCGAATGGCAAAAAATACCTTCCGGCAGATAGAAAGCACCAAACAAAACATTGATTCACTGCTATTGCAAATTCAGAATATAGGGCAAACCATCGGTATTCTTACAAACCATAGAGAAATACGCAACACTCAGCAAAAGCTGGACCAGGCACGCCAACAGAACAGACAGGAAACGGCATCACTGCATAAGCTGATGGAGGATGTTATTTTTAACAAGACTTTAGCGGCTTATATTCTCAACGGTCATGAATACGAGGAAGCCAAAAAGATGACCATCAGGGAACTATCGACCTCGCAAAAAACAGCTTCCCTGGCTGAATTAGGTGATGCTTTCTTTAAATACTGTCCCATATTCGAATTGTTTGAGGATTTTAGCAGCTTATTGCCGAACAGGATTGATTTCGAAGATCTGTTAAATGAAAATTCATATGTGGAAGGATACAAAGCGGTTCGTAATTTCTTAACCGTTGCAGGCATTGATACCAGTTTTTTCGATCACCAGAATAGCCGCATTCTCAAACAGAAAATTGAAAACCTGAACGGTGAAGTTACCATCAATTTTCAGGACTTTTGGCGGCAAAATATTGGGAAAAAGAATAAAATAAAAATACATTTCGAACTCGAGCATTACGATTTTAATCACCCCGACAAAAAAGGAAAACCCTATCTTGAATTTTGGATTATCGATTCGCGTGAAAGGCTTTATCCAAAGCAAAGAAGTCGCGGCGTTCGTTGGTTTTTGTCCTTTTACCTGGAATTGCAGGCAATGGCCAAGCAAAATCATATAAACCATGTATTGCTTATAGACGAGCCAGGCATATCTCTCCATGCACGAGCCCAGGAAGATGTGTTGAAAGTTTTTGAAGACATTAAGAATGATTTAACCATTGTGTATACGACCCATTCCCCTCATCTTGTTGACATTAACAAACTATATAGGATTCTGGCTGTGCAACGCGCCATTGAGGATGACGATACCAGCGAATCCTTAATTTTTGATGTGCGGTCGTTAAACAAAGCTTCAGCCGATACCCTTTCTCCTATATACTCATTGATGGGTGCACGTTTTAACGATCAACAATTCATTCATAAGTTCAATAACATCATTGTTGAAGATAACTGCACTTATTATTTTCTTTCTGCTCTATTTAAATTATGTCAACCGGAACAAGAGGTGTATATTCTTCCTTCAACCGACATATCCAATGTACCCACACTTGCCAATCTGTTAATAGGATGGAGGCTCGATTTTATTGTGCTATTGGGCAATTCCCAAAAAGGCGATTCCGTATACCGCGAATTACGTGCTAATTTATTCGCGGATAATGAGCAGGATTGTGATCGGCATATCATTAAAATGGAAAACAAACGTAAAATTGTTGACTACTTTTCAACCATCGACTTTAAGAACTTTATTCTGCACCAGCGTGTAGGAATCACCGAAAGCAATTTCGAATATGCAGAAAATAATGGAGTTTCCTTAACTATGCTTGCCATGGACTTTACGAACAATGTATATTCCGGTAAGGTTAATTATAATGACTTCGACGATGAAACCAAAACCAACATTAACTCGTTATTAAAGCAAATAGGGGATAGAATTAAATAAGAACTTCGGATTATTATAAAGCGCTTAAAATAAGCACAGTTCATTAAAAGAATGCTTATTGTCAAATTAAGAATTGTTTTTAGTATCTTTGATTATATGTAATTAGTGTGTTTAACCGTAAAATCAAGTAAATATGAAAAAAATTTCTACTATTGTCATTTTTATTTTCGGTATCGTCCTGAACACCTGGTGTCAGATTTCTTTATTGTACGAAAATCAATCTATAGTTATTGGCGACGCTCATCATTTCCGCCTTGCTGATATGGTTGATGAAGGTCCGGCAGGTCCTAACCAGGTTTGGGATTTTAGTGCGCTTAAAGCTACAGGCGATTTAACGAGCTATATGATTGATGCTCTGCAAACACCTGATGGAACAAAGATTCCTGAAGCCACATCAGTTATTAAAGAAGGCCAGAATAATTTTTATTTCAAGGTTTCCAAAAGAGATATTGAAGAATATGGTTTGGCCAGTTGCAACGTGGTTTACAGATATGATCAGCCACTGGTAAAAATGAAATTTCCATTCAGCTATGGTGAAAAGCTTCAGGGACAATTTCATGGAACAGACGTAAATAATCCGGCCGTACAGCTCAATGGCACCTACAAGGTTGAAGGTGATGCTTATGGGAAGCTCATTCTTCCGAACAATGTGGAAATTAGTGATGTGCTAAGAATGAAATCTACGCGTACGGATGGGATAGGTAATTCCACTAATACCACAGTAACCTACCGGTGGTATTCCAAAAACGTTCGCTATCCTTTGCTCACCATCATTAAGTATGAAAATGCAGGAAGTTATCACACATCCCTCACTGCATATTACGCTGATGCTGGTTCCTCGATTAAAAGCGATAAATCGGACAGCCAGAATGATTGGATTGCCAATGAGAACTTTCGCATATCCATTTACCCAAACCCTTATGTGGAAAGGGCAAACATCAATTATGTGCTCTATAAGGTAAGCGATGTAAACATTAGCATCTTTGATAACATGGGTAAAAATATCAAAACCATTGTAAATCAAACCCAGGATGCAGGACAATATACACAAAGTTTTGCAGGCAGTGACTTTGGTCTCAAGGCAGGTGTTTATCTCGTGCGTATCATCGTAAATGGCAAAATAGAAACGACTAAATTGATACAGCTATAATAGAGCATTAAAATAATGATTTTTATACTCCGTATAAATGAAACGGAGCAAGCTTTTAAGTTTGCCCCGTTTTTTTATTAAAGAAAAAAGTAATTTGGAATGAAATTAATTTTGTAACTTAGTTATGCTTAAGTCAGCAGCTTAGACTTATGCTATTGTTATAAATATAAGAGGTCTATTTTTTGTTAATTCAATGAGATATTCTAATTTTGCGGCTTATTTTTTAACGACCAATTAAAACAAATAATAATCATGAAGAAAAAACTGTTAATAATTATTGTACTGGCTTTACTTGCACCAGTAATGTCATTTGCAAGTGATGCAGATCTTAAGATACCTGATCTAACATCAGGTCAAAACAGCCTGCTTATGTGGGGGTTTGTAGTTTGCTTTTTAGGTTTGGTTTTCGGACTATACCAATTTTTGCGGGTTAAAGGCTTAAAAGCTCACAAATCCATGCTCGATGTTTCAAATATTATTTTTGAAACCTGCAAAACTTATCTGTTACAACAAGGTAAATTTTTAATCTGGCTATTTTTAATTATTGCTGCCTGCGTAAGTTTTTACTTCGGATTCCTGCAGGAAAAAGGATTCGGTGGTGTTGCACTTATTCTCACATGGACAGTAGTTGGAATTTTAGGATCATACGGAGTTGCCTGGTTCGGTATCCGCATGAACACACTTGCAAATAGCCGTATGGCTTTTTCTTCTCTCGAACGTAAACCATTAAAACTCCTAACCATACCTCTGAATGCTGGTATGAGTATCGGTGTTGTGCTTGTTTGCGTTGAGCTTATCATGATGTTTATTATTCTTATGTTGATGCCACGTGGTCTTGCAGGAGCTTGCTTTATCGGCTTTGCTATTGGTGAGTCACTTGGTGCTTCAGCGCTTCGTATAGCCGGTGGTATTTTTACCAAAATTGCTGACATCGGTTCTGACTTAATGAAGGTAGTTTTTAAAATTGGTGAAGATGACCCACGTAACCCTGGTGTTATAGCCGACTGTACTGGTGACAATGCTGGTGACAGCGTTGGACCGACTGCTGATGGTTTTGAAACTTATGGTGTAACAGGTGTTGCACTTGTTTCATTCATTGTTCTTGCAGTAGGTATGATTCCTGGCATTGATGAAGCTACCAAAGTTAACTATCAAGCTACTTTCCTCACCTGGATCTTTGTTATGCGTGTATTGATGATTATTACATCGATACTTTCGTTTTATATTAATGATTTTCTTAGCAAAGCATTATACAGCAAGAAAGATGATCTTGATTTTGAAAAACCTTTGACAAACCTGGTTTGGATCACATCTTTATTTAGTATTGTAGTAACTTTTGTTGCAAGTTATTTAATGGTTGGTCCCGATTCATCAGTAGGTGGAGCTCATCCAAATTTGTGGATCGTATTATCGACTATTATCAGTTGCGGTACACTTGGAGGTGCAGTTATTCCCGAATTTACTAAAATATTTACCAGCCCTAAATCGTCACATGTGCAGGAAGTTGTTAGCGCAGGCAGAGAGGGTGGAGCATCTTTAACTATTCTTTCCGGTTTTGTTGCAGGTAATTTCTCAGCTTTCTGGATGGGTTTAGTGTTTTTTGCGCTGATGTTCATCGCTTATTTTGCAAGTACTTTTGGTCTCGACCAGGTAATGATTTACCCATCTATCTTTGCTTTTGGCTTGGTTGCCTTTGGATTACTTGGAATGGGTCCTGTAACTATTGCTGTCGACAGCTATGGTCCTGTAACTGACAATGCACAATCGGTATATGAATTATCTTTGATTGAATCCATACCCAATGTTGCTGAAGAAATTGAAAAAGATTTCGGTTTCAAACCCGATTTCGAAAAAGCAAAATATTACTTAGAAGCTAATGACGGTGCCGGCAATACATTCAAAGCTACTGCTAAACCAGTGCTTATTGGTACTGCTGTTGTAGGTGCGACCACCATGATCTTCTCCCTGATTCTCGTTATCAAGAATGTTTTAGGTGTTGAACCTGAAACTATCCTTAACGTGCTTAACCCTTGGACTATTTTTGGTTTACTTTGCGGAGGTGCAGTTATTTACTGGTTTACCGGTGCTGCAACTCAAGCTGTAACCACTGGTGCTTATCGTGCTGTTGAGTATATCAAGAAAAACATCGACCTTGATCCTAATGCAGATAAAAAAGCTTCTACTGAGAAATCAAAAGAAGTTGTTAAGATTTGTACCCAATACGCACAGAATGGTATGTGGAATATTTTCCCTGCTATATTCTGTTTCGCTCTTGCTTTTGCCTTTTTCTCAGGATATGAAGTTGTTGATGCTCCAACGAAAGCTATTCAATTTGCTGCTGCTTCCTTCTTTGTAGCTTATCTTATTGGTATCGCTGTATTTGGTTTGTTCCAGGCAGTATTTATGGCTAATGCAGGTGGTGCATGGGATAATGCCAAGAAAGTTGTAGAAGTTGACCTGAAAATGAAAGGTACTCCTCTTCACGATGCTACCATTGTTGGTGACACAGTTGGCGATCCATTCAAAGATACATCCTCAGTTGCTATGAACCCCATTATCAAGTTTACAACTTTATTTGGATTATTAGCTATGGAAATCGCCATTACGGCTGCTTTCAGACCTGCTGCACCTTATGTAGGTGGTGTATTCTTCTTAGTTGCCCTTTATTTTGTATGGCGTTCATTCTACAAAATGAGAATTGTAAAATAATAAGACATAATGCATTATATAAAAAAAGCTGCCCGCAAGGCAGCTTTTTTTGTTTTGCAACAGAAGCCATAGGATAGCAAAATGTAGCAAACATTAAAACCTTTTTAGGTCTGGCCCCGGATCTTTGTTCTTGACGCTTATTCTTTGGTCTCTTTTACAAATTCTTTACTAAAAAATCCGTCATCTTCTTATAGAGGTTTAGGCGTGTGTTTGGACCGCTGATGCTATGGTTTTTGTCGGTATAAATAGCCATGTCGAATTGCTTGCCTGCCAGAACAAGTTTGTTTGCGAATTCCATCGTATTTTGCAGGTGCACATTATCATCAGCAGAGCCATGGATCAGCAAAAACTTTCCTTTTAGCTTGACGGCAAAATTGATGGGCGAATTATCATCGTAACCGGAAGGATTGTCCTGAGGTTTACGCATAAATCTTTCGGTATAGATAGAATCGTAGAATCGCCAGTTGGTTACCGGTGCAACGGCGATGCCCAGCTTAAAAAAATCAGCACCTTTGGTAAGACAAAGTGAGGCCATATATCCGCCGTAGCTCCAACCAAAAATTCCAATCCTGCTTCCATCAATATAGGGCAAGTCAGCCAGGTATCGTGCTGCATTAATCTGGTCCTCCGTTTCGAATTTTCCCAATTGCATGTACGTACATTTTTTGAAATCTTCACCTCGACCATCCGTGCCCCGGTTATCTATACAAGCCACCAGGAAGCCTTCCTGAAGGAGTACCTGAAACCAGGTACCGTTGTCCCATTCATTTGTGACATTCTGCGATTCGGGGCCTCCATAAACATAGACTAAGACAGGATATTTTTTAAGAGGATCGAAATCTAAAGGTTTAATGATATAGCCGTTTAATTGCAGACCACCCGTTGTTGGTACGGTTATAAACTCTTTTTTGCCAAAACCGTATTCCAATATCTTTTTCTTTAACTCACCATTGCTTTTCAATACCCTTACCGTTTTCCCGGAATCATCACACAGTGTTACTTCAGGCGGTGTATTGGCATCCGACCATGTATTGATAAAATATTTGAAGGTCTTACTAAATTCAGCGCTGTTGGTGCCTTTTTTTGAAGATAACTTTCTTTTACCCGTACCATCCAGTTTTATAACATATACATTGCGGTCCAATGGCGATTCTTCAGTACTGGTGTAGTAGAGCGTATTTTTTTGTTGGTTAATCCCAAGCAGTTCATCAACATCAAATGCTCCCTGGGTAATTTGATTCATTAATTTCCCCGTTATAGAATATAAATACAAGTGTTTATATCCATTACGTTCGGAAAAAAATACAAAGTGCTGGCCATCTTCTAAAAAAGTAAACGTGTTATCCCGAACTTCATC
>CAYZNC010000178.1:0-3858 GCA_964478555.1 uncultured Bacteroidales bacterium | reverse complement strand
TTACTCTCATCAAACCTCATATAGGCAAGTTTTTGTCCATCGGCTGACCATTCGAATCCTTTATTGAAGCCAAATTCTTCCTCATACACCCAGTCGGGTGCACCATTGATTATTTCATTATGTTTCCCGTCGAAAGTAAGTTGAGTTTCATTATTTGTTGTGAGGTCCACCAAGTATATGTTGTTTTGTCGAACAAATGCTATCTTATCTCCGGAAGGAGAGAATGATGCCAACTGCTGCTTACCTTTAATTGACACCTGAATTAGCGCATTTTTCTTTATATCATAAACATAATAATCTGCCAGGAACGAATGTCGATAAATTTTTTCTTCATTGGTACTGATTAAAATTTTAGACTCATCGTTATTAAATTCATAACCGGAAATGTCACTGATTTTTGGAAAATGGTATCTGGAGAATAGGGTGTCCAGGGCTACACCATTTGTATAATTGTATTGAACAATGGAAGCGTTATTATCCAGCATGGTATAATGTTCTCCATCTTTTAGCGAGCAAATTTCCTCCACACTTTCCGGAAAAAAATTTCTGGTCGCGATGGCGTCCTCTAATTGAATTTTTTTTAATGTCTGTTGGTTAAAAGCTTGAGCAATGAAGATAAACAACAGCATAATGAAAGTGAATCCCTTTTTTCTCATGTTTCATAAAGGTTTGGTTAAGACTAATGTAATTAAATTCAGTTAAATTGTTCCAACGTTTTAAAATATTTTCTGTTCGTCTACAGCCATATTATTTATAGCATATAATTTTAAAGCGGTATTTAAATTCAGGCAAATTTGGGAACGTTTTTTGTCTTGCATCAGGGCTCTGGTTTCTTAAAAACCGCATTTACCTTCCCATTTTAGCAAAATATCGGCAAAATATTCCGCTTAGTCGATTTTACATGGTTTAAATATTTATCATTCCTGAAATTTGTAATCTGAAATCAGTTAAATGAAAAAACTGCTTTTCAACATTGACAAATTGCCTTATTGAATGTTAAATATAAAATTCTTACCCATGAAAATAAGCGCCAGAGTTAAATTAAGTCACTCCCTTATAGTGTTTGCTTTAGTTTCAATGACTACTGCAAACGCTCAAACAAAGATTAGCGGTGTTGTGAAAGACGCAAAAGGAAGCCCAATTCCGTTCGCAAATATTGCAATTCAAAATACAATTGAAGGTACCACTTCGGACTCCACCGGAAAGTTTAGGTTAAAAGTTAGTGAAAAAGGGAAACAGGTTTTAGTCGCAACTTGCATTGGCTATAAAGCTTATTCAGACACTATTAATTTGAATAAAAACGAAATATTTGTAGAGATCAGGCTGAAGGATGAGTCCTATAAAATGAATGAAGTGGTAATTACCGCTGGTTCCATGGAAGCAAATAATGATCGGGAAGTAGCTATTCTGAAACCTTTGGATATATATACCAATGCGGCAGCAGCCGGAGACATTGTTGGTGCCATAACTTCATTACCTGGGGTACAGAAAGTAGGTGACCAAACCGGTTTGTTTGTGAGAGGAGGAGATGCCAGTGAAAGTAAGGTGGTAATTGACGGAATGGTTGTCCAAAATCCATTCGGGAGTGATATACCAGGGGTATCGCAACGTAGCCGTTTTACACCCTTCCAGTTCAAAGGTATCGCATTTAGTAGTGGTGGTTATAGTGCAAGGTATGGCCAAGCACTTTCATCGGTATTGGAACTTAATACCATGGATCTGGCTGATAAAAGTACGGTGAATTTAAATGTTAATATGAGTGGTGTATCATTATCTGGCGATAAACGCTGGAAATCATCCAGCGGAGAAATTACCGGATACTATAGTAATTTATCGCCTTTTTTCAGTTTGGCAACCACCAACTTTCGCTTTTATGATGTACCCAAGGGAGGGGGATTTTCCGCTAAATGGGTATCCAAAGCCGATGATAAAGGACTATTTAAAGCTTTTATAAAATACGATAATTCGTCAAGCGGCACGGATGTACCTGATCCTGGTAATGCCGGATCAATCATTCCGTATGGTTTAAAAAATAATAATACTTATTTTAATACCTCTTACAAGGTTACCTTTGATAAGTTAACCATAAATACGGCAGGATCATTTAGTGATAACAACGACAATATCCAATGGGGACCTATACCGGCGGCCAATAAAGATTGGCGGGCGCAATGGAGAGGCGAGGCATGGTACAATTTTTCTGATCAATTTAGCCTGTTGCTGGGCTCGGAATTGCAACGCTTTCAATATAAATCCAGTTATGATACCTTACATTCAAAATTTGATGAATTTCAGGCTGCAGGTTACCTTGAGGCTGAATGGAAGCCTGCACCATGGTTTGCAATTAAGCCTGGACTCAGATTTGAACGGAGCGATTTGTTAAATGATAACAGTCTTTCCCCTCGTATCGCCCTGGCTTTTAAAACCGGTAGATACAGCCAGATCTCACTAGCCAGTGGGGTATTTTACCAGGATCCCGATAAAATGTATCTATTGCCGGGCCATCGTCCAAAATTTGAACAAGCAGATCATTATATTGCAAATTACCAATGGATAAGGAACGACCGGTCATTTCGAATGGAAGGTTATTACAAATCCTATAATTCTTTGATTAGAGAACTGAATACCACTTATGATCCAAATATATATCGTTTTGTGTATGGTCCGGTCGACAATTCAGGAAATGGCTATGCCAGAGGATTGGATATATTTTGGCGAGATAAGACAACCATTAAGAATTTTGATTACTGGATTTCCTATAGTTACATAGACACCAAACGGCTGTACGAGAATTATCCGGCAAAGGCGACTCCCAATTTTGTATCCAATCATAATTTTAATATTTTGCTCAAATATTTTATTGATCCCCTTCAGTTGAATGTTGATCTTTCATACACATATCTGACCGGTAAACCTTATTATAATCCATTGTCAAGTCAATTCATGGGCGACAAATCGCCCGAGTACCAGGATATGGCTTTAACATTAAGTTATTTATTAACCGTAGGGAAATTTTTTAGTGTTGCTTATTTAAGTGTTGATAATCTCACCAACAGGAAAAATGTTTTAGGATACAGATACAGTAACGATGGAGTTCCTGTCGCCATTCAACCAGCCCTTTATCGCTGGATATTTGCTGGGTTTAATATATCATTAACCGCATTTAGTAAAGAAGAATTATAATTTTAAAACTGTTAAATATGAAAAAGCAATTAGGTTTATTAATCTGTTTCATCGCGCTGTTTTTAAATAGTGCTTTTGGACAAAATTTTGAAGATGCCCTGAAAAGCACATTTACGGAATTTGAAAGTGATTCGACCTTTATCGACAAGTTGAGTTCCGGAAACCGATTTGAATTAATAGCACAAAAATGGAACGATCAATGGATAGCACATTATTACGCAGCCTACAGTGAGGTAATTTTATCTTACATTGAAAAGGATGAAGCCAAAAGGGATTTATACCTTGATAAGGCTGATAAACAATTTGAACAACTTAAGGCTTTGTTGAAGACTGATAATGATGAGGTGTATGTTCTTGCTGCTATGATAGCAAATGCAAGACTTGCTGTTAAACCAATGGCCAGGTATAAAAAGTATGGCGATATTTTTAATGAAAATATTGAAAAAGCCAAAAGCTTTCGACCGGATAACCCCCGAATTTATCTATACCAAGGTATGAGCATTTATCATACTCCTAAAATGTTTGGAGGTGGACCAAAAACAGCGCTTCCTTATTTTGAAAAAGCAGAAGGATTGTACAAAAATGAAAACGACGAAAATATTATGAAACCTTATTGGGGAAAAAGGTTAAATGCCGAAATGCTTAATACTTGTAAAAAAGAAGTTGGCAATAGTT
>CAYZNC010000177.1:0-12341 GCA_964478555.1 uncultured Bacteroidales bacterium | reverse complement strand
TGGTTTGCCAGCTCTTCGGCATTGGTAGCCAGTTCTTCGGATGCTGATGCATTTTGCTGCGTTACATGGTTAAGTTGCTGCAATGCATTGTTTATTTGATCGGTTCCTGTATTTTGTTCGATACTAGCGGCGGAAATTTCCTGAACCAGTTTGGCAGTTTTTTCAATTTCCGGTACAATGCTTTCGAGCTGTTGCCCTGCGCTAGATGCTATTTCTACACCTTCTTTCGAAACCTGGTTAATTTCTTCAGCAGCAACTTTACTGCGTTCAGCTAATTTTCGAACTTCAGCAGCAACAACGGCAAAACCTCTACCGTGTTCGCCTGCACGAGCAGCTTCAACAGCAGCATTTAAGGCAAGTATGTTCGTTTGAAAAGCTATTTCACTAATAATTGAAATTCGTTCAGCGATCTCTTTCATTGAAATGGCTGACCGTTGAGCAGAGCTATTTCCCTTCTTGATATTAGTTGCCACCATCATGGCAATTTTTTCAGTCTGCATCGCGTTATCTGTATTTTGTTGGATATTTGATACCATTTCTTCCATGCTCGACGATACTTCTTCAGAAGCCGAAGCCTGTTCGGTAGCACCCTGCGACATTTGTTGAGCACCTGAACTTATTTCAAGACTTACCTGAGCAATATAATCAGCAGCTTGCTGGAATTGTGCAATCACATCGGAAGTTTTCTGAACCATACTGTTAATAGCAAACATAAGTTCATCTTTTTCCGATCTCTTCTCGAAGGAAACGGACAGGTCGCCTACCGCAATTAATCTGGCCTTTTCGATAATTTGGTTGGTAGAAAGGATGAGATTGTCGATACTTTTCTTCAGTGTTGCATAATCTCCGGAATAGGTAATCTGTTCGATTGTGGGTATATCACCTGACGATATTCTTTGAATATATTCACTCGCAAAGTTAAAAGGCTCCGCCACATTAGCCAGGGTTCCATTCAATCCTTCCACAACTTTCTTAAAATCGCCAAAATGACGGTCGGCATCGGCACGCGTTTCTAATTTCCCATCGGCCGCTGCTTTTGCTAACTTATTGGCATCAACTATCAATAGGTTAATAGAATCGATACACTGATTCATATTATTTTTAATCACATTATAGTCACCTTCGTAATCATCAGTAATTTTCTCGGGTATTTGGCCTTTCGATATCAGGTCTATATAGCTCGAAGCTAAATTCAGAGGGGCAATTAAAGCCTCTAATGTACTGTTAATGCCAACCACAATTTCTCTGAATTCAAAATTTATTTTTTCCGGTTGCCCTCTGACTTTTAGCTTTCCATTCGTAGCAGCCTCCGTTAGGCGAAGTATTTCTGCACTTATTGATTTGATTATTTTGCCAATATTACTGGATATCATAAATCCGAGCATGATGGAAACGGAAAAGCCAAGTATAATCAATATTATCATTGAGGTTGTGGCAGAATCCGCTCTGTTTGCATTACGCCCCTCCATCAAAATACCTTCTTCATTCTTGTGTATCCTAAGGCTTTCGATTGTTTTCTCTGCCCTTTGAACAGGCTCAAGTAAATTTTCCCTCATATATGCAAAGGCAACACTATCTCTATTTTGCAATGAAAGAGTTTGCAAAGGCACTATACCATCCCTCAAATCTTTTAATGCAGCCTGAAATGATGAAAACATTTGCTTGTCCTCATCATTAATAATGGTTGCTATATATTTAATACTGGTGGTATCTATTTTTCGAAGCAATTGCTCTTGTAAATCAATGTTCTTTTGGATTTCCATCGCGTCATTCGCAATGATCATATCGCGATAAGAAGTGTGAATTTTCTGAAATGCTGTTGTAATTTCTGTTAAATTACTCAAACCAACAACTACCTGCCTGTACAAAGCCTGATCCTGTTTTTCCATTTGTTTTATGATAGACATACCAATCAATCCTATCAATAAACTAACACTTCCAACCAAACCAAATGCGGACAGTAGTTTATTTCTAATCGTAACATTTTTCATAAAGAAATCCTCCGTTTTTTTCAATTTTCTTAATTATGTTGGGTTGTTAACAATATCATACTAAGTTACGATCTGGGAGGTATAAAATTATTCGTGAAAATACCCATTTTTGTGGCGGGAAATACGTATAAAGTTTAACCAAAAGAAAATAGCATAGTGTATTTTTTTTATTTCTTAATAATTTCATTAAATTTATAATTAATCAATGTTCTTTTATAAAAAAAAAGACCCAAAAGAATTCATATCAAACATGTTACCGGTAACCTGGTTTTTGGTTAAGGGTTGCCATTAGTACCAAAATATTGAAACGACACCATGAAAAAATACTCGATCAACCCCTTTTTAAGGCGTTTGGTTAAAAATAAATTGGTCGAAGATGAACAATTTAACCAAATTAAAGTAGATCAAATAGCCGAAGAATTATTCGTTTACAGATACTCTCTTGATAATGCAGCGTTTATGATTGTTTGGGCAGATATAACAGGATCCATCTGCTATATGAATAGGCTTGCCTGCCAAATGATGGGGTGCTCTGTTGAAGATTACCAACAATTTAAAATCTGGGATTTTCTCTCCGATGGAAGTGCCGACCGCTGGAAAGAAATATGGAACCAAACCAAAGAACATTTATCATTTTCCTACCAAACTACTTTGGTTAACAAATTAACTGGTATCAAAGCATTGATAGAAAATGAATCTCAATATGTATTGCTGGAAAACCAGGAATTGCTGATAATTTACGGAAACGATATAAGTGAGCGACGATTTGCAGAACTTGCTTTATTGGAAAGTGAAGAACGATATAAAACTTTGGTTGATTTTTCGCCAAACCCTATTACGGTTGTGCGTGATGGTAAATATGCATACCTCAACCAGGCTGCCGTTAAACTTTTTGGATTTACTGAAGCTCATGACCTGTTGGACCATGATATTTTTGACGAAATTCATCCTGAATACAAACCATTAATGAGAAAACGTATCAGGAATCTTCACAAAGCTCTTACTGCTCTTACTGTGGAAATGAAAATTCTTCGAAAAGACGGAGAAGTGCTGGATGTGATGTCAACATCCATACCTATAAAATTTTCAGGTGAACCAGCTTTGTTAATTGTAGCCATTGATATTACAGAGATAAAAAAGATTCAGGAAGCGTTGCTCGATAATGAATCATTACTCAGACATCAGAATGAAGAATATCTGACAGTGAATGAGGAGCTTTTGGCCAGTAACCAAAGAATCCAGCAAATTAATCAGGAATTACTTAAGGCCAAAGAACGTGCTGAAGAGGCTGATAAACTTAAGTCCGCTTTTCTGGCTAATTTAAGCCATGAGATCAGGACTCCTATGAATGGAATAATTGGTTTTAGTGAATTACTGATGCGACTGGATATTGAGCATGATAAGTTAAACCAGTATATTCATATCATTAATAACAGTTCTCACCAACTTTTGAATATTATTAATGATATTGTAGATATTTCTAAGATTGAAGCAGGACAAGTGAAACTGAATTTAATGCCTGTTAAAATTAATCAGGTAATTTATGATACAGAAGCCCTTTACAAGACTCAAGCCTCAAAGAAGAAAGTGTATCTCTATAAAGCAATTGGGTTAAATGATTCCGAAAGTGAAATTATTACCGATGAAACCCGTTTGCGGCAAATATTAAATAATCTTTTGAATAATGCCTTAAAATACACGCATAGAGGAAATATTACTTTTGGATATATTGTCAAAGAAGATCTTCTTGAATTTTTTGTGACTGATACAGGGATAGGAATATCTGAGGAAAATCATCAATTAATATTTGAACGGTTTCGCCAGGTTGAAACAAATGATACCTCAAAGTATGGAGGAACAGGCTTAGGCCTTTCCATATCCAAAGCATTTGTTAAATTATTGGGCGGCGAAATTTGGGTGAAATCCGAATACGGCAAAGGCTCAACATTCTATTTTACCATTCCTTTCAAGCCTGTTAACCACACAGATGATGCACCACCACAAGAAACTATTAAAGAAATTGACTATAACTGGGAAGATAAGACGGTTTTGGTGGTTGAAGATGATGAAATAAATTTTATTTATATAGAAGAACTTTTATCCTCGACACAGATCAGTATCATCAGGGCTACCAACGGTAATGATGCAATCGAATTGGCTGGTCTGCATCCGGAAATTAGTATTATACTGATGGATATAAAAGTGCCTAAAATAGATGGTTTTGCATTAACCAAGCAACTAAAAAAAATGATGCCACACGTTTCTATCATTGCACAAACAGCCTATGCTATGAGCAATGATCGTAACCGGGCTATTGAAGCAGGATTTGATGATTATGTTACAAAACCGGTAAGCAAATCCACGCTGTTAAAGAGTATGGATACCTTTATCCGCCAAGCAGGAATTATTGCTTAATCCGGTTCATTACCTGTTTAAAACTTTTTTTATATCAGTTAGTATTCTTCTTCTCTTTAACTTAAATTTGCATAGAAATACGGATTCTGAATCAATAACATTAAAAAATTCTCAAATGCCTGATGAATTTAATCATTACAAGGTGATACGGGAGTTGTTGGTTAAAACAACAATAATGTTTTCGAGAAAAATGACAGCATTTGCAATGCTCGAGGAACAATCCGATTTACAGGGATTATACGGTCTTCTGCCTGAGGAGCTTAACTTAATAGAAGATTGCGATTTGCTGAAAAAATGCAACTCGATTTTCAGTCATGCCAAAATATTTATTAAAGATTTAACGGAATACGGAATCGATGAGGGTTCTTTAAATTCTTTTAACTCCTTAATAAATCAATTTAAACAAATAACCGCTAACAAAGAATCTTTTATACCTTCAGGCGCCGATCAATAGACGAACATTTGAACCTCTGAACTATTAAATAAATGTTAATTACCCATTTCAGAAATAAATTTTATACGCATCAACCTGATTTCTTCTTCGGAGTAATTATCCTCGCTTAGTACTTTTAAAGCATCTTCAATAGATTCTGTTTCAGCTTCTTCTCTAAAATACTGATAGATTTCTTCCTGATGGTCCTGATCCAATATCTCATCAATATAATAGTCGATATTTAACTTAGTGCCTGAGTTGACAATAGCTTCGATTTCCGACAATAAATCAGGCATTTCCAGGTTTTTAGCTTCGGAAATATCTGTCAGTGACATTTTCCGGTCAATGGCCTGTATGATGTATACTTTAAGGCCCGACTTATTCACCACCGATTTAACCACCATATCCTGTGGTCTGATAATTTCCTTCTCCTCAACGTATTTTTTAATCAATTCAAGAAAATCTTTGCCATATCGTTGAGCCTTCCCTACACCTACGCCTACGATATTTTGCAGTTCTTCCATGTTAATGGGATATTGAATAGCCATATCCTCCAATGAAGTATCCTGGAAAATTACGAATGGTGGCAAATTCTTCAGCTTGGCAATTTTCTTGCGTATATCCTTTAAAATGTTGAACAATTCTGTGTCTACGGTACTGGTTTTGCCCCCGTTCATAGCCATTTCATCGTCTTCATCATCCAAATACTGATGATCTTCGCAGAGAAGGATCGAATAAGGATTTTCGAGGAAATCGTGACCTTTTGGAGTAAGCTTGAGCAAACCATAATTCTCAATATCTTTTTGGAGAAGATGGGCTATCTGGGCTTGACGAATTACTGAATTCCAAAACTTATGATCTTTTTCGCTGCCTGAGCCAAAAATTTCAAGCTTATGATGCTTGTATGATTTGATGGCACTATCCAAATTACCTGACATTACATTTGCGATGTGATCTGCCTTGAATTTCTCTTTCACCGCAAGAACAGCTTCCAGTGCCTGTTCAATATATTCCTGACCCTCAAATTGTGTTTTCGGGTGACAACAATTATCACACGTTTCACAATTTGTGATGGGATATTCTTCTCCAAAATAATGCAGGAGCATTTTTCGGCGGCACAATGCAGACTCTGCGTAGGCAGTGGTTTCTAAAAGAAGATGTCTGCCAATTTCTTGTTCTGCAACAGGTTTTCCCTGCATAAATTTTTCGAGCTTCTGAATGTCCTTGTAGCTGTAAAAAGCTATACAATTACCCTCGCCTCCGTCGCGACCGGCACGACCAGTTTCCTGGTAGTACCCTTCGAGGCTCTTTGGCATATCGTAGTGAATTACGTATCTCACATCAGGCTTATCGATCCCCATACCAAAAGCTATAGTAGCAACAATAATATCACATTCTTCCATCAGAAATCTATCCTGATTATCGGCACGTGTTGTAGCATCCATACCAGCGTGATACGGAAGTGCTTTAATGCCGTTTACACGCAGTATTTCGGAAAGTTCTTCTACCTTTTTGCGACTGAGACAATAAATGATGCCCGATTTTCCGGTATTATTCCGGATATACTTAATAATTTCTTTGGAAGCATTTATCTTTGGACGTACTTCGTAATATAAGTTTGGCCTGTTAAACGATGATTTAAAAATGGGTGCATCAAGCATACTCAAATTCTTTTGTATGTCATGCTGTACCTTTGGCGTAGCTGTAGCTGTGAGAGCTATAATAGGAGCTGTGCCAATTTCGTTTATGATAGGCCGTATACGCCGGTATTCCGGTCGAAAATCATGACCCCATTCCGAAATACAGTGTGCCTCATCAATAGCATAAAATGATACCGTGATTTGCTTCAGAAACGTTATATTTTCCTCCTTGGTAAGTGATTCGGGAGCTACGTATAGCATTTTGGTATGACGGTTAATGATGTCCTCTTTTACTTTAGCAATTTGGGCTTTAGATAAAGATGAGTTAAGAAAATGAGCAACCCCATCATCAACACTGAAGCTTCGCATGGCATCTACCTGGTTTTTCATCAACGAAATCAGTGGCGAAATAATAATAGCAGTTCCATCCATGATCAATGCTGGCAGTTGATAGCAAAGCGATTTACCACCCCCCGTAGGCATCAATACAAACGTATCATTACCATTTAAAACATTTTTGATTATAGCTTCCTGGTTTCCTTTGAAAGTCGTAAAACCAAAATATCTTTTTAGATGATCAGCTAACGATATATCAACCCCAGTTCCCATTTATCCTTTCTTCATTAGTTACGGCTAAATTCAATTTTTTGTTTCTTAAAAACATATGTTCAAAGATAGTCAATTCAATATTCAGACTATAGATTACTTTTAATCTGGTTAAAATTAGATTAAAAAATAAATACATTTGTACCTAAATTTATAAAATTTTTTTCGGAATCGCTAATTAGTTATTATTTTCATTACGATTTACCAATAAAATTAACATTTTTTTAGATTACAATTGCTTTGCCAAAAGTATGCTACAGTTAAATTATAAACGATTTATATGGAAAAAATGCTCATTTGTAATAAGATATGGCCTAATTATTGGGTATCCGTTTTTAAAAGTCTGATAAAAAAATTTATTTGTGAATTTAATCTGACGGGTAACTCACGAAGTTAATGAATGAAAACTCCAAATCTAACCAAATATTTAATTTAATTTAATTTATATGCGAATGAAAAGAAATGCCGGGGGTGAAATGACTTTTTTGGAGCACCTTGAGGAATTGAGATGGCATATCATCCGATCAATTTTAGCAATTGTAGTTTTAGCAATTGTAGCATTCTCATTTAGCAGGTTCATTTTTGATTATATTTTAATTGCTCCCCAAAATTCTAATTTTTTTACTAATCACATGCTATGTAAGCTGGCAGAACTAACCAAGTCGCCCAGTTTATGCATTAACACTAAACCGTTAAAGTTAATTAACACCATGTTATTTGGACAGTTTTCTATAGACATGAAGGTTTCGGCCATGTCTGGTTTTATTCTTGCTTCTCCATACGTTGTTTGGGAATTTTGGCGATTCCTTGCCCCTGCATTTCAAAGTAATGAACGTAAGCATGTTCGCGGAGCTGTCTTTGCGATTTCTTCTCTTTTTTTAACAGGCGTTTTATTTGGATACTACATCATAGTCCCTTTTACAATTCATTTTCTCGGAACATATTCCGTAAGTAATCAAGTAGATAATTTAATAAGCATTAATTCATATTTTTCCACGGTTTCTTCAAGTGTTCTTGCCAGTGGTCTCATTTTTGAACTTCCGGTATTAAGTTATTTCTTAAGTAAAATAGGGCTGGTAACACCCAAATTTTTACGAAAATATCGTCGTCATGCTATTATCGTAATACTTATTGTAGCTGCTGTCATTTCGTCACCCGATGTAATAAGTCAGATTATGGTGAGTATACCTTTGGTGTTTCTTTATGAGATCAGCATTTGGGTTTCAGGCATGGTGCAACGGCAAAAAATAGAATCGGAACAAAAAGCTTAATAACATAATCATTATCTTTGACACTTGAAAATTAATAGAAAACCGGTTCAGGATAGTTTGTACCAGGGCTAAGTTACAATCGGGTTTTTGGCTTACATTGCAGTGGGCGCACATAACCTAAATAAAATATATACGGATGAGTCAGATGATATTGCGTACCGAGAATCTTGTAAAACGTTATCGCTCCAGAGTTGTTGTAAAAGGCGTATCGTTCGAAGTAAAACAGGGCGAAATTGTTGGATTGCTGGGGCCTAATGGAGCCGGTAAAACTACTTCTTTTTATATGATTGTTGGCTTAATAGCTCCTAATGAAGGCAATATTTTTCTTGACGATGTCGATATCACCCGTGAGCCGGTTTACAAGCGAGCACAGAAAGGTATTGGCTATTTGGCTCAGGAAGCTAGTGTATTTCGTAAACTATCCGTTGAAGACAATATCCGGGCTGTGCTGGAAATGACCAAAATGAGCAAGTTTGAACAAGATGAAAGAGTAGAATTGCTGTTGCAGGAGTTTGGACTAAATAAAATTCGTACAAGTCAGGGATACCAATTATCGGGTGGTGAGCGCAGGCGTACGGAAATTGCACGTGCCCTGGCAATTAATCCGAATTTTATCCTTCTCGATGAACCTTTTGCAGGAGTTGACCCCATTGCGGTTGAAGATATTCAGGTTATTGTTGCAGGACTGAAAAAAAAGAATATCGGTATTTTGGTTACCGACCATAACGTTCATGAAACACTTTCTATAACAGACAGAGCGTATTTGCTTTTTGAAGGTTCTATTATGATGGCAGGAACATCCCAGGAACTTGCAGAAGACGAACACGTAAGACGTGTTTACTTAGGTAAGAATTTTGAACTTAGAAATTATTAAACATTACAAAAATAAAAAGGCTGTACCTTTTAACGGGTACAACCCTTCAAAATAATTCCTTCTTAGTTAAAGCGTTTGGCCTAGTTATGAAGTTTCTTCATACGCTTGGTTATCCGCTCAACAGCTTCTTCAATTGGTTCTTCAGGTTTAATAATGTTGTAAGGCCCCCAGAAACTTTCATCGTAATTAGTACTTACCCTGTCTGCAAATATTTCGCCAGGTTTCAGACTTTCGCTGGATTTAAATTTCGCAACATTTACGGTGTCCTTATCAGTTATGGCCAAATCTACCGTTGATGTGTATAATTTGCTGAACCAATGATGCTTCTTGTCAACTTTAAACCTTACTTCATAATGAACATTGTTGAGTGTCCATTTTCCATTAACGTAGCGGTAATCAACCATGTAATGAGCATCTGCCGTTTTCACATTCATGTTTGCAGGCTTTTTCTTGATCAAAAATGCGTCTGCATAACTGGTCCCTTCAGGACTCAACGAGAATTCCACTTTTTTAATTGCTAATGTATTAACATCCAGATATATTCTACCGTCATAATAAGGTTCGGCAATACCTTTCTTTTGAGAAAACTCAATCACATAAGTTTCACGATCTTCGATATTTGTGACGGTTACCGGTTTATAGTCATAATCGCTAAAATATTGATCCATCATAAATGATTCGGGATTCTTTGCCAAGTCAAGCAACATAGCCACATAATGACCGCCCTGCAACTTAAACACCAGTGTGTCCATTTTTTTAACATCCTGACTTTTAAGGCCTTTGAAGACTTTAATGCGGTCCGTTTCAAGATCATTACTGTATCGCGATTTGTAAATATTAAGCACGGCCTCAGCCACACCAACATATTGCTTGTTTTGCATAACTGATTCTCGGTAGAATGCTGTACACAGATAAGGTGTATTGCCATAATTCTCAGAAATATTAGCAACAGCACCTCTAATAAGCGAGAGAGGATCGTTTGTGCGAACAATTACTTCCTGTAAATTGATAATTTCAGGCACCATGGTAATGGTATTATCTGTTGGTTTGAAATCGCTGATATTGTAGGAAACAGTTTTGTAACCCATGGAAGATACCTTAATCGTAGTCGATTGTTGCGATTTAGGTATTTTCAAAATAAATTCGCCATCGCCATTCGAAATCGTACCAATGTTAGTGTTTGACAAATAAACATGCGCAAATACAACAGGTTTCTTAGTATCTTCGGCTACCAGCTTTCCTTTAATGACTGTCACAGGCTCCTCTTTCTGTGCCCATGTCGGAGTTAATATAAAATTGAATGTTAAGAAAGCGAGTAATCCGACATATATTCGTAAGTTATTTAATCTGTTTTTCATGGCTTTAATTTTTTAATGAAACTTAAAATTCTTTATCATAAAATATTTTACCCGGGTGATATATAATAGGCAGCTTTACTTTTTTGTCTTTAAACTGTCTGTTCGATTATAAGACTTTTGAAAAGAATATTACCCTATGAAAAGTAAACAGGTTTTTTTTATTAAGGTATTAAATTTTTAATATCTAGCTAGATACGAAAACTAATGTCTTATGGGGTAGAAATTAACCCTAACCTAAGATGATATTAATTTAATCATAAAACAATATTATACAATATATTATATCGTTTATATAAAGTAAAAGATGACTATAATCGATGCTTTTTTTGAATTTTCAGATGATTTTATTAAATTTTTATTTAGTCTAAATTTATAAGATATTATACTGTATTACAGTTATTTAAAATAGTAAGTGTTGTTGATTTTTAAAGCAATTTCTCTGCATTCAAAAAAAATATTCGATTTTTTGAGGTTACCTTTTTAGGTTTTTGACATTAATAGATAAACAAAAACAGATTCTAATTTTTTAAAAACATGAGAATAGCAACCTATAATGTAAACAATTTATTTGAAAGAGCTAAACTATTTGAACTTGAAGGTTTTTCAGACAAAACAGCCTCTATTCTTGAGGATTTCAAAACACTTAATAAATTGCTCAGACTGCCTTATTATGAACCCATAAGCGATAAAATTACATATCTACTGGAGAAATACTTTTTACAACCTGCCGAAAACAACTATTTCGTGATTAATCAGGTAAAGGGACAGCTATTTTCCATAGACACGGGCAACAGTGGCATCACGCTGTTGGCA
This sequence comes from uncultured Bacteroidales bacterium, assembly GCA_964478555.1. Taxonomy (GTDB): domain Bacteria; phylum Bacteroidota; class Bacteroidia; order Bacteroidales; family JAAUTT01; genus JAAUTT01. The sequence continues at coordinate 940 of CAYZNC010000177.1, read as the reverse complement.
AAAGGACGTAAAGACTGGAAAGGATGGGCTGAGCTAGTCAAAAGTAAGGTTGATGACCTGGCATTTCAAAATACCGGAAGGGTCATCAATGAAGTTAAGCCCGACTTGTTATGTATGGTTGAAGTTGAAAGCAGGGAAGCTTTAGATAGTTTCAACAAAAAATCATTGAATAATCATTTTAAATATAATATGGCATTCGATGGAAACGATAACAGGGGAATCGAACTTGGGTTATACTCAAATTGTGCCATTACCAATTTCAAATCCCACATGTTCGAAACCTATCGCATGGGTGATAATCATGCTAAAATATTTAACAGAGATTGTGCTGAATATGAAGTAACGTTGTCTAATAACAAAAAACTTTATGTGCTATGCAATCATTTTAAAAGCAAGGGTTGGGGATCAAACCAGGAGAATGATCTGAAAAGAAAAAAACAAGCGGAAAAGGTTAACGAAATACTGGGAAAGTACGATTTAATGAAAGATTATGTAATTGTTTCCGGCGATTTTAATGATACCCCTGATCGCGAACCTTTGCAACCGTTACTGTCGAACAAAAAACTCATTAATGTTGTGGATAATATCAACGGATCAAAGGGAACTTACTTAAATAAGAATGAGCAGATTGATTACTTAATGGTTTCCATGCCGCTGTACGGCAAAATTACCGATATCGGAATAGAACGTAGAGGAATCTTTAATAATGGACAGATAAGCCCTTTTGATACAGTAACAAACGAACAAAATCAAGCCTCTGATCACGCCCTCGTTTGGGCCGATTTTAACATTGATAGGTGTAATTAACGCAGTAAGGCAAGTAGTAATAAAAAATGGTGTAATGTATACATAGTTAGTTAGTTATTGTTTTAGCTCCCCTCCAAGCGGAGGGGAGCTTCTAAACAAAAGGTTCTTTAGCAAGTAGGTGTAATATCTATAT
>CAYZNC010000176.1:0-12342 GCA_964478555.1 uncultured Bacteroidales bacterium | reverse complement strand
TATATATCTAATAGCGATGGAAATACCTATCAATATGCAAATTATATAAATCTGTAATTCCGAAGCGAAACGAGGAATCTCATCATGCTGAGTTGGCCAACAGTTACAGCATGTTATTATCAATTAAATCCAAAACCGTATACTTTTTATTTTCCAAACTGCATCTTAATACCGTATCAATTATAGTCTTAACGCCATTTGAGTAAGAATCATGCCCTAAGACTTTTGTTTCTATGGTTACTTCATCATTTCCATCTTTAATTACAATTTTATGATAGGCGTGTTTGTCTAAGTATTCTTTTGGTATTCCAATTTTATTTTGTTGAATCTCAGGGTCTCTTATTGAGACGATTTTTTCGGGTGGAAATTTTAACGCATTAGCAAAAGCATAGGCCGTTCCAGGTTCTGTCTTTTTTGTGGATTGATGAGATTCTGTGATGGAGATTTCGTAATTTTCAAAATACCTGCCGTTTACTTTTATAACACTTAGTGTCTTTAACAATAAAATTGAAGTGTTGGGACAAATAATAAGTGGAAAATCAGGTCTCATTTTTTCTGTTTCTAATCCGGTTGAAAGCTCTATAAATACGGTCTTGGTTCTTACACAGAATTCAAAACACTCTTCTAGTTGTCGTCCTGAACCTGCATGCACAATGATCGCCTTTTCACTTAAGGTTTGGAATTGTGTCTCCCATTTTAAGACTTCACATGATGGAAAGGATAAATCGGAGGTTAATATTGCATTTGCTAATTTTCCGGAACCTACAACAAATATTTTCATTTTTGCCATTTATTATCAATCCCTATCGCTTTGGAAACGATATGTAGAAAAAATCTAACTTTTAAATAATTTATTAACCACCATATGGATAGAAAAAAACTTATCATCAAAAATAATATTAAAAAGGCAGCTGTAATGGGTAACAAAATCAATCCGGACACCAGTAGGATCATGATTGCTATTTGGGGAAAAGTAACCGGTAACATGCCCATTTGAAGTACAATCCTTAACAAAGATTTGTTCGGGGCAAGTTGAACAATCTCCACGGTACCAATAACTTCCAATATTCCACCCATCCCTGAATTCTCCGACAACCGAAAACAATCCGTATAATATGGTCCAATAAAAAGTTGGTTTTTCTGCGAAAGTTTAAAAGCATTAACATAAGGTCCGGAATCAGCAGTTTTAAAATTTTCTGAGCTTTTAAATTTGGAAAGGAGCGATTCTTTATCTATAGTTAATTCACGTGAATATTTATTTTTGGGTATAAACATATTGATTGGTTTTATTTTTTTAAACCATTGTCAAACGTTTGGATTACCAATTATGCGTTTATAATTTAAAAATAGCCATTTTTTTCAATATCCAAATGACCGTTTCAATAAATACAAAGGCTGCCTTCTCAAAATTCAAAAATAAAACAAAAAGCAGGGAGCTTTTCCCTGCTTTTTGTTTTAACGCAGACTGGTCATAAATCACTTAACGGCACGAACCCTCCATATAGTGTTTGTTACATCGTCCGCTATTAAAAGTGAACCATCAGGCATTACTACTATTCCCACCGGTCTGCCGTGCACCTCATTTTTTTCAAGGTTCGCAATATACCCGGTTAAGAAATCTTCCGATTTCCCCGAGGGTTTACCATTGGCAAAAGGAATAAAAATTACCTTATACCCGGCTAATACAGAGCGATTCCACGATCCATGCTGAGTGATAAAAACACCGCCTTGATATTTTTTAGGAAATGAATGAGCAGTGTAAAAAGCCAGACCAAGTGATGCAGTGTGGTTACCCAGGTTAACATCGGGTACAATGCTTTGTTTTACAAGTTCAGGTTTTGTTTCTTTCACACGAGGGTCCAGATGTTGTCCGTAATAAGCATAAGGCCACCCATAAAATCCTCCTTGTTTAACACCTGTAAAATAATCCGGAACAAGTTCATCTCCTAATTCATCACGTTCGTTTACAACTGCCCAAAGTGTTTTGGTGCCTGGAGCCCAACCCATGCCAACCGGATTTCTTAATCCTGAAGCATAAATTTTTAAACCCGACCCGTCAAGATTTATTTCCAGAATATTTGCACGTAATAATTCATTAGCAATTCCATCCTCTGCAACATTTGTTCCTGAACCAACCGCAATATAAATTTTTGAACTATCCGAATTGGTAATAATATTTCTGGTCCAATGGCGATTATGTTCACCAGCCGGAAGGTCTACAATTTTTTCAGGTTTATCTGTAATTTTGGTTTGCCCAGCCTTATATGGGTAACGAACCAGGGCATTGGTATTTCCAACATATAACCATTTACCTATTACTAACATTCCAAAAGGTTGATTTAATCCCACAAGGAATGTGTCTTTTTGATCAGGTATTCCGTCTTTATTGGTATCGCGCAATAAGGTGATACGATCGGCACTATGACTTAAACTATTTGATTTGGAAGCACCTATTAGAGTACCGCCAACTTGTTCAAATAGAGAGTGGTTAGAATTACTTTCCGCTACAAGAACATCTCCATTTGGGGTTATATACATCCAGCGTGGGTTTTCAAATCCGTCTGCAAATTTTTCGACAACAAAACCTTTGGGTGCTTTTGGTGTCCCTCCTTTCCAACCAATTACATGACTAAAGTTTTTTACAGATTTTGAAGCATAAGGAGCAGGAAAGCTATCCGGTTGCATTTTGTATTTTGTTTGGGCATAACCTGAATTTGAAATCAGGTAGAAAACTAAAAAATAAATTATGTTTTTCATTAGTATAATTTTAATTGTTTGATTTATAATTCAGAATGAACCTTTATAACGCTGTCTTTTTTTGACAACGCTTGTTTAGTGAAGATTTAAAGTTGGATATATTAAGGCATTACGATGTTATACAATTCCTAAAAAGAGTTACATTATTCACACTTAAATGGTATGCCCCGCTGGACATTGAAATTACTGCAATTTGCAATATTGAAGCAAGGTGACTTATCATATCATCAATTAAAAAAGACAACGGGTTTAACGCTATATTCCTAAAAACTAAGTGTGTGAATCATGTAAATTATTTAAAAAATTTTGTAATAATTGTCTAAATAAAGAAATCACCTTTGTACGGTTCTGAAAAACAATAACTAGCACTAAAAAATACCGCAATGAAAAAGTTTAATAGTAAAATCAAAAAGGATACGCTGAAAAATAAGAATTCCCGAAAAGTATTGTACACAAGTAAGGATCTTCAACTCATACTAATGAGCTTAAAACCAGGTGAAGAATTTGGTCTGAAAACGCATAACGATACTGATCAGTTTTTCCGGTTCGAAAGTGGAATAGGCAAATGCATTATTAATGAATATGAATATAATGTTAGCAATGGTGACGTGATTGTTGTACCTGCAGGTTCTAAACACAATGTAATAAATACGGGAACCACAAAAGAATTACAAATATACACCATGTATACACCGCATCATTACATAGATGACCTCAACAATGCAAAAGACGCTGAAAATAATAATGACATTACTTTTTGAAATTGTGTTTAGAGGAGCCGCCAATCGCTTAGTCATATTGGCTCAATGACCATCTTAATGCAGATCGAACATTAAGAATGTGTGAATTATGTAACTATTGTTAAAAGTTACGTAACATTTACCAGCTCACCGTTGTTTACTTTTGTCCATTCAAAATAAACTCTTTTATATGGAAGAAAATATCAAGTTGGGGTCAGTCCCGAATTTATTACCGGAAGATGAAATTTTTGCTTTACGTTCCTATAATGAGGCAATGAAACTCTTTATCGATTGGGCAGAATTACATGATATTGAGATTGAGCAAAAGAAAAATCTATAAATGAATAATCGAAAAGTATTTTAAATCTACGCTTTAAATATAAAAATTCCATGGATACAAACAGACTTTCAAAAACGCTTACAGCAGCATTGAATGCGCAAATGACAAAAGAAGCTCATGCCTCTCAAATTTATTTATCTTATGCAGCCTGGGCCAGCAATCAGGGATTCGAAGGAATAGCTAATTTTCTTTTCAGGCATGCACACGAGGAACGCAACCACATGATAAAAATATTGGAGTATATTTTACAAAGAGGTGCCGAAGTAAAGGTAAGTAGTATTCCTGCTCCCCCTGAAAATCCTATCAATATAAACAGTTGTTTTGAAAAAATATTTGAGCATGAAGTAGATAATACCAATTCGGTTTATAAAGTGGTGAAAATGAGTCATGAAGAAGAAGATTGGGCTACTTGGAATTTTATGCAATGGTTTGTGAAAGAACAAATAGAAGAGGAAACGCTTGCAATGAACTTGTTGGATAAATTGAAAATAGCGGGTGGTGAGAAAATAAGCAGCAATGCTTTATATTCTTTTGACAGGGACCTGGAAAAAACATCCGATGATGCAAGATCAGCACAAGACGTAACTACAGATAACCCATAAAATAATTCTAAATTCATGTACCACCCGCAGGCAAACAGAAGCTTAATCTTCAGGTGATTTGCTGTTTGTGCTCTGCATTAAGCTTCTGATCATGCCACCGTCGGTTCCCGTGGGCAATACAGCTATTTGAACTTTCGATGCCATTTCTTTATTCACAAGGAAGGTGGCGTAGGTAGGATTTTCGGTACACAGCTTGGCATAATCCATTTCTTTTTCCATGGCTACTTTATCAAGTTTTCTTTGATGGAGTACTTTCATATCTTTCAGTCCCTGTTCTTTTTCAATAGTACCTTTTGCTGACGAATAAGCTCCAGTTCTAACGAATGAACAACTGTAAATACGCAGTAGTTGTTCAAAATATTAAAGTTTCTTTCACTTGGGCCGGTTATTACTAATTCCTTAGATATTAATATAATTCAAAAAATTGATCCGGCACTATTGGCTTAAACAGTATCTCACAGGTGAGGAAGATCACCTATTTTTAGTTGATAATGATGCCGCGTTATGTTAAATTTGATTATAACCACATTTATTCTTACAACATGCTAAAGCGTAGGAAACAAAAGCAAGAAGGTAACTCCAAAAGAGTAAAACTATTATGCTACAATCTCATAACCGTAGGCCGACCCATTAATAAAGACAACTCAACGGATAAAGAAGAAAAAATGACCGTAAAATCGGTTATGCTTTTTGCTTCTATTAAGGATAATAACTTCTAAATACGTCTTTGCAATGACAGTGTTATGACTCAAAGAGACTTGATACCATGAATGCAAAATACTGTGAAAACAGCGTTTTAAGCATTTACTTCCGGTATCATAAGAAATGAATCATAAGTACCGCCGCTATATATTCTGAAAAAGCCTTTGCTTTCAAGTATTTCATGTTTAAAAGTATTATACCCGATAGGCTCTCTGTTCATCATCACCAGTTGTAATAATGTCCCTTTTTCAAACAGGGTGCTGGAAGATAAAATCTCTACTTCCACAGGAACAACCTGATTTATATCCAAAGGCATCTTTCTTTGATGAGGATGATAAGGAACCTCAATAGTGGACAGAACTTCATCTGTTTCCCGGTGAGAAACCTTAAGCCAACCTTTTGCAACCATATCGAACGGATTACCATTATATCCTGAAAAATAAACTTCATTACCCGCGCTATCCATTTTTTTTACCGCAACATATAAATTAAAATCTGTTTCACTTTCTGAAGAAACCCATACCTTTAATCTCATTCCCCCTGTGAGTTCCATAGTTTCTGAGAATTTAAAGTTAAAGACTGCGCTATCCGATTCCTTTCCATTCAATCCACAATATCTGATATAATTTTCTTCTTTGGAAAGGTTCAGTGACATACTATGATCACTTGCATCAAGAAACAATTTTTTATGCGCAACATTGGCCAGAGGCCATTCATTTGCATAACGCACTTCTGCCTTGTAATAGCTGTTACGCACTTCCAATCTGATTTTTGGTTGCTGCAACATTGTATTATTTGTGCTTTTTAAGAAATAATCAAAAAACTTTGTTTGCATTTCCAAAGCTTCATTACCATAGTAGGTTTCCCACTTTTTTCTTCCGTGTGTAAAAAGCCATTTGTATTTTGAATTGATGGTACTGTATCCAATGAGTGATCCTCTCGTATGCAAACCCTGGTCGGACCAACTCGCACAAACAAGTGCAGGAACATTTATTTTTGATAAATCAGGGTTTTTATCTTTCCAGTAACTGTCAAAAAAAGGATGTTGCTTAATACTGGTCATCAGGTCCTCTTTGATACCGTATTTACGATTATAATGAGCATAAAACCTGCGTTTAGAAAGTTGTCCCATGAGACCGATTTCACGAATTCCACCGTGATAGGCGACCTCACGGTACATATCTGAAAAAGCTTCCCAGGGGCAAATGGCCGCTAAATGGGGAGGGGCTAATGGCGCTACCATCCATTGTGACCAAGCCAAATAAGATACACCGGTCAATCCAACTTTCCCATTGCTCCATTCTTGTGCTGCTGCCCATTCAATCAAGTCGTAATAATCAATCCCATTTTGTTTATCAAATATCACTGCCATTCCTTCCGAATTCCACATTCCTCTGGCATTTGCATGAATAACAACATATCCCCTTTTTACCCAAAATACAGGATCTGGTCCCTCAAATATGGTATATTCAGATGTCTTAAAATCCCCAACATCGATACCCGTAATTTTGAGAATATCGTAATGTTCTGGCTGCTCATCTTTACCATAGGGTGTCATACACATGATCACAGGATACTTTCCAACTTTGTCCGGTAAATAGATATTCACCAGGAGAGAAATACCGTCTCTCATTTTTACGTGAACATCTTTTTCAATTCGTAAACCTTCTATTTTTGGCAAAGGTTTTTTATAAATGCGTTGCATTTTCTTTTGAATAATAAATAGAAGCATCCTTGCAGTAGCTATTATATTTTCAAAAATTTTGGCTCTTTTCTTCATAAAACCAATCATTTAATTAAAAACAATTTATCCATGAATAACACTCCACCCTAACAACAAGATATTTTATTTTGTTCCCTGAATTTTGAGCAAGTAGTACTTACCTGACAAAATTATAAACGATCAATTTCAGATTGGGATTTCGTATTCCTAAAAAAAATCATTTATAAATAATACCTAAGCCATTAAAATAAAATGAGTAATGAACCTAAAATTTATTATTTTTATCAAATCGTTACAAAAATTAAACAACATTATTACTTTGTTTGTTGTTTCTCATAATATTGCTGATAGGCCCCTGACACCAGCATATCCAATGCACTGCAAACTGATAATGAGTATTATAAAGGAAATTTGATGTATGAAGCATAAGCGTAACCCTATGATGAAACGACGAGAAGTAAAAGTCAAACCTATAAGGAGTAAAAAGTCGGACCTATGAGGAGTAAAGATATCTGTTTATTATTTTTAAGCTTATTGTTGTTTAACAATATCACTTTTGCAAACAATGATTCCTTGGCAAACAACCCATATGAAAAATTAACACACTTTACTTCGGGTGATGTAAGGGAGGGTGAAAGAATTTTCCACGGTCAGATCCCTTCTGCCACGCAAACCATTAACTGCGCATCCTGCCACAATGTAGACCATATTGATACTTTTAATTGGAGCCCATCGGCCAGGGATTTGGCGCTAAAGTTTAAAAATACGGGCTTTACTGCTTTTAAGAATGCAATCACAAAACCGACAGGTAAAGTAATGACCCAATTGCATGAGGACCTGACACTATCGGATGAGCAAATCCATCAACTAAAGGGTTACCTTGCCGACTTGGCTGTTCAAGACGAAGCGCCGGTAAAACCATTGATGACTAAACGTATCTTGTTTACATTGCTGATTTTAATTTTTCTTATTGCTTTAGCAGATTTAATCTTTACGCATAAAATTAAGTATAGGATTGTTCACATTTCAGCACTTACGGTCAGCTTATTACTCATAACCAAGATTATTGCCCACGCTGCCATTGATTTGGGCAGGTCCCAAAATTACCAGCCCGACCAACCTATTAAGTTTTCTCATAAAGTACATGCCGGTCAAAATCAAACCAGTTGCTTATATTGCCATTTTAATGCTGAGCAAAGCAAATTTGCAGGTATACCACCGGCAAATGTATGTACTAATTGCCATGTTTTAGTGAAAGAGGGCAGCCACAGTGGTAGGTTTGAAATTGATAAGATATACAAGGCCATTGAAAACAATCAACCCATCAAATGGGTTAAAATACACAATTTGCCAGATCATGTTTTTTTCAGTCATGCACAGCACGTCGCTGCCGGTAAAATCGATTGCATTAAATGTCACGGAGATGTTGCTTCCATGGACCAGGTTGTGCAGGTGAACGACTTATCCATGGGTTGGTGTGTAAAATGTCACCGGGAAACAGGTGTTCAAGTCGACAATAAATTTTACGGAAAATATGAACAGCTCCATAAGGACCTGAAATCAGGCAAGATCAAAAAGATTACTGTTGAGAATATTGGTGGTACGGATTGTATGAAATGTCATTATTAATAAAACGAAACAAAAATGAAGAAATATTGGCGAAGCCTTGATGAAATTGAAACAGGGCCTGTGCTGGACGAAAAGGAAAAAGCTGAAGCTGAAGCAAGTCAAAAAGATGATGTACTTGGGATGCTTGAAGGTATACCGCTCAAAGCTACTGCATCGCGCAGGGATTTTCTAAAGCTTATGAGTTACAGTGTGGCTGGAACTGCCCTTCTTGCTGCATGCAGAAAGCCGGTTCAGAATGCCATCCCTTTTCTTATCCAGCCCTCCGATATAGTGCCAGGGAAAGCCTTTCATTATGCATCAACCTATTTTGATGGATCCGAATATTGCCCAGTGGTTGTGAAAGTGCGTGACGGACGTCCCATAAAACTGGAAGGCAATACCTTGTACAAATATACAAACGGAGGAACATCAGCCAGGGTTCAGGCATCCATTATAAGCCTGTACGATAATGCCCGTATTAAAAACCCATTAAAGAAGAATAAATATGTTTCATGGGCTGAGGCTGATAAACAGATTATAGCCAGTTTAGAAAAACTTAATAAACAGGATAAGTCCATTGTATTGTTGACATCTACCATTTTTAGCCCATCTACCCTCAGCGTTATTGAGGAATTCAAATCGAAATACCCTCGTACTAAAGTTGTGAATTACGATGTAACATCCTACGCTGGCATGGTTGACGCTTATGAAAAAACGACCGGGGCTAAAGGTATCCCCTACCCTCTTTTTGATAAGGCCGATGTAATTGTAAGTTTTGGGGCCGATTTTCTTGGAACCTGGCTTTTTCCAACCGAATTCACCCTTGCCTATGCATCAAAGAGAAAGGTGGAAAAGGGTAATTATTCCATGAACCGTCATATACAGTATGAGGCCAATCTTTCCCTCACCGGTAGCAATGCAGACGAAAGGATTCAGATAAAGCCTTCGGAAGAGCCCCTTGTTCTTGCCAACCTTTATAATTTACTTGCCTCTAAATTAGGTGGGGAACAGATATCTGCGACCGCAGTAAATAGCGAATTTAAATTGGAGAAAATTGCGGCAGAATTGTTGGGTAATAAAGGTAAATCGATTGTTATTTCCGGGTCTAATGACGTAAATGTGCAGAAAATAGTGATCTCCATCAATAGGATTTTGGGCAATTATGGCAAAACCTTCGACTTGGAAAAACCAGTACTCATCAAACAAGGATCGGACAAGGAAATTTTTGAGCTGGTAGATGACATGCGGGCTGGGAAAGTAGGCGCCATTTTCTTTAACAACGCCAATCCCTGTTATGATTACTATGCCGCTCAGGAATTTATAAAAGCACTTGACCAGGTTGAATTAAAGATTTCCTTCTCAGCATTTCCGAATGAAACTTTACCACATTGCGATTTTGTTTGTCCCGACTATCATTTTCTGGAATCATGGAATGATTTTGAGCCTCGAAAAGGGCTATACAGTCTTTCCCAACCTTGTATCCATCATATTTTTGATACCCGGCAAATGCAGGACAGTATGCTAACCTGGGCACACAAAACAGAAAAATGGGAAGGTTATATGAAAAATTATTGGGAAAAATCCATCTTCCCAAAACAAAAAGATAGCAGTGATTTTGAGACTTTCTGGATATCCACGATGCAAAATGGCTGTTTCGAAACTTCAGGAACTGAAAAATTAAGCATTTCGGCTATTGAAGATCTAAAGGCATTAGCAGTTAAGGACAAGGCAAATCAATCGCTTGAGCTCCAACTTGTCCTACCAATTGGAATTGCCTCCGCCTATCATTCCAACAACCCCTGGTTACAGGAACTCCCCGACCCTATTTCAAGGGTTACATGGGAAAACTACGCATCGATTTCCACCAAACTGGCAGCCGAAAAGGGAATAAAAACCGGGGATGTTATTCAAGTAGGGGATAAATTTGAAATACCTGCCGTGGTACAAGCTGGACAGGCCTATCAGGTTATTACCATAGCCCTGAATTATGGACGGACAGAAGCAGGCAAGGTAGCCGAAGAGGTTGGTGTAGATGTGTATCCTTATGCTAATAGGCACAACGACAATATTCAATACTTTCTCCCTGATATTAACATAAGCAAAACTGGGAAAACCGCAAAACTTGCGTTGACACAAACCCACCATACCATGGAAGGAAGGGATATTGTAAGGGAGACGACATTAAAAGAATATTCCGCCAAGCCCAATGCAGGTAATGAAGCTCATGAAGAGTTTGAAAAGAAACATCAGACACTCTATCCTGAGCGCAAATATGATAATTTCCATTGGGGATTAGGTATAGACTTAAACTCATGCGTTGGCTGCGGAGCTTGCACCATTGCCTGCCAGGCCGAAAACAACATAGCCGTGGTTGGTAAAGAACAGGTAAGTAAACGGAGAATTATGCATTGGATAAGGGTCGACAGGTATTACACCGGCCCTTCTGAATCCCCATCTGTATTGTTTCAACCTGTGATGTGTCAGCATTGCGACAATGCACCGTGTGAAAACGTTTGTCCGGTTGCGGCCACCACTCATAGCAATGAAGGTTTGAACCAAATGGCCTATAACCGTTGCGTGGGAACCCGTTATTGCATCAACAATTGTCCGTATAAGGTGCGAAGGTTTAACTGGTTGAAATTCGTAGATAACCCCAAATTTGATTATAACCAGAACTCACAAATAGGCAAATTAGTCCTAAACCCTGATGTAGTGGTACGTGAACGGGGTGTTGTGGAAAAGTGTACTTTCTGTGTGCAACGTATCCAGGAAAAGAAACTAACGGCTAAGCTTGAGAACCGTACTATAGTAGATGGCGATGTAAAACCTGCTTGTGTACAGGCATGTCCCGCCGATGCCATGACATTTGGCGACCTGAATGATAAGCATAGCAACATTTTCAAATTATTTTCCAATGAGCGCAATTATCATTTACTGGAGGAATTGCATACCCTGCCTAAAGTCGGCTATTTAACCAAAGTAAGAAATAAAGAAGAGTAACCATGTACGACCGGAAAGTAAGAGGGGACCTGATAGCTGGCAACAAATCAATGCAAGATGTTACCAGTGATGTATTACGTCCCATTGAAGCAGCTACACCAAAATGGTGGTTTGTTGCCATGGGATTGAGCAACCTGGCAGTTTTATGGGGTTTGTATTCAATGTACCTTACTGTAAGGTTTGGTATAGGTATGTGGAACCTCAACAATAGTATAGGTTGGGGATGGGACATTATCAGCTTTGTATGGTGGATAGGTATTGGGCATGCCGGAACAGCATTTTCGATCTTTCTGTTAGTACTACGTCAGAAATGGCGTACCTCTATAAATCGTGCTGCGGAAGCTATGACTGTATTTGCAGTTATGTGTGCAGGCTTATATCGTCTCCTTCATATGGGCCGGCTTTGGGATGCATTCTATGTTGTTCCTTACCCGAACACACGAGGACCACTTTGGGTAAATTTTAACTCTCCACTTTTTTGGGATGTTACAGCTATTACAGCATATCTAATTATATCTGCCTCGTTCTGGTACCTGGGTATGCTACCTGACTTTGGCACCATCAGGGACCGGACAAAATCAAAAATTAGAAAAGCAATATACGGCTTCTTTTCCATGGGTTGGACGGGATCATCCCGTCAATGGCAGCGTTTTGAAGCCCTGGCTTTTGTTTTGGGAGGCCTGGCTGCAGTATTGGTAGTATCAGTGCATTCGATTGTTTCTACCGACTTTGCGTCGTCCGTTGAACCGGGCTGGCATACCACCATATTCCCTCCGTATTTTGTGGTTGGCGCTATATTTCAAGGCTTTGCAATGGTAATGGTACTGATGATCATCATCCGAAAGGCTTATAAATTTCAGGATTACGTAA
>CAYZNC010000175.1:0-12380 GCA_964478555.1 uncultured Bacteroidales bacterium | reverse complement strand
AAAGTTTCTTTTACGGAAATAATTTCGGTTGCTTTGAACGCGTTGGTGCCTGCAAAAGCATACCCGTTTTCCAGGTTACCTCTGAACGCGCTGTATAAAGCTGAAACAATGCAGTAAGGACTTTTTGAGATGTCGCAGGTTTTTATGCATTTGAAAGGACATCTTTTAGGCTGCTTTTCTCCTTTTTTTACTTTCTCTAAAAAATTGTTTATGATGGCACGACCTGGCATACCAACAGGACTTTTGATGATTTCTATATCCTCACTGCGTGCATCGATATAAGTTTGTTTAAATGCATCAGATGCATCGCATTCTTCGGTAGTTACAAACCGGGTTGCCATTTGAACGCCGGAAGCGCCGAGTTTAAGAATGTTATAAATATCTTTTCCGGTATATATTCCACCTGCCGCAATCACAGGTATCTCCTTGTTATAAGTATCTCCTATTTGTTTGGTCTCAATAACCACTTCGGGGATCAGTTGTTCAAGTGCGAAATTTGCATCTTCAATCTGATCGGGTTTGAAGCCAAGGTGTCCACCTGCTTTAGGGCCTTCCACAACTACTGCATCAGGTAAATAGTTATAATTTGTTTTCCACTTTTCGCAAATAATTTTTACAGCCCTTGCCGATGAAACAATAGGCACCAGTTTAGTAGTACTGTCTTTTTTAAGGAAACTTGGTAAATCCAGAGGAAGCCCGGCTCCGGAAAAAATGATGTCTGCTTTCTCTGCAATAGCTGTTTTTACCATATCGGCAAAGTTTGTCATTGCCACCATTACATTAACCCCAACTACTCCCAGTGTTTTTTCGCGAGCTTTTCTTATTTCTTCTTTTAACCCATGTATGCTTGCGTCCACATAATTATTGGAAAAATTTCTGTATAAAAGTCCCAGGCCGGCACTTGAAATCACACCTACACCGCCCTCGTTAGCAACTGCGGAAGCAAGACCTGAAAGTGATACGCCAACTCCCATTCCGCCTTGTATGATTGGGAGCGAAATATCAAAGTTCCCAATTTTTAATGTTTTCATTTCGAAATATTTTTAAGTTTTTTGGTTCCCCTAATTGCGGGATATCGTCCGTGAATGCATTCCTATCGATCGACGCTTCACGGATGTACATTTGAATATTATGATAAGTTATCGGTCAGACCGGATACCATGATTAATATTTTACACACTCCGGATGTGAGGTAGTATCCAAAGCTTTCGGAACTAAGATCATATCACCTTGTGAGTTACTAATGACGGAAGGTTCAGTGACGATTAACCTAAAATCGCTGTAAATGTACGGTTAATTTTGTAGCAAAATACAAATAGCGATTATTATTACATTTCAGCTTCTCATAAAACCTTTACTAAATCTGTTTGAGAACATTACCAATCTCTTACTCGCGGTTTTAAGTCATATTTATTATTAACTTTGAACCCAATTATGAATGTCCTTAATTATTCTTCGAAACTTCTTGAAAGTGCAGTGGCAGAGTTTTCAAAGTTGCCAGGAATCGGTAACAAAACTGCTTTACGACTGGTACTGCATTTACTTAAACAGGATAAAGAAATGGTTAGTCAGTTTGGAAATGCAATCATCAAGCTTAAGAATGAGATTAAACGTTGCAGTGTATGTTATAATCTTTCCGATGAGGAAACTTGTTCTATTTGTTCGGACACTTCCCGGGACAGATCTATCGTTTGTGTAGTTGAGAACATTCGCGATGTGATGTCGATCGAAAATACCATGCAGTTTCGGGGAGTATATCATGTTCTGGGCGGGATAATATCACCCATGGACGGTTTTGGACCTGCAGATTTGACCATTAATGAGCTTGAAGAAAAAGTTGCTCAGAAAGATATCAGGGAAATAATTTTTGCCCTTAGTGCCACTCTCGAAGGGGATACCACTAATTTTTATATTTACAAAAAACTCAAAAAATACCCTGTCAGTATTACAACACTTGCACGTGGTGTTTCTTTTGGTGATGAATTGGAGTATACCGATGAAATTACATTAGGGCGATCGATCATTAATCGCACTCCATTCGAAACTACGTTAAGAAATAGTTAACCTTGTTTGAGTTTGAGGATATTATTGGCTTTTTCATTACCTTTGATTATTAAACTACAACCTCATGATAAAATCTATGACGGGCTTTGGTAAGGCCGAATGTGAGTATCAATCGAAGAAAATTACCGTTGAAATCAAATCGCTCAACAGCAAGCAACTTGATATTAATATTAAAACTCCTTCTATTTATAAGGAGAAGGAAATCGATCTGCGGAATGAAATCAGCAGGGAGATTAGCCGGGGTAAGGTAGATCTTTATATTTCCTTAGATTTTGTTGAAGAGGAAGTTCCGGTAAACCTCAATGCTAAACTAATCAAGGGTTATTATAAAGGAATTACTAACATAGCCGCGGAGCTAAAAGTGCCTGTGCCTGGTGATATTATCAGTACTTTGCTACGTCTACCCGATGTATTGAGATCTGAAAAGCAGGAAGTATCGGATGATGAATGGAAAGCACTTATTGCCTGCACCAATAACGCTTTAAAAACATTAAATGAATTTAGGGCGCAGGAAGGAAAGGCACTCGAAAAGGATATTGTGGAACGCATCAAAATTATTACTGAACTTTCTAACAGCCTCGAACCTTTTGAATCGCAACGAATCAACAAACTAAAAGAAAAATTCAGGCAAAATTTGAATGAATTGGTTTCTTCAGATAAAATTGATGAGAACAGATTAGAACAGGAACTTATCTTTTACATTGAAAAACTTGATATTACGGAGGAAAAAGTAAGGCTGGCAAATCATTGTGTTTATTTTATTGAAACAATGAACGAGCCTGAAGCGAATGGTAAAAAACTTGGTTTTATTACACAGGAGATAGGTCGCGAAATCAACACCATTGGTTCAAAAGCCAATGATTTTGATATGCAAAAAATAGTGGTGCGGATGAAAGATGAGCTGGAAAAGATTAAGGAACAAGTGAATAATGTGCTTTAGGAAGTACTGAGTACTGAGTAAGAGAGTACAAAGTACGTTTCGACTTCGCTCAACGTCCGGCCCCAATGTGCATGTACCCCGAGCGTAGCCGAAGGGCTAAAGTTTAAAGTACAAAGAAAATGCTAACAGCTAAATGCCAACGGCTAACAGCTTAATGTTAACAGCCAACATCTAAGATAAGATATGACCGGTAAATTTATTATATTTTCAGCGCCATCGGGAGCGGGCAAAACAACTATTGTAAAAAACTTGCTGGCAAGTGGACTTCCGCTGGAATTTTCTATATCAGCATGCAGCCGTTCGCCACGAGAGGGTGAAGTAAATGGGAAAGATTATTATTTTCTTTCGATGGATGATTTCAAAGAGAAAATTAAAAACAACGAATTTATTGAGTGGGAAGAAGTTTACAATGGCAATTACTACGGTACTTTAAGAAGTGAGATTGAAAGGATCTGGAAGAATGGCAACCATGTTTTGTTTGATATAGATGTGAAAGGTGGTCTCAACCTTAAAAGTAAATTTCCGAAAGAGACGCTTTCTATCTTTGTTATGCCCCCCTCCGTTGAAGAGTTGGAACGACGACTGGTGGCCCGTTCAACAGATGATGCTGAGACGATTCGTAAGCGGGTTGAAAAATCCGTTTATGAACTTAAATTTGCCGATCAGTTTGATATTATTTTGGTGAATGATAATTTACAGGAAGCACAAAATAAGGCTTTCAAGATAGTTTCAGCATTTATTTATGATAAGCGGTAAGACATGAAGATTGGTCTTTTTTTTGGGTCGTTTAATCCTATTCATATCGGACATTTGGCAATAGCAAACTACATTGTGGAGTTTACCGACTTGGATAAAGTTTGGTTTGTAGTGAGCCCCCATAACCCATTAAAGAAAAAGGACACCTTACTTGCCGACCATCATAGGCTGGAAATGGTTCGCATTGCTGTGGAGGATGATAATCGCTTTAAAGCTTCGGATATTGAGTTTAAACTTTCGCAACCTTCCTATACCATGGATACTTTAGCTTACCTCCACGAAAAGTATCCGGGAATAAAGTTTGTTGTTATTATGGGTTCGGATGGATTGTCGAGTTTTGAAAAGTGGAAAAACTATAAGGAATTAATAAAAAATTACCAGCGTTATGTGTATCCACGTCCCGGTACCCATCCTGACCTGCTCAGAAATATTGAAAACGGGAAAGTGGTAAATGCGCCCCTTATGGACATTTCCTCCACTTTTGTGAGGGAATCCATAGCTCAAAAGAAGGATGTGCGATATTTTTTGCCCGAAAAAGTATGGCAATATATTAGCGACATGCATTTTTATGAATCAAAAAATAGTACTGCTAAAACTGAAAACCAAGACCTAGTTTAAAGGACGGAACAAACCCGCAGTTATGTAAATGAAAACCCCATGTTTTGGGAGTAGTTCCCTGGTAGCGCGAACCCAGGTAAACACCGAAGCCTGCATTACTTTCCAGATACAATTTTTTCAGTAGCCTAAGTTTTGCACCCAGACCCACGGCATGCTCAAAAGTTGTAATTTTGCCGCCTATTGCAGCAGGGTTTACATTATCGGCATTCAGGAGTGAGCGGTCAACAATAATTTCTGTGGGAGTGCGATACATGAAGTTATAGTAGACGTATGGCTTTAGAGGCTTTTCATAAAAATGTGCCAGGTGAAATCCAAAATAAAGCTTATACAAGAACTCAAAACCCTTCATTTTTTTATTATCGAACATCACACCCAGTTCAAAAACCCGGTTAAATGTTTGGGCATTAAAATGAATGTTCATGCTGGGACCATATCCGCTACCCGTTGTGGAACGGTATACATTTATGCCATAGGTTGTATTGGTTAATCTGTATTCTTCCCGGGCGTCAGCTGGTAGGGTCAGGGAGTATTTTACCTGCTCATCTGTGGTTGAATCGGTATTTGCATCTTTCACTATTGTGGCAGTTCCAGGTAACGATTGTTTATCTTCCGAATTAATGACCGTTCCTGTCATTTGCATCGCTTGGGCCGGGGTTAATCTCATCCCAATTGCTACAAATATTAAACACAGTGTATATAGTTTCATTGAATTTGAGTTTAAGTTAAATACATAGGCAGATTTCTATTAAAAATAAATGTGTTATATAATAATTAAAAATATGGTGGTATTGGTTTTTCCTGCTTGATTTGAAAACTTAAGTTTTGGTTTTTGATCGCATATAATCATTATCATTTTATTACTTCCGGATCAACGATTTTATGCAAGCTACCTGGCCTTTTATATACATAATAAACAGTTGGTGATTAATATTGTTTGGGTCAGAACTAAATTTAAAGTTACTTCAGAAGTGCCAGGAATATTTTTAAATTCGGTGAGATGCGTTACCGGAGTTTATGATTCATCATAAACAAAAGGGTGAGGGGGTCTCATTGATTATATTGACATGAATCACTATTGATTTGGAAAGTAAGGGCGCAACCTTTTCTGCTATAAGCCATCTATGAATTAAAAAAACTAAAACTAAATTTATGAAACGAATCATCTTCATTTTACTCATTGCAGGATTAACATTTTCCTGTAAAAAGAATGATAAAGGTGTTAATCTCACCGAAGTAAAACAAATAAAGTATGGAACTTCGTTTGGAGAATGTTTAGGATATTGTAAAAGTGATATTTTACTGCAACCCTGGTCTGTTATTTATACAAATTCGGGATGGAGTGACACATTAAAAACAATCACCTGTAAGGATACCTTGACAAATTGGAGTTCATTTATATCAGGATTGGATACCAGGAGATTTTTCGCATTGCAGGCAATTATCGGATGTCCGGACTGTGCGGATGGAGGTGCCGAATGGATAGAGGTAGAGCTTGTATCAGGTGAAAAGCACAGAGTGACGTTTGAATATATGAATGCACCTGAAGTATTAAAAGATTATGTCATTAAATTACGAGAACAAAAAGAACAATCAAGTCATTGTGGGAAGTAAAAATGGGACCAGCGCAAGGGCTATCAATACAACCTTGCTTTTTAGTCCCATTTTTTGTTATGATGATCTAATGAGGAATATATTTTAAAAGCACTCATCAGTTCCGTTAATTTGATGATTCGTACTGCTAGTTCTGTTGCATAACAATTTCCATGCCCGTGACAATGGCATCGCGGTTCATAGGAATAGTTGCATGATGTCTGGGAGGTAACGATTTCTCAAGTCCCTTAACAACATTTTCAAGTTGAACTACCGGTTGAATTTTTAGGTAAGCTCCTAATACAACCATATTAAATGCTTTGGACATTGATCTCCGTGCTGCTTCCGCAACTGCCTCTACACAATAAATGCGAATATCTTTGCGTACAGGAAGACGAGTTATACCGTTGTTATCGTATAATAAGATTCCTCCGGGTTTTACCATGGGCTCAAATTTATCGAGCGATTGTTGGTTAAGGATAATAGCTGTATCATATTCATTAAGAACAGGAGAGCTAATGCGTTCGTCACTAAGAATAACTGTAACATTAGCCGTTCCGCCTCTCATTTCAGGTCCGTATGAGGGCATCCAGCTTACTTCCATATCTTGCATGATTCCGGAATAGGCTAATATTTTGCCCATTGACAATACACCTTGTCCTCCAAATCCTGCAATAATAATTTCTTCGGTCATTGAATATTAATTTAAAATTTAATATATCTAGAGTTTTATTGTGTTTCCTACTCTTTCAGCATGGTCTGTTTTTTGTACTTTTTCAACCAATTTGCCTTCCACTTTGATGTCGCCCAGGGGATAAAATTTAAACATATTTTCTTCCATCCACTGGTTTGCTTTTACAGGGGAAAGCTTCCAATTAGAGTTGCAATTAGAAACCACTTCAACAAGAGAAACACCTCGTTTTAACTTTTGATTCTCAAATGCCAAACGAATTGCTTTCTTTGTTTTCCTCACATGGGCTGCAGTGTGTACCGCCTGACGGGTAATATAATAAGTACCTTCAAGATGAGACAAGAGCTCAGTCATTTTTATAGGATAACCCATCGTAGCAATATCCCGGCCATATGGAGAAGTGGATGTTTGCATACCCTCAAGGGTTGTGGGAGCCATTTGACCTCCTGTCATCCCATATATCCCATTGTTAATAAAAATCATGGTAATATTTTCGCCACGATTGCAGGCATGAATTGTTTCGGAAGTTCCTATAGCTGCCAAATCGCCATCGCCCTGGTATGAAAATATAAATTTTTCAGGGTATACCCTTTTTATACCGGTAGCAACAGCAGGTGCACGGCCATGTGCAGCACCAGCCATATCAATATTTAAAAAATCATAGGCTATTACAGAACAACCAACAGGTGCAACTCCAATAACATCGGATGTTATACCCATCTCTTCAATCACTTCCATAATAATTCTATGCGTTGTACCATGTCCGCATCCGGGACAGTAAGAAAATGGTTTTTCCATCAATAAACCGGATTTCCGGTATATCAAATTTTCTTCACAAATGATATCGTTTATGTCCATAATCAAGCGTTAATAAGTTTATTTTCTAAGGCTTGTAATACTTCTGTGGGTGAATGAATCATTCCGCCAAACCTTCCATAATGCTCTACTTTTACTTTACCATTAACAGCAAGGCGAACATCCTCGACCATTTGGCCGGCACTCATCTCAACTGCTAACATTCCTTTTACCTTGGTTGCCAAATTTTGCAAAGGAATTTTTGGAAAAGGATATAGTGTAATCAGACGTAATAAACCCACCTTAATTCCTTTGGCACGTGCAAGTTGCACAGCTTTTTGGCAAATACGTGCACTGGCGCCATATGCAACGTAAATGTATTCAGCGTCGTCGCACTGCAGTGCTTCGTACCTAACTTCGGCAGCTTCAATGGCTCTGTACTTTTCCTGAAGATGGAGATTGTGCTTTTCCATGTTAGCCGGGTCAAGGTCCAGTGAAGTAATAGTGTGTTTTGCTCTGTTTCCTGTTCTTCCGGACAGCGCCCAGTCTGAGTCAATTTCAGTCTGGCGTGGAGTAGAATCAAAAAGTTCTACTTTTTCCATCATTTGACCAATCAAACCATCAGAAAGTATCATAACGGGATTTCTGTACTTTGAGGCTAACTCAAACCCCAGTGGTACAAAATCCGACATTTCCTGAACTGATGCAGGCGCTATTACAATCAGATGATAATCACCATGTCCCCCTCCCTTGACCGATTGAAAATAATCGGATTGAGCGGGTTGGATAGCTCCAAGGCCAGGACCTGTTCTTACAACGTTTACAATTAAACAGGGCAATTCAGCCCCGGCTATATAGGATAGCCCTTCCTGCATCAAGCTAATTCCTGGGCTCGATGAAGATGTCATCACTTTTTTTCCTGTGCATGCCGCTCCATAGACCATGTTAATTGCGGCCAATTCGCTTTCAGCCTGTAAAACTACCATTCCGGTACGTTCATAAGCCTTCTCAGTCATCAGGTATTCCAGTATCTCCGACTGGGGGGTAATGGGATATCCGAAATATGCATCAGCACCAGTGCGCATAGCAGCTTCGGCCACAGCCTCATTACCTTTCATTAGTTTTAATTCAGCCATTCTTATTATTTCTCTAAGATTTCAAATTTCTTTCTATACACAGTAATCACACCGTCAGGACAAACCAAAGCACAGTTTGCGCAACCGGTACAGGCTTCAGGATTCTCCATATACGCAAAGCGATAACCTTTGCCGTTTACCTTTTTATCCATGCCAATAACATTGGTTGTGCAATTAACTACGCAAATTTCGCAGCCTTTACACCTCTCAATGTCAATTACTATTGCTCCGCGAATTTTCGCCATAGTTCCAACAATTTATAATTAATTAATTTTATGATGTTCTCTAAATAATTGTAATCTTCGATTCAATTCGACGGCCTGATTTTCCTGAAACATGGAAACGCAAGCCCTCAGTCCTTCTTTTTCACTACCTGTAATGTCAAGTGCAATGGAGCTAATGCCATAGTAAAGTAACTCTTCCATAAGCTTGCAGCCTGTAAACCCAGGATATCCAATGGTGAAATAGAATCCATCGGCCAATGGTTTATCCTCGTCTTTGTTATATACAATGGTAAACCCATTATCTGTAAATAATTGTTTCATCACACGGGCCCGTTTTTCGTATTCCCGAACGGCATCCACAAATTGATAACGACCTTCATTCGCAGCCTTCAGCATGGCAGTCATTGCGTATTGTGTAGAATGCGCAGTTCCGGCAGATAAACCATATAATGAACCATAAATAATAGCATGGCCGAATTCATTAGTCGCAAAATATGCATTCAGGTTTTCATACCTGCGGTTAAAAAGATTGTCTGGCATCGCCATTATGCCAATCCTTTGCCCGGCGTAGCTAAAAACTTTCGATCCGGAAACAAGAATGATACAATTATCGGTAAATTGTCTCACACTTGGCTGAAATGGCGCCTTGCCTGGAGTACCTATTTTTTGCCTGAAATCCATGGCAAAGTAAGCCAGGTCCTCGATAACAATTGCGTTATATTGATTGGCCAGTTCACCTATGATTTGCAATTCCTTTTCTGTCAAACACACCCATGAAGGATTGTTTGGATTTGAGTACAGTATGGAGGAAATATTTCCTTTTTGCAAATACGATTCAAGCTTAGCCTTTAACTTTTCGCCTCTGAAATTATAGATATCAAACGACTGTTGTCCAAGCCCCATGGATTTAACCTGAAGCTTTTGTACCGGAAATCCCGGGTCGATGAATAATGTTGTGTTTTTATCGGCAAAGCACCGGTTCGAAACCATAATAGCAGCCATGCTGGCTTCCATAGAGCCTACGGTTGGAATACAACCTTTAGGAGTAAAATCGGCATTGGCGAACAGTTTAAGAAATTTGGCCGTTTCCTGTTTCAGTGCAGGTATTCCTTCCATTGGAGGGTAAACGGATGCCACACCATTACGCAGGGCTTCAATTTCGGCCTCCACGCCAATTTGTGAACATTCTAAACCTGGGACTCCCATTTCCATGCGAATAAACTTGATCCCGCTAGCTTTTTCGATTTCGCTAATCAGAAAAACAATTTCCCGAATCGAACCTTTGCCCACTATGTCAAGTCCACTTTCTTTTATCTTTGCCTGAATGATGTCCGCACTTACAGGAGTATTCTTCATTAATTCCTATCCGAATTCTTAAAAAGTTTTTGCAATATTAATGAACTAATCTAATGTAACCGCCATTTAATGGCAGAAAATGTAAATAAAAAAATAACTCATTAACAATCAGCCTAAAATTTTCGCTTATCAATTACTCGTTTTGCTTTTCCTTCCGATCTTTCAATGGTTTTTGGTTCTACCAGTTTTACAGTGATGCTAAGTCCCATTGTGCTTTCGAGGTTACTTTGAATTTTTTTGGAGAGTTTTTGCAACTCACTGATCCGGTCCTGAAAAAATCGTTGCTCAACTTCTACCTGTAATTCAAGGGTATCCAGGTTATTTTCACGATCCACAATAAGGAGGTAATGAGCGCTTGTTTCGCCCATTTCGAGCAGCACGCTTTCTATCTGAGATGGGAACAGGTTAACACCGCGGATAATTAACATATCATCGCTTCTGCCCGTGCATTTTTTCATTCTCACTAATGTTCTTCCACATTTGCAGGGGGCATAGTTAAGACTGGTAAGATCGCGGGTCCGGTAGCGAAGCAATGGCAATCCTTCTTTGGTAATCGTAGTGAAAACAAGTTCTCCTTCAGCTCCTTCCGGTAAAACCTCAAGGGTTACCGGATCAATAATTTCAGGAATAAAATGATCTTCTTCAACATGAAGACCGTTCTGACATTCACATTCACAGGATACACCGGGACCAATTACTTCACTTAATCCAAAAATATCAATAGCCTTAATATTCCATTTAGCTTCTATTTCGCGACGCATGTTCTCTGTCCATGGTTCCGCGCCGAAAATGCCAACTCGTAATTTATATTCTTCACGTTTTATACCATCTTCTTCCATAGCCTCAGCAAGAAACAAAGCATAGGAGGGGGTACAGGCAAGAACAGTACTTCCGAAATCCCTCATGATCTGGAGCTGCCTTTTGGTGTTTCCTCCAGAAACAGGAATTACAGTAGCTCCAATTTCTTCGCTTCCATAATGAAGCCCTAAACCACCGGTAAAAAGTCCGTATCCGTAGGCAATATGCACCACATCGTGTTTGTGGGCTCCAGCACTTGCAAGACATCTGGCAACGACTTCGCTCCATGTCGACAGGTCGCGTCGGGAATATCCTACCACTGTTGGTTTTCCGGTTGTGCCTGAGGATGCATGAACACGCACTATTTCACTTTGAGGAACGGCAAACAATCCAAATGGGTAATTATCACGCAAGTCCTGTTTGGTTGTAAAAGGAAGTTTCTTAAGGTCGTTAACATCACGGATATCACCGGGGTGTAGGCCTAATTCCTGTATTTTATTCCTATAGAACGGTACATTATGATATATGCGTTCCACCATATCAATTAATCGTCGGCTCTGGCAGGCATGCATCTCTTCGCGACTCATGCACTCGAAGGTCTTATTCCAAATCATAGGTGTTTGTTCGGGTTAGCAAAGTTAAAGTTTTCCCAAATCATCGGGAGTTAATAGGCTGAATTTGTGTTTGTTGAGTACCTGAAGAGCAGATTCAATGTTCTCCGGGCGAAGAAAAAGGGTCGCATTTGAACCCCCTTTGAATGCATACATATATTCGATACTGAGACATTCGTCGGCAAATGTTTTAAGCACTTTTGCAAATGACCCGGCTTGGCTTGGTGTAGCAACAGCTAATACCTCCGTGATATTAACGGTAAATTTCTTTTCTTTTAAAGCCTCCACAGCCTTGTTAAAATCGCTTACAATTAACCTCAGGATTCCATATTCTGACGTATCGGCTATGGTGAGGGCGTAAATTTTAATATTTTCCTGTCCGAGAATCCCTAAAACCTCGGCTAAACGTCCCGATTTATTTTCCAGGAATATCGAAATTTGTTTAATAGTCATATTTTTAATTAATTAGTAGCTGTTAGGTTGAAAATCAATGTTATATAACATCATTGCAAGATATGCATCATTTTTAAAATATCCGAAAATTAAAGGTAAAAAATGTAAGAAACCAGAAGAAAGGCGCAAGGTTGCAACAGAAGCGGTAACCATTACTGTTCAAGGCCTCACCCCCGGCCCCTCTCCTGAAGCGAGATGGGAGTCGTTCTGCTTGAAATTTTTATATTATTTTAAGTTTTTTACTGTTATATTTATTGTAAGAAAATTGCGTACCCGTTGAAGTCAGAAGGTTGCTCCCTCTCTCTTCAGAGGCTGTGTAAAAATGAATAAAAAAAGTCTTTGAAAAAT
>CAYZNC010000174.1:9360-12494 GCA_964478555.1 uncultured Bacteroidales bacterium | reverse complement strand
AAGCACTTGGAATATGAGCCAGAGCTTAGTGAATATTGAATCAAGAAAGAAGTCGATGCATTATTTCTTCGAAAAGGTGGTGGGGCCATCAGGCTTCAAATTTACGCCCGACGAGGAGATGATGAATTTTCTGCTCGAACAGGAAGTGAAACTGGAAGGCAAGCATGGAATACCTTTCTGTCCTTGTCAACCATTGCGCAATGACCGAGTGCGTGATATGCAAATTGTGTGTCCATGTATTCCTTTCCATCGTAAACATTTCGATGATATCAAACGGTGTTGGTGCGGACTATTCGTGCATAAAGATGTTATTGATCCCGACAAACTTCCGCAATTGCCACCAAAGGAGGTGAACAATGAGTGAAAGGTTTATTAGAGCGATAAGTACTGACGAAATTGCTCCCGGCGGAATGAAAGCCGTGGAACTTGACGGAAACGAGATTGTTATCTGCAACAGTGGTGGAAAATATTACGCCTTACAGCAACGCTGCGGCCATATGAATGCGCCTCTTGATATGGGTACACTTGACGGTATATATCTCACCTGCCCTATGCACTGTGCTCAATTCGACATTACTAACGGTGAAGTCCTTTCCGGTCCGGTTCCATCAGATATCGGTCATGAGATTCCACCACCGTTTCTCGGCAAATACTTACAAAACATCGAAATGATGATGAAGCATGTTCGCACGGAATCTATCCGCACTTATGCGACAAAACTTGAAGCTGGTTGGGTTCAGATTAAACTATAATTTGATTGAAGCAATACAATAATATGTAGTTTATGCGAATATTTTCGTCCTGAAGTTATTGAAGTTAGCGATAAATCCGATTTTCAATGGTAAATCTTAAAACAAAATTAGTACCATAATTTGAAAATATAATACAATCGAAATAATTTGTTTAATACTATGAAACCATGACTTCAATAAAAAACAAAAAACCGAAAGACTCGAAAGTCTACCTTATAGGCAGTGGTATAGCTGCTCTTGCAAGCGCCATTTATCTTGAGAAAGATGCGGGGGTACTCGGTAGTAATATTTATATTTTGGAAAAAGCCAAAATATTGGGTGGAGCACTTGATGGAAGTGGTAATGCCGAAAACGGGTTTGTAACCAGAGGCGGAAGAATGCACGAATTACATTATACTTGCTATTGGGACTTGCTTTCTCACATTCCTTCCCTTGAAGATCATAATGTATCAGTAAGAGATGAATCGTTTGATTTTAGCAACAGGTTTGTTTCCAATGCCCAAGCCCGGCTTTTGAAAGATGGTAAAAAGTTAGATGTTTCATCTTTTGGGCTAAATCTAAAGCAACAAACGGAATTACTTAAATTGATATTTTCTTCAGAAAAATCGTTGGGAAATAAAAGCATAGAAGTATGGTTTGACCAGGCCTTCTTTAAAACTAATTTTTGGTTTATCTGGACAACCATGTTTGCTTTCCAAAAATGGAGCAGTCTTGCTGAAATGAGACGGTATATGATGCGATTTATTCATCTGGTTGATGTGCTCCCTAAACTAGGCGGTATTTTGCGAACCAAATACGATCAGTACCATTCTGTGGTTATTCCGATAACAAAATATCTGGAAGCAAAAGGTGTGCAATTTCAAATGGAAACGGAAGTGGTAGATATTGATTTTGACTTGTCGGCAGATAAAAAAACAGCTACCGTTATACATCTGAAAGATAAAAATGAAATTGTGCTTGGCGAAAGTGATTATGTTTTTATTACCAATGGCTCGCTTACCGAAGGTACCGATAACGGGACCTGGGATAGGCCCGCAAAATTAAAAGGATTTACAGAAACGGGTTCCTGGCAATTATGGAAAAACGTTGCAGCAAAAAATACAGCATTTGGAAACCCAAAGCCTTTTTGCGACAATATTGACCTTCAAAAATGGTATTCGTTTACAGCAACTTTAAAAGACAATACATTTCACGACTATATGGAAAACTTTTCCGGGAATGTTGATGGAACCGGTGGACTTGTAACATTAACCGATTCCAACTGGCTCTTGTCATTTGTTATTGCCCGTCAGCCACATTTTCCTAACCAACCTGATGACGTAAAGATATTCTGGGGTTATGGACTCTATCCCGACAGGAAAGGGAATTACGTTAATAAACCAATGGCCGAATGCACCGGAAAAGAGATGTTGGAAGAATTATGGCACCACCTGAAGATCCAGGATTTAATGAAACCTTTAATGGAAGCTGGAAAAATAAACTGCATTCCTGTTGCAATGCCATTTGTAGATAGCTTATTTATGCCCCGAGAAATTGGAGATCGACCTGATGTTCTACCAAAAGGAGCCACAAATTTTGCTTTTTTAGGCCAATTTGCGGAAGCACCGACAGATTGTGTGTTCACTGTTGAGTATTCTGTAAGGACTGCTCAAATGGCAGTATATGGTTTGTTCGAAACTGGAAAAGAAGTCATGCCTGTTTACGATTCTATCCATAAGCCGAAATTTCTCATTAAAGCAGCTCAAGCTATAAACAGTTGAAAAATAAAATTAAATAATACCAGGTAGTAAACTATGGAACTGCTAAAAGTGGCGGTTACAGGATTAATCGCGGCTGCCACATTTCTTTTAGCAAAGCACTTAGCTAGTACTTATAAGAATTTTCCCCCTAACAGTTTAATAAAAAAGCTATTATGGATAAAAAAGCCAACATGATTACTTTACAGCATATTGCACGAAAAGCAATGATTGCCAGGGGACTGGAGCCGGATTTCTCTGCGGCTGAGCTCAGCGAATTGACGAAAATTACTATGCCCGCCGTTTATAAAGATGGTATAACCAAAGATATGCGCAACCTGTTATGGTGTTCCATAGATAATGCCAGTTCCCTTGATCTCGACCAGTTGACTTATGCCGAAAAGCTACCCGGAAACAAGGTGCGGCTATTGGTTGCCGTGGCAGATGTAGATGCTTTGGTTAATGCACAATCCGGTATTAACACCCATGCTGGTTTAAACACGGCATCTATTTATACCGTAGCTCAGATATTTCCAATGCTTCCCGAAAAGTTATCCACTGATCTTACATCGTTGTGTTTTGACGCAGACCGCTGTGCCATTGTGGTTGATATGGTTGTTGGCGATGATGGATCCATACAACAGTC
>CAYZNC010000174.1:0-9260 GCA_964478555.1 uncultured Bacteroidales bacterium | reverse complement strand
GCGGCAAATGGTTCAACGGCACAATTCTTAACCGGAAAAAAATTTCCTTCGCTGAGAAGAGTTGTCCGCGTTCCTAAGCATTGGGACAGGATCGTTGAACTGGCTTCCGAGCATGGGTTTTCGCTTCCGGAAAAGGCCGATTCCAAATCTCTTTCCGAATACCTGAAGTTTATCAAACAAAAAGACCCGTTAAATTTTGCAGACATGTCGCTTAGTGTGCTAAAACTATTGGGTTCGGGCGAATATGTTTTGGAAATTCCCGGTTCTCCCTCACCTGGTCATTTTGGCCTTGCAGTGAAAGATTATACACATTCTACTGCCCCCAACCGGCGTTATCCTGATTTGGTCACACAACGTTTGCTTAAATCAGCAATTGCAGGCACTCCTATTCCTTATTCGACATTGCAGCTGGAAGAAATTGCGCGTCACTGTACGCTGAAGGAGGATGATGTGAGAAAAGTAGAACGGCAGGTCGAAAAGTCGGCCAATGCCATACTTATGGAATCGAGGATTGGCGAAGAATTTGAAGCCATCGTCAGTGGGGCATCGCTTAAAGGTACATGGATAAGGCTTTTTCATCCACATTTGGAAGGGAAACTGGTTAATGGATTTAAAGGTTTGGAAGTGGGGCATAAACTAAAAGCGCGTCTGATACATATCGATGTGGAAGCAGGGTTTATCGATTTTGAAAAAGTAGAATGACGTAATTTATTTCTAAAATCTTTTGGCTGAATAATATTATAATTTTCATAACAAATAATGATTGCCATAGCTCGCCGAAAAGTCGAGATATTGGTGAAGTGGTAAAAATTGGGTAACTTAGCAGGAATCAGAAGTTGTTTGGATAGCATTCAACACACTATAAATTAGAAAGTATCTTTATGTCGATGCATCACCGCCGAATTCCAGTTTTACCTATTCGCCCACGCGTTCGTCCTATTGCCGGTCAGATTCATCGTTCGTATCCTGTTGGGCGACAAAGCTTTTCACGAGCTTGCCAGGGGGAAGTTTTAACTTTGACAATATCTATGGGAGGCAATTTCCCCGACAATGTTCAAGTGAACCTCGTAACAACATTGAATTCCATTGATGGCAAAACATGGAACACTGTTTCTTTCGATCGTGAGGATGCGCGAACACTGGTATGCCACATTACGGTCACGTACCCTGGACTTCATTCTTTCCGAGCCGAGTTCTCGCTGGATAATGGCGCATCGTGGCTAAGAGACACCGTCCCTGATGCTTGGGTTTTAATTGATCCGCCCCAAGTGGATGGCTTATGCCTCTATACAGTGATACCCAATGTCTCAGGTACGGTGGCCGACTGGAAAGCCGACCTTAAACGTATCCGTGATATGGGCTTTAATGCAGTTCACTTACTACCCTTAACAACGTTGGACACGTCCGAAAGTCCTTACGCAGCCAAAGACCTCTTTAATATTGACCCCAGCTATCTGGTAAAAGGGCTACAGAAAGACGGATTGGCACAACTGGAAGAATATATCGAAGAAGCAAGAGCACTCAATATTCGGCTCTGTTTCGATCTGGTACTTAACCATGTGGGTATACACAGCACAATTGCAAAACAAGTGCCGGATTGGATCGTTTCAGACCCAAATCAGCCAGATGGCTTCCAGCGTGCCCGATATTGGTCAAACGAAGGCTGGTGTAGTTGGAACGATCTCGTTTTGATAAACTACGAGCATCCATCGGAAGCTATTCGGTCGGAAATATGGGCTTACATGACTAACTATGCGCTGTTCTGGGCAAAATATGCAAATGACACTGGTGGATTTATTCGTTTCGACAATCTGCATAGTAGCGATCCCGATTTCGTTCAGGCGCTTACATTAGCACTTCATTCGGAGTATCCCACGGTGGGTCTTCTTGCTGAGTATTTTGCGGACGAAACCACGCTTCTGCACACTGGACCAAAGTGGGGGTTAAATCTTAACCTGGCCACCCCATGGGATTACAAATTTGTGCCTCAGCTTCGCGAATACCTGAAATACATCCACCGTGTTTCTGAGCATGTCAGATATTTTATGCCAATCACATCACACGATTCCGGCTCACCTGCTCAGGAGTTCGGTTCCATTAACTCTACGATACCGCGCTACGTTGCTGCGGCCCTAATGGGCACTGGAGCCACCGGAATCATACAAGGCGTTGAATTTGGGGAGCAAGAACGGATTAATTTTATTGGCAAAAAACCAAAAATGTCATTTCCCTCTGAGCCGAAATTTGCACTGTTCATCAGACAGGTTAACTCCATTCTCACCAATTATTCTGCCTTCAGGCGTGGGGAAAATTGTCGATTCGTCGATAACGAACATCCAGCGGTAATCGCGGCATTTCGTTTAGACGCGGAGAATCAGAATTTAGGATTTCTGGTGGTGTGTAACTTCGACATAGGCTCTCCACAGCAAATCATAATCGACCTCTCGTTTATCCTCGGAACTGACAAGCCCATTTCAGCTCAAGAAATGCTGAGCGACGAAACGTTTATCTTTCCGAACCCCCACTTGGAGCTTCTGCTTCCTCCCTGCACAGCGCAGGTATTGAGATTCTCCAAAAACGGGGAATTGGAGGCGAAAGAAACTTCTCGCGAAACAGGCAAACCACCAAAATAATTTACCTAAAAAAATCATCGTAAATTTCTAGTATACTGAATTTTAAAATCATGCTTCTGGTTTCCTACTGCCAGAATCTACATCAGTTTCTTCTTCTTTAAAAATAAATTCTGTATAATTGAAACTTAAAACCAAGCTCATCATGACTGACCAAATAAAACTGATTGCCGAAAGAATCAAAGAATTGAGAGAGATATCCGGTATTTCAGGGGAAACATTAGCGATCGACCTAGGCGTTGCTAAAGATTTGTTTTTACAATATGAAAGTGGCAACGTAGATATCCCTGTAAGTTTTCTTTTTAAAATTGCCCATAAATTAGGCATTGAGCTTTCTGCGCTGATTGGTGGTGATGAGCCTAAACTACACGTTTACTCCGTTGTGCGAAAAGGTAAAGGACTGAAAGTGAAAAGAAGAAAACAATACGATTATGAAAGCCTTGCCTATAATTTTATCCATAAAAAAGCAGAACCATTTCTGGTAACAGTTGAACCCTCACCTGAAAACTCCCTGGAATTTAACTCGCATCCCGGCCAGGAATTCAACTATGTGATTGAAGGAACAATGAAAATTATTATTGATACCCATGAAATCATATTAAACGAGGGAGATTCCATATATTTTAACTCGGGATACAATCATGCCATGAAAGCCATGGACAACAAAACGGTTAAATTTCTTGCCGTTGCACTATAAACTAAACCTCCAAAATGATACTCGAGAAATACCTGACACAGATAAATTATAACTCCTACGAAGAGTTTATTGCCAACTATCACTTAAACATTCCCGAAAATTTCAATTTTGCATTTGATGTGGTGGATGAAATAGCACTGAAAACACCCGACAAGATTGCCATGGTGTGGTGCGATGACCAAAGTAACGAGGCTGTTTTCACTTTTCAACAAATGAAGTTTTTTAGTGATAAAGCTGCTAACTATTTTAAATCCTTAGGCATAAAAAAAGGCGATCCGGTTATGCTTATTCTCAAAAGACGCTATGAGTTTTGGTTCTGTACTCTGGCTTTAAATAAAATTGGAGCAATTACCATACCTGCTACACACCTGTTGAGCACAAAAGATATTATTTACCGCAATAATGCTGCAGATATTAAAATGATCGTTTGCGTTCCTGATCCTGAAGTAATAAAACATGTAGAAGAAGCAACAGAACACTCTCCCACACTAAAGCTCAAAGCAGTTATTGAAACTGATCGTGAAGGATGGTCAAACTTCAACACAGGAATGGACCAGTGTTCCGACAAATTTGTGCGAGCTGAGAATGTTAACACCAACGATGACATCATGTTGCTTTACTTTACTTCGGGTACTACCGGCATGCCCAAAATGGTAAATCATAATTTTACATATCCACTGGGGCATATTCTCACCGCTAAATTTTGGCAAAATGTTCAGGACGATGGTCTCCATTTTACCATTGCCGATACCGGCTGGGCAAAATCGGCATGGGGCAAAATATACGGGCAATGGCTATCAGGCAGTGCCGTTATGACATACGATTACGACAAATTTGTTCCAAAAAACATTATGGAAGTCATTTCAAGGTACAAAGTCACTACCTTTTGCGCTCCGCCAACCATTTACCGGTTTTTAATAAAAGAGGATCTGTCCAAATATAATTTACGCCATTTAAAATATTGTGTGGTGGCTGGAGAGCCATTAAATCCGGAGGTATACAAACAATTTTATGATATAACCGGCATTAAATTGATGGAAGGCTATGGCCAAACCGAATGTACCGTAGTAGCAGCCACTTATCCATGGATGGAGCCCAAGCCAGGCTCTATGGGCAAACCTTCACCAGGCTATAATTTAGACATCGTCGACGAACAGGGCAAATCGTGCGAAGTTGGCGAAGAAGGTCAAATTGTTATTTACACCAGCGAAAGTAAACCCATTGGAATGTTCAACGGCTATTATCGCGACGATCAGTTAACCAAATCAGTATGGCACAACGATATATATTATACAGGCGACATGGCTTGGCGCGATGAAGATGGTTATTTTTGGTTTGTTGGCAGGGCCGATGATGTCATTAAAAGTTCGGGGTACAGGATTGGCCCCTTCGAAGTAGAAAGTGCTCTTATAGAACATCCGGCCGTGATGGAATGCGCAATCACAGCTGTTCCTGATCCCGACAGGGGCCAGGTAGTTAAAGCAACCATTATTCTTTCGAAAAATTACCAACCCAGTGATGAGCTGGCAAAAGAATTACAAGAGCATGTGAAAAAAGTGACAGCCCCTTATAAATATCCCCGTATCATTGAATTTGTGACCGAACTTCCAAAAACCATCAGCGGTAAAATACGAAGGGTACAGATTCGGGAAGATGATAAGAAGTAATGGACTAACATCCAAAATTGAAAACATCAGCATTGGCGATACAGTTGCCTCTTATAACCTCCAAACAGGTAAAGTAGAACCAACCACTGTGATGGAAACAATCTCCATTAAACATCACAATCTTTATGAATTGGATTTTGAAGGCATGAATATAACTGTAACTGATGATCACCCATTATACTCGAATGGCAGCTTTTATTCCATAAATCCGAATCATAATTATGGAATCACAACTCAACAGATGGTGATTGGCAATAAATTATTGTTTTATTACCATGGAACGTTACAGGAAAAAATCCTTACAGGCATGCATTCGCTTAATACTTGCGAAGTGACTTATACCGTTACAAAACTCAACCACAATAAAATATTTTTTGCTAACGGACTTGCTGTATTAGCAGAAGAAATCACAAGTTCTGATGAATAAAGCATTTTATGTCATGCCTTAAAAGCATACCGATCTAAAATTCCGCACATACCCCATAAGTAATGCCAATTTTGAATATTCTTGAACGATACGGCAATGCCTTCAATCGTCTCATTAGAAAAAAATTTCTATAAAAAATTTAAAAGTCGATTCTCATCGGTATTTTACTTTAAAAAAAATTAAAAATTCCTCTCCAAAAAATGAACTTTTTAGGCAAATTGGCATTTATAGATTAGTTCTAGCCAAAGCAAAAAGATCTTCTTTTTTAATGATTGTCGTAATTTTTTACTCAAAATAATCCTGGCGATCCGCACAAATCGTCAGGATTATATTTGTAATTGAATAAATTATTAAAAGTTAAACTAAATTAATTACCATGAAAGAAACATGTTTTACTCAAAACGCAACAAAAAAACTAATCCCGGTTCTTATTTTAAGTTTGATGGCTTTTACCTGGGTACAAGGTCAAACGTTTACTTTAAAAAGTAAGGACGTAGGTGGACAAGCAACCGATAAGCAGGTATTCAATAGTTTCGGTTGCAGTGGCAAAAATGTTTCACCGGAATTATATTGGGAGAATCCTCCACAAGACACCAAAAGCTTTGCAGTAACTATGTACGACCCTGACGCACCCACCGGCAGTGGTTTTTGGCATTGGGTAATGTTCGATATTCCTTCAAACGTTAGTGAATTAGTTTCTGATGCCGGAAATATTTCAAAAAACCTGGTACCAGCTGGCACTATTTTAGGTAATACTGATTTTGGTAAACCAGGTTATGGAGGACCATGTCCACCAGAAGGTGATAAACCTCATGAATATCTGATTACAATTTACGCTTTAAAAGTTGCCAAGCTTGGATTAGACAAGAGCGCAACCCCTCCGTTAGTAGGATTCTATTTGAACCAGAACTATATCGCTAAGGCATCTATCATCATGTATTTTAAGCGGTAACTCTAATTGAGGTTAAATTAGATTATATCCAGGTACCGTTATATGCCTAAAAACAAAAAAAATGGTCATTACCTATGAACTAAACCAATTGGCGCTTGTTTCAATGTCGAGTTAAAATGTCAGTTTTTCAGAAAAATTTTTAGTAGTACTTCCCAAAGGACTTAAAGTAACACACTTCACACCTTGTTTGCAGGAGTGATTTATAGTATGATTCTCCCAACTTTATATGAAACACTATTCTCATAGTGTTAACTTTTATTGTTATTGTTATTTGTTATTTATCCACAACTAAAACCTTAAAAAATGAAAAGATCAGAGTTAACTCATCTACGACTGATTAATATCAAAAAAGGTCAGCCAAAAGGTTATTATAATTTTGATAACCAGGAAAGCTTTAAGAATCAAAAAAGTATGACAGACGCCCCCCGACTACAAAAAAGACGCGGACTCCAAAATCATTCCTTACTTCACCAGATTCTGGACACTTCTTTAACAGGCCTTTCAATTTTGTTAGCATTAATTATTATCAGCTCGGGCTGTAAAAAAATTCTCGACGAATTTCCTTTTCCCCCACACCTTCAAAATGCTAATTTCAAACAAACCAATCTGGTAGCAGACACGGCTGGCTTTAACGCCATGAGAATTGACACAACCTTAGTTAATGCATGGGGTATTGCCATTAACCCAACAGGCATTTTTTGGATCAGTGCAAATAATGCAGGTCTTTCTGAAGTATATGACCATAATGGTTTAGCCCTCAGACCTCCGGTTGCTGTACCGTTCCAGGGTATGCTCCATGGTGGTAATCCTACCGGCGTTGTTTTCAACGGTACAACTGATTTTAAAATAGTGCCCACTAACAACTTGCCTGCAAAATTTATATTTGCTACGGAAA
Source organism: uncultured Bacteroidales bacterium (assembly GCA_964478555.1). GTDB lineage: Bacteria > Bacteroidota > Bacteroidia > Bacteroidales > JAAUTT01 > JAAUTT01. The sequence continues at coordinate 1,992 of CAYZNC010000174.1, read as the reverse complement.
ATGGTACCATTACAGCATGGAATGCGGGAGACTCCACTATAACAGTTGTTGATCGATCTGCCATGGGTGCTGTATATAAAGGTATTGAACTTGCAAATGACGGTATGGCTAACTATCTCTTTGCAACAGATTTTCACAATGCTAGAATTGATGTTTTTGATAAAAACTTTCATCTGGTGACCTCAAAACCTTTTATAGATTCTAAGATTCCAATGGGCTTTGCGCCCTTCAATATCCGTTTAATCGATAATAAGTTATTTGTAACCTATGCAAAACAGATGGCACCTGATAATCATGATGATCAAAAAGGACCCGGGAATGGTTTCGTTGACATTTTTGGTCTGGACGGTTCCTTCCTGGTACGTTTCGCATCCATGGGCGTATTAAATTCACCTTGGGGAATTGCTGATGCTCCGGAAGGCTTTGGATTGGGTAAAAACTTAATTCTGGTGGGCAACTTCGGCGACGGACGTATTAGTATATACGGTGAAAATGGTAAACTCCTTGCTCAGTTAAAGGATGGCAATAAACCCATAACTATAGAGGGTTTATGGACCATTACCTTCAAAACGGATGAACCTGATAAACTATTTTTTACTGCAGGACCCGATGATGAAAGTCATGGCTTATTCGGTTATTTGAAAAAACATTAAAGTAAGATAAATTTAAGACTCAAGTCCCACCTTCTTTAAGGCTAGGATAAACTCTCAGGGTTTGTGAAAACCCTGAGGGTTTGGTGTAAGAAATTCAAAATGCATTTATATTTTATATCTGTATGTCAATTACGTTCTATTCCATTTTAAAACCCTGCTTTAGCCCTAAATCCCCTAAAGGGGACTTTTATACTGTGCTGATTTAAAACCTGTTATTAGTTTTAAGGTTGTGCAAAAATGAAACGAAAAATAAAAAACATTTTTACACCCTACCCTGAGGGTTTGGTTCAACGTACAAATCAGTTTTAACCATCCTATAAAATTAAAGTGAGGAAAAGTCACGTCCCGATAAATCACCGACACACCACTTATGTTGCAGGCCCGCAAAGAGAAGTTGTTCAAAGAGCAACTGGAAGTGAGGTTAGCTAAAAATAGAAAAAATTTCGGCACACAATTTGAAATGTGTTTAGTGGATTAGATGTTTAAACCTAAACAAAATTTGAAAAAGTAGACAAATTTATTACTTTTGAGATTATCAGGTAACCTTACAAATAAACACTATGAACACATCAACAAAGATTCTTGCATTATTCCTTGGATTGAATATTGCAACCTTAGTAACACCGGAAAAAATATCAGCACAGCCTAATGGTATCAGTTTTCAGGTTTTTTACGACCAATTAAGTCCTTATGGTCAATGGGTTGATGACCCAAATAACGGATACATATGGCTACCCGATGTAGGCGCCGATTTTACACCTTATTCCAGCGATGGACATTGGATTTATTCTGATTATGGTTGGACATGGATATCCGATTACGATTGGGGCTGGGCACCTTTCCACTATGGTCGTTGGGATTATGACAATTATTATGGTTGGTTCTGGGTACCAGGTCACGAATGGGGACCAGCTTGGGTTGTTTGGAGACACTCCGATGATTATTACGGTTGGGCTCCAATGAGACCGGGAGTAACCATCGCCATGGCATACAGCAATGATTACTATGTGCCCGCAGACCGATGGGTTTTTGTAAATGAAAGATATATTGAAAGCCCGCGTATTAATCGGTATTATGTCGAAAGGTCGAGGAATGTTGCTATTTACGAAAACACCAGAGTGATTAACAGAACTTATGAGGATCGCAACAGACATACAACCTATGTAAGTGGTCCTGATAGAGAAGAAGTACAAAGAGCTACAGGCAGATCTGTTAGAACTGTTGTGATACGTGAATCAGATCGTCCCGGGCAAAATGCGAGAAGAGGAGAAATTCAGATGTACAGGCCGGAAGTTCAAAGAAACGATGACCATAATAAGCACTTTGCACCAGCGAGAAC
>CAYZNC010000173.1:0-12572 GCA_964478555.1 uncultured Bacteroidales bacterium | reverse complement strand
ATGTTCAATGTATAATGTTCAAAAAGATACAAAGGTATAAAGAACTTTAAAAGTTAAGGAAAAGAGAAATTATTGAGTTAAAGGAAGCTAAAAGTAAATTGCCAACAACCAATCCCACAAAGCCTAAAGTCTAATATCCTACAGACTATAGCCAAAAATAATTTTTGTTGTAAAATAAAATGCAATTTTTTCTCATCAGATATGGTCAAAACGTTTATTTTTGCGCGAATAATTTAATTTCTATGGGCCATAAAGTTAAAACTCTCGAACTCGACGAGGTTGTAGTTAAATTTGTAGGTGATTCGGGTGATGGTATGCAGTTAACAGGTACGCTGTTTTCCGATGCTGCCGTAAAAGCAGGTAACGACCTTGCCACATTCCCAGATTATCCGGCCGAAATTCGGGCTCCTCAAAACACCATCGCTGGTGTTTCCGGATTTCAGGTACACATTGGGAAAAACCGTATTCATACTTCCGGCGATTATTGCGATGTGTTGGTTGCTATGAATCCTGCATCATTGAAAGCCAATCTTAAATGGGTAAAACCAGGTGCAACCATCATCGTTGACACGGATGCTTTTGAAGAAAAAGCTATGGAAAAGGCTGGATATACACAAAATCCATTGGATAACGATAGTCTTAATAGCTATTATGTGGTTAAAGCCCCAATTTCAACAATGACCCATGAAGCACTCACCGGTCTTGCTTTGGATAATAAAGCAGCCGACAAAACCAAGAACATGTACGCGCTTGGGATGATGCTGTTTATATTTAATCTGCAGCTTGAACATACCATTGCGAACATCAAAACCAAATTTGCTAAGAATGCATCTATGCTGGAGGCAAATATTATTGTTCTGGAGGCCGGTTTTAATTATGCTGAGACCATCGAAGCTTTACAATCTACATTTTATGTTGGACCAGCGGAAATTGAAAAGGGAAATTATCGCAATATAACTGGAAATATCGCTACGGCATGGGGCTTATTAGCTGCTGCAGAACGTTCCGGTCGACCCTTATTCCTGGGCTCGTATCCTATCACTCCTGCTACGGACATATTAATTGAATTAGCCAAACATAAATCGCTTGGAGCCAAAGTATTTCAGGCTGAAGATGAAATTGCCGGTATTTGTTCAGCCATCGGTGCAAGTTATACCGGATCACTTGCTATCACTACAACATCTGGACCTGGATTGTCGCTTAAGACTGAGGCTCTCGGATTGGCTGTTATTACAGAATTACCCCTAGTTATTGTTGATGTTCAGCGGGCAGGACCTTCAACAGGTTTGCCAACTAAATCCGAACAAGCTGATTTATACCAGGCTTTATTTGGACGTAACGGCGAAGCTCCATTAGTAGTTACAGCCGCATCGTCTCCTGCTGATTGTTTTTTTGCTGCTTATGAAGCGGCTAAATTAGCTTTAGAACATATGACTCCGGTTATTCTACTAACTGATGGCTATATCGGCAACGGTTCTCAATTGTTCAAAATACCAAAAGTTGCCAGTTTGCCGGAAATTCACCCTCCGCTGGCTCAGCCTAATGACCCTGATTACAAGCCTTACAAGCGTAATGCTGAAACCTTGGTTCGCAAATGGGCTATCCCTGGGACAGAAGGATTGCGTCATCGTATTGGCGGTTTGGAAAAGGAGGATGTGAAAGGCAATGTTTCTACCGATCCTCATAACCATGAGGTGATGGTTAATTTACGTAATGCCAAAATACAAAAAATAGCCGATTTTATTCCCGAACAAGTTATCGATGGTGCGACTGAAGGCGATCTATTGGTTGTAAGCTGGGGAGGAACTAAGGGAGCTGTGGGCTCTGCGGTTAGAAAACTGCAGGTGCACGGTAAGCAAATCAGTCATGCCCATTTTAGCCATATCATGCCATTACCCAAAAATACTGCTGAAATATTAAAAGGATTTAAGAAAATTCTGGTGTGCGAACTCAACAGCGGACAGTTTGTGAATTATCTGCGCATGACACATCCGGGTTTTGCTTATTACCAGTTTAACAAAGTGCAGGGATTACCTTTCCTGGTATCTGATTTAATGACGAAGTTTAACCATTTACTCGAAGAAAAATGAACGAACAATATATGAGTACCATTCCCCTGAGCGAGGTTCCTCTCACCAAAGAGGATTTTGTTAGTGATCAGATGGTAAAATGGTGCCCCGGATGCGGAGCTCATGCTATTCTTAATTCTGTTGCCCAGGTATTTCCTAAAACCGGATTCAGAAAGGAAAATTTTATGTTTGTTTCCGGTATAGGTTGTTCCTCAAGATTTCCGTATTATGTCAATACTTACGGATTTCATGGAATTCATGGACGAGCCGCAGCTATTGCTACCGGTGTTAAGATTGCCAATCCAAGTCTTAGTGTTTGGGTAGCCACAGGCGATGGCGATTCCATGGCCATTGGCGGAAATCATTTTATTCATCTTATCCGCCGCAATGTTGATGTAAACCTGTTATTATTCAACAATCAGATTTATGGTCTCACTAAAGGCCAGTTCTCACCAACTACGCCACTGGGTACCGTAACAAAAACTTCTCCTATGGGAACTATTGAGTCTCCTTTCAGTCCCGGCGAACTTGTGATTGGTGCACAAGGAACGTTTTTTGCCAGGGTTGTAGATTCAAATCCCAAACTAATGACGGATGTGATGTTCGAAGGTTCGCAACACCATGGCACTACTATTATCGAAGTGTTGCAGAATTGCATCATTTTTGCTGATAAAGCCCACGCAGCCATCACTGCCAAGGACATTCGGGAAGACCGTCAATTAATTCTGAAACATGGTGAGCCCATGCTTTTTGGCAAAGACCATAACAAAGGAATCCGTCTTAACGGGACTAAACTTGAGGTTATTACCATCGGCGAAAATGGAAACACTGTAAAAGATGTTCTTGTACACGACCAATACGAAACAGACTCCGGTATTCATCTGATGCTTGCCCAAATGGCTGTCCCCGAATATCCCGTGGCCTTAGGAGTTATCAGATCAGTTAAGTCAAATACGTTCAACGACTTAATAGACAGCCAAATTAAAATGGCTCAGGAAAAAAGCAAAATTAAATGCGTGGATGATCTGCTGAACAGTGGTGATGTTTTTACCATAGCCTAGCGCTCTAAATAATAAGACAGTTAAGCTCTAATCTTGTGCAACCTATACAAGGTTGGTTAGCTATTACACTGTATCATTTCTACAATAATGTAACCTCTACGAGGTAAATTGAACTTCGTAGAAGTTCCAGTATTGTAGTAAAAACATGAAATTCATATTTCAAAACCTTGTAGAGGTTTCATCCCAAAATATCGATTCTTTTAGAATTTAACACCCCTCCCTAGCGAGGGAACAAGGCCGTTGCGATAATATCCTTCACCGGTATACATCCGAAGGATCTGGAATCGTATGAGTTATCGCGGTTGTCGCCCAGCACAAAACAAGTTCCTTTGGGTACTATGGTGGGTCCATAGTTTGAAGCATTCCAGCAGTTTTCAATGGTACTTCCATAAATCAGAGAATCTTTCTGCTTTTTAATTCTGTTTAACTTATGCAGTAAATATTCCTGACCGAACTCTTTGCTTTGCTGCCAGGTGAGGTGCAAAATGATCGTGTCGCCTTTTATATCAGGTCTTTCTTTCAGCTTTCCAAAGCCGCCAAGGTCTTTTACAACTTTGCGCTTTACGATGTAATCAAACATTAATTCCTGTGGAACATCAACCATAAAGCCATTACGCAGCAGGTAGCCATCGTTTATTTCCACGGTATCGCCCTCGAGCGCAGCAATCCTATGGATAAATATCTTTTTTGTGTTGATACCTAAAGAAGGTCGGTAACAAACTATATCATGATAAGTAAAAGTTTTTAATTTGCTGGTGATCATCCAGGAATTAAAATCATAATTAGGGAGCATCTCCCCCGATGATACCTGGTAAATTACCAGTAGCCGGGTTGTCTTGCCAACATAAAACAATCCGGTTAAAAATATAATAATGAAAGCTGTTGTGATTAATTTCTTTCGCTTCATGGTTTAGGAGTGCAATATCCTTTTTAAAAATTGGCGGCCATTTTCAAAAAAAACTTTATTTACTTTTTGGTTGATATCATTTGCCAGGTCTGATTCATCCACGTAAAAAATTGAACCGTAATTCTCCACTGTTTTCATCATAATGGGCAACCAATACAGTACTTTTGTGCGGAAATATTCAAAATCGTTAGCCGTTTTACAGCATTCAATGGCCACTATTAAACCATCGTAGTCTGAACCAACGCAAACACAGTCCCAGGCATTTATCCCTCCTGCATAAACGATACGAAGTAAATTATTACAGAAATAAAGCGCATGGATGTCATCTATATTATCTGGCGTGGAATATGGACACGTTGAATGATAATCGATTCCGGTAACAGAAGCTTGAAGAAATCCAAAATCGGCATCGTAATCATCTCCTTTGAGGCAATTGAATTCTTCCGTACAAATGTATTCCGTATCGCAAGCATCATCTTTTTTCTTATAACCAAGAATTCTATCATCCAGTGAAAGCCCTATCAAACCATTGGCATCAACAATATATTTTATTTCTTCGTCAAATAAACTCAGGGTGAGCGGCGAAAATTTTGTTCCCATTAAACCTTGTGAGCGCGGAACATTTATCTTATCACAGTTTTTATATTCATATTGTTTTGCCCAAAGCGCCTCCACATGCTTAAAAGAAATACCCGCACATCCCATATGCGATGCAAAAGGTGGGAAGATGCTTCCGTTAGTATCAATGAGGTATTTGTAATACTGACATCTCGAAACATAACTCATATGCTTTATATCGATCAGTATATTTCTATCCCGGCATTTTTGAATAACCTACCATCCGGCCTTATTGATGCCAACCAATGAACGTGGTAAGAAGTTTTTAGTGGAAATATTTTCTGTAAAATTTGGGTAGGCAAATGATTGATTACAAAAGGGGCCCTGGGCAATATGTGTAAGCGTAAGGAATAAAAAAGTGAGGTCGGCGTTGTCATCGAGAAACGTTTCGAAACGGTTAATCACAATGGCAATTTTTTCATCGCTATCGTAATCGAACTCCTGAACCGTTTCGGTGTCTAGAAGTGCGTGACCACCTTCAATGGCAAAGATCACATTAATTTTTCCGTTTAAGTCTGCAGGATCCAAGCTGTCACCTTTTTTTAAAAATGTCAATTCTCCGGGTCTTTCGTTGGCAGCTTTACGAAAATGCTGTAATTCCCCTTTAATTAAATCGATATAGCCATAACCGGGCTCCCGATCTCTTATTTTTTTTAGAAGTCCGTTACTAATTTTAGTTGAAATAAGATCGATGATTCTTACGGTTAAAGTTGAAGCTATTTCGCGTTCCATGGCATACAAGGCTGGCACTGCAAGAATTTCGCCGCCACCTTTCATTTGACTTAGACAACTTTGCGAGTCGAGCCTATTGTCTGCAACTTTATTTAAAAGGTTACACACATTTATGATTGACCAGCAACTGGTTTTTTTATCGGGATCAATGTTACTTAAGAATGGCTTTAAAGAGGTGTGGGGGTGTAAATCAAAAATCATAGCGATTTGAATTAAGGTTAGTTTCTTTGAAATCTCTTCTCTTAATTTAAAGATAGCTATAATTATTAAAAATGCCAATAAAAAAAGGGGCCGCAGAGCCCCTTTTTTTAAATATGGTTAAAAAATTTCCTAATTATTTAGGTAGATAGCCTATAGCCTATCAGACCGTAGGGAATGAAAACATTATAGAATTTTTTGAATTTCCCCCTAAATTCCTATGGTCTATAGCCTAAACAACCTTAAATGTTAAAATCTTAGTGATACACCGGCTTTGAACCAGGAAACGTCGTATCCTAATTCGCTGAATACACCGAAACCAGGCGTGAAATACCATCTGCCACCGACGAACACTCCTCCGAATGGATCAACAGAGTAGTGATTTCGAAAATCATTATTATTCACCAACTCTGGTGTTGAATGAGATCTTATTCCCAGCGTAACACCACCGTAAACGTCCAAATTGTCTACTTCAAGCATGGTTAAATGGAATGCAGCTCTTGCACCAAAAAATATTTCATTCCATGATACGCTGTTATATCCATAGTAGTCATTTGAAGCGTGTGACCAACTGAAAATTCCACCAGCCGAGAAAACACCAATTTTTGGCAACGTATAAACTCCATATTCCATGCCGGCATTCAGACCGAAACCTCCAGTACCGCCGATACCCAAGTCATACGTGCTTCCCAGGCCAACCCCCAGGTTAATTACGGCATCACCTTTATTAAACATTTGTGCACTTGCAGAGGGTTGAATCAGGAATTGTGCCATTACTAAAACTATTACCAATAATAGATATTTAGGATTTCTTTTCATAAATATAGAGTTTTAAGAATTTGTTTAAAGTTTAACGTTCAAAAGTAATAATTATTTCGTTTGTTTAAAATTGAAAATTGTAAAGACCTAATTGTTGCATAGTTTAGGATTACATTATCAATTGTACGGGACAAAAGTATGGGAACCATTTAAATTATTGCTCCCTTAAAATAGTGAATTTTCAGTTTTTTATTTTTGTTCCCGGAAAGAGAAATTATAAAGGTCAGTTAGTTGTGACCTCACAGCTTCCGTTCCAAACAAATTAACAGCATATGATCGAATTTGTTCGGAGTTTAAGTTTATTCTTGTTTCGAATATTTAATTATTTTTGAGTAACAATTGAAACCATGACACAGCAATCTGTTGTATTTTTGACATCTTCCCACTCCCCATTTGATGACAGAATTTTATATCATTTAGCAACGTCGCTTTCGATTGAATATCATGTTTTTATAATTGCAACTACAGAAAGTGTAAATCAAAATGTTGGTAATATTGAACTTATCGGATGCGATGGAATGGATTTAACCAAAAGAGCAAAAATTGATTATTTTTTTAAGAAATTGAACGAAATCAGCCCTTCTATTATCATTAGCTCTGATCCCTTACCTATATTAGCCGCCTCCAGGTATAGAAAAGCACATGAGGCTGTAATTATCTATGATGTCACAGAATGGTACCCATCTAAGAAAAACCTTCAAAACTTTACCGGGATAAAAAAGGTTAGCGTATTTTTCAAATTGTTGATTTTTAACTTATTTGTTTCTTTTCTGGTAGATGGATTTTTGTTTGGCGAATATTATAAGAGTCTTCCTTATAAATTGTTATTTTTTTACAAACGGATGGCAATGGTAAGTTATTATCCTGATTTGAGTTATATTAAATATACCAAAGCAAATCTTAGCAATCATAAAATATGTCTGGGCTATACAGGCCAAATTAGTATCGAAAAGGGGATAAAAAATCTGGTAGATGCAACTCGAACAATAAAAAATAAGAGACCTGACTTAAATGTAAAATTGAAAATCATCGGTTGGTTTAACGACAAAACGGCGGAAACCGGATTTAACGACTTAATTAAACAATTGAGGGATGTTGAAATAGAATTACTGGGGCGGCAAAAATTTGAGGAATTTTCTGAAAAAATACAGGATGTCGATATTTTCTTTGATCTTCGCGAGATTGATATGGAGAATACACATTGTTTACCTATCAAACTTTTTTATTATGCTGCCTGCGGAAGGCCTGTTATTTATTCAAATCTGAAAGCAATTAAACGGGTGATTGAGGTTGAGCAGTTCGGCTATCTTGTAGATCCATCAGATGCCAATTTAATTGCTGATTATATCCTTGGTTATACAAACCATCCTTTTACCTATTACAGACATTGTACAATGGCCCGAACATTGGCCGAAAAGAAATATAACTGGAAACTTATTGAGCCTACATTTATCAATTTTATAAAACACCTCAGAAATTAATTGTCAAAATGTATTTGCAAAACATAATAAAAACATTTTTTTCTAAGACCGTCATTCTTTTATTAAATTTTTTAATGGTGGTTCTCACCACTCATTTATGGGGGGCGGAAGGACGAGGCGTTATTTCGATTTTAATCGCAGATATGGCGATCATATCTATTTTTAATAATATTATTGGGGGAAGCAGTATTACCTATCTCACACCCAAAAGAGGTTTTGCGCAGCTATTAATACCAGCTTATACCTGGGTTTTTTTTTCAACCCTTGCAGGAGTTTTCCTTTTTTCGGTCATTTTAAATCATGATAGTTTTCTTTTTCTTGCTGCTCTGACCTTATTAACTTCTTTAATGAATGTGAATTTACAAGTGTTTGTAGGGAAAGAAAATATTAAATTATACAATCTTTTTACTATCCTGGTGCCTGCCTTTATCATTGGATTTACTTTATTTTTCAAATATTTCTTTCACATACTAACGATTAACGCATATATCTATGGGTATATGTCTGGGCAATTTGTAGTATTTGTGTTAAGTTGGTTTAGTGTAAGACCTTATGTTTCCGATCAAAAGATGAGATTCTCAATGGGAACCTTTAATGAAGCCTTCCATTACGGTTGGAGAAATGAAATGAGTAATTTTCTACAGTTTCTCAATTACAGGCTTTCATATTATTTCATTTTATACTATATCGGACTAAAATCAGTTGGCCTTTTTTCTGTTGGAATCGCTATTTCGGAAGCTATTTGGGTAATTTGTCGCAGTATATCAACAGTCCAATTTGCAAAGCTTATTAATACTGAAGACTTGAAGCTGAGTATTCAAATAACGCAAAAATCTGCCAGGGTCAGTATTATTGCTTCTCTATTTTTTGTTATTATTTTTTTATGCATTCCCTCCATTTTTTACAAGTTCATTTTTGGCAAAGAATTTACAGAAGTCAAAATGCTGTTTATATTTCTGACTCCTGGCGTATTGTCCCTTGCCTTTTCTAATATTTACGGTCATTTTTTTGCTGCCAGAAATGAGTTAAGGGTATTAATTGTAAAATCTTTTGTGGGACTGGTTTCAACCGTTATATTGTCAGTCTTTTTTATTCCATTATGGGGCCTTAAAGGAGCCTGTATCGTCACATCTATTTCGTATATAAGTTCTTCGGCATATTTGATTTTCATATTTTATAAAAATAAGCTAGCCCTAAGATTATGAAAGATACCGGCGAAAGACATGATTTTAACAGTGTAATAGTCAGTGAGACAGATTATTACATCCATTTGATGCATTTGGCTACTTATAATTTTGCATTAAAATATGTAAAAAATAAACGCGTTTTGGATTTTGGTTGTGGAGCAGGTTATGGATCACAAGTCCTTGCCAGAGAAGCGGCAAGTGTCGTTGCTGTGGACATAAGTCCGGAAGCCATTGAATATGCCATTAAAACATATCCTAACAATAATCTTGAATTTAAAGAGCTTACTGAGTTTATTTCAATGGATGAAAAGTTTGATGTAATAACATCTTTTCAGGTAATAGAGCATGTTACAAAAGTTAACGATTATATTACTAAGCTGAAGAACAAACTTAAACCCGGAGGCCTTCTTATTATTTCAACTCCTGATAGGTCTGATAGACTCTTTAATATTATACAAAAGCCATGGAATATTTTTCATATTAGAGAGTATTCTGATGTCAGTTTACAGCGGTTTCTAAAAAAATATTTTCACGATACTAATATATTGAAGATTACATCACATCAAGATTTTGTAAAACATGAAATACTAAGGAGAAAAAAGCAAAGGCTTATTACTTTACCTTGTACTCTATTCTTTTATCCTAATTTTTTGAGAATAGGCCTTTTAAAATCACAAGCGTGGTTATTTAAAAAGCTAAAACAGATCCTAAAAGGAAATGATCATTTATCATCTTCTGAGATCCCTGATCATTCTTTTTTAAATTACACTGTTGAAGATATCCAAATTTCTGAATGTCCTCAAACTTCAACAGATTTAATCGCGGTTTGCAGGCTGCAATGATCTGCGATCGATCCCTGAGCATTACGAAAACTAAACTTTAGGAACTAAGAAACATTTTTCTCGAAATTTTTTGGGGGGGAATTAAAATGACATTCATCTTACAAGAAAACACCTGGAAAGTATTGCTTATAGTTTTTTGTGTATTTCATTACTAATCAAATTTTTGTGTATTTTTGAAGATTAGGCTATGGTAAAAAATGAAATTAACCTTATAAAAAGATGAACAAATCAACTTTAAAAAATAAAAATTTTATTGGGGTGACAATTTCAGGTCTGATCTTAATTTTCAGTCTATATTCATTTAAGAAATCTGAATTAGTTTTTAGTAAAAATAACAATCTTTCCCTGAAGCAGACTATAGTTGTAAACAGAGATACCATTTATATGAAGAATGGTAAAATTTTTATCAAGGGAACGGTTAAAGACAAAAATGGAGATCGAATGCCTGGCGTAAATGTTTATGTAGAGCACTACCGAATTGGAACAACCTCCGATGTCAATGGCAATTATGTTTTGGTAATACCCGACAGTATAAGCAAGTGTAAAATAACGATAGATTTTGTGGGATATCATAAGAAGGAGTTTCTTTACGACAGGCAAATATTAAAAAAAACAAAAAAAATAGAATTATAATGAATACTAAGACCTTACTAAGTTATGGACTGCGAATCCCTTTAAATGGCTTATTTTATGTGGTTTCTTCACTGACTAATCTTTCCAGAGGAAGTAAATACCTGGTTTCATTAAAAATTACTCTGGGAACCTTGCTGATTATGGTTACCGCTCCTATGTATTCGCAAAAAAAAGAACCCTTGAAACTGATTAAAAATTCATCGGATGACACACTTAATCTGAATGTTACATTGGAAGAGGATATACACGTTTTGGATGATATTGTTGTAACATGCTATTATGGAACATTGAAAAAGCCATCCGTTATTGATGCTTATGAAAAAAGAATTCATGACTATATTAAATTGAATCTGATTTATCCGCCAAAGGCGATAAGACGAAAAATAGAAGGTAATGTAAGAGTAGAATATTTTATCGATCAAAATGGCGATGCAATTGAACCTGCGGTAATAAAGGGTATCGGTTATGGTTGTGATGAGGAAGCATTTCGACTTGTAAAATCATTGCCTAAATATGATCCGGCTATGGATGGAAGAAAGGCACTGCCTTATAAATTAATCATCACAATTGAGTTTAAATTACCAAAGAAAAATTAATTGGCTTATTACAATGAAATCACTAAAATTTTATATTATACTGTTTTTTTTAATCGTTATGTATGCTTGTCATAGCACAAAACCAGTTATTAATACCACCCATTCCCCGGATTCCGAAATCTCAGTGAAAACAAATACACCCACAGATAATAATATTCCCCCAGCAAACCCACATGAATTAGTGCCACAAGGTGAATGCCTGGCGCAGGATAAACCCTTTTTAGATAGCTTGAAGCGACATTTGTATAAGTCCATGAGAGGATATGAAGAAGAATTAGTGTACATTGACAGTATTCCACTTATTTTAAAGAAGGTATTCCCTAATGTTATATTTTTTAATAGTTTCTATTGGGTAAGTTCAGATACAAAACCCACTACATTAGCTCATTACAATAATGTCAATTATAGTTGTCTTAAAGGTTTTGATGTATTATTTAAAGAGGTTTACCGTTCATCCCAAGATACCTCCTTTAAGGAAAAAACTACAGCTCTGTTGTACTTAATTTTAGGGTTTAGAAATTCAATTAACATAGATTCTGTGTTGCTATATAGTTTTGAAATAGAAATACCAAAAATTACTTGCAATTACATCGTTCAGGCAAATTGCAATGGCAAAATAGAAAACTTTCTACTTTATGTTAATAAAAAGGAAATAATTGCAGTTTTTAGAAAAATTAATGAAAAGGCAACGCTGATTTATGCTCAATAATGAATTACCACCAAAAAAATAATTAAAGTTTTAAATAATTGATTATGAATATCAAAATAACTCTAGGCATAAGTTTTTTATTTGTTCTTATAGTTATCAGAACTAATGCTCAGTTTGTCGATAGTATAAAAATAGGTACTGTAACTGATAGTGTCTACCGTAAATTAAAGACAGTTTTTTTACCTCCTATATATTATACTCCTTGTTTAAATAGTTCCGAACCATCCAAGTACAGTGAATCGGAGTGTATAGGAAGAGGAATGTCAACAAATATCGATTTTCTTAAAACCGCTTCTTTAATCTTTAGAACTAAAGAAGAACTGACCTATCTGTTATATATCTATTCTCCTAATGCTGCCGCTTTGAGTTTTCGTTTTTCAACGTTGAAATTACCTGAGAATGCAGAATTATCTATTGAAAACGAAGTTAGAGACACGATTTACGTTAAATATATTGGCATAATTGAAAAAGGTATAGATAAAAATTATGATCCTAGAACCATCAGGACTAATAAAGCATATATAAGATTAAAGGTAAAAAAGGGAATGGAAAAAGATTGCAATATTGTTATAGGTACTATAAGTCAAGATTGGAAACAATGGTGGAAGGAATGAATGGGCCAATATTTTATTCGTTGGGAAGATTTGATTATAGATGAATTGTATAATGATTTTGCTGGATAAAATTGAAAGAGGAATGCAACAAGCAGATAATAACCAG
>CAYZNC010000172.1:0-12734 GCA_964478555.1 uncultured Bacteroidales bacterium | reverse complement strand
AAAGATCTGATGCGTTTCCTTTACATTCTCATTGCTTTTATACAGGACAATATCCCCTTTATAAAATTTGTATAGTATTTGTGCATGATGCAAAAAGGTATCCAGGGCGTTATTTAAGGTTAAATTCTTAAATGAACCGTTAATTTTTATGGTGCCTGGCAAAATTCCAGGATTATAAAGTATATTAATTTTTGATTGATTGGATAACTCCTTGATCACAATTTCCAGCCTGGCATCCTTAAAAGTAAAATTATACCTTTTCTGTTGGGAATAACACAGTCCCGATGTGAGTATGCATAAAATGATGAGGTATTTGAACTTATTCTGATGTATGACCATAACTAAATAATAAAGCTAGCACCCGGCGCTTTTAATGATAATATTTTCCCCTTTTTTCTCAATTTTGATATTCAAAACTATGCGAAGCATATCCAATATGTCATTGATGGACTGGCAGTTAAATTTGCCCGATAGATTGCAGTTTTCCGTGTTTCCTATTTCGAGCTCTATGTGGGCATTGTCATAGGTATTGTTGATAATAGCAACAATCTCTTTAAGATTGGTATTATTAAAAGTAAATTCATGTGTTTTCCAACTTAAATAATTAGGATCATCAGCCGGCATTTTTTGAGGGGCTTCAGCATTATTGCGTTCGATACCTTTTTCGCCGGAAGTAAGTATGATGTCATATTTTTTTGTACTGCCCTTGATCTGCTGTGAGAGTATAACTTTGCCGGATTTAACAACCACTTCTATTGTTGAATCGTTTGGTGACGCATTCACATTAAACTTAGTACCCACTACTGTTATTTTTGCTCTTTTGGTGGTAATTTCGAAAGGACTTGAAGGATTGGGCTGTACTTCAAAATATCCCTCACCGGAAAATGTTAAACTTCTCTTTTTGTTAAAGTTCTTATTATAGGCGAGTTGCGAATTGCGGTTAAGCCAAACTACAGACGCGTCGGGCAATGTAATTTTTACAGTCTTTTTATTGGATACAATGATTATTTCCTTGTTGTTATTGTAGTACAAAAAGTAAATAGCTAAACCTACCAATAGTAAGATCGTGGCTGCTATCGAACTCCACCGGAATAAATGTAGCGATTTGGTTCGTGTTCTGTCCATCTCAGCTTTAAACTTGTCCAGAGATGAAAGTGTGTGAAATTTCTCATCAAGCGCAGTATTGTCGTTAGTATCTTCCCACAAAAGCTTTAATTGATTAAAATAGCTCATGTTTTCCTGAGATGCATCAAGCCATGAAAGCACAACACCATCCTCCTCCGCGCTTGTTTCCCGCGCAAAGTATCTGATGAAAACATCAGTTTCTTTAATATTTGAAAACTCCTTCATGAGTACTTATTAATTAAGATCCAATAATGCAAAAAATCCCTTACGTCAAATATTTAAAAGAAATATTAAAAACATGAATTCTTTTAACTTTTCTTTTAAAATCAAATTGGCTTTACGAATTTGAACTTCAACAGTTTTGGGCGTAATTCCAAGTTTATCAGCAATTTCATTGTGCCTGAGTTTATCCAACCGGCTCATCAAAAATATTTCCTTACATCTCGGAGGAAGTTCATTTACTGATTTTTCCAATTTCTCAGTTAATTCAAAATCGTGAGGCATCTCATATCCATATTCTTTAAAATCGATGATGGATTCAACTTTATTTTTTTTGCTTATAAATTTGATGCTATTGTTATGGATCGACTTGAACAGATAAGGTTTGATAGCTTGAATATTCACATTTGCATGATTTTCCCAGAGTTTGACAAAAAAATCCTGAACTATTTCAGAAGCCGCTTCTTTGTCCTTAGTAACTACAAAAGAATATTCGCATAAACGTGCATAATATTCTACAAATAGAGTTTCAAATGCTTGTTTGTTGCCTTGCCGTATAAGGGATATAATATCCGGTGATTTCTCCATTGTAAAATTATAATTGACAACAAAATAATAAAAATGAATTGGATTTCGCAAGAAAACGGAATAAAGTACAAACTACTAGTACAAAAAACCGTTAACGTAAAAATAAGTATTGAAGAATAACTTGCCTTCAATGCTTAGCATCATTCAATAATTTTATCAGATCGTTTTAAAAGCCTGCTCCAAATCGTACTTTAAATCATCGATATGCTCTATACCCACTGATAAACGTAAGAGATTCGGAAATACACCGCTGGAGAGCTGCTCTTCGTTGCTTAACTGCTGGTGCGTGGTAGAAGCTGGATGAATGATCAGTGTCTTTGCATCACCAAGGTTAGCTAAATGACTTATTAATTCAAGGCTTTCTATTAATGCCGAAGCTTTTTCCTTGCCTGCTTTTACCCTGAATGATAATACTCCTCCAAAGCCATTCCTCAGGTACTTTTTGGCAAGTTTATGATAGGGGCTGCTTTCCAAACCCGGATAACTAACCTTTTCTACCTTTGGGTGTTTTGCAAGCCATTTGGCGAGTTCTAACGTATTGTCTACCGTACGTTGCACACGAAGTGACAATGTTTCCAGCCCTTGTAAAAGTAGAAATGAATTGAAAGGACTGATGGTTGGCCCAAAATCGCGTAACCCTTCAACACGTGCCCTGATAATAAAAGCTATATTACCGCTTGGGCTATTGGCCCCAAATGATTCCCAGAAATTCAACCCGTGATAACCTTCAGAAGGTTCTGAAAACTGAGGAAACTTGCCATTACCCCAGTTATAATTTCCCCCATCCACAATAACACCTGCAATACTGGTTCCGTGTCCACCTATCCATTTGGTGGCGGAATGAGAAACTACGTTAGCCCCGAAATCGATGGGTTTACAGAGATAGCCTGCTGCTCCAAAAGTATTATCTACAATCAGCGGCACATCATGCTTACGGGCGAGGGTTGCGAAAGCATCAAAGTCAGGTACATTAAATTCAGGATTACCAATGGTTTCAATATAAATGGCCTTGGTATTTTTATCAATGAGTTTTTCGAAATTTTCTACTTTATCGCCTTCTGCGAAACGGGCGTCAATTCCTAATCGTTTAAAAGCAACTTTAAATTGATTGTACGTTCCGCCATATAAAAAAGAGGTGGTCACAAAATTATCGCCGGCCTGTAAAATATTATTTAAGGCTAAAAATTGTGCAGCTTGTCCCGATGAGGCTGCCAAGCCCCCCACTCCACCTTCGAGCGCAGCAATACGTTTTTCAAAAACATCAGTAGTCGGATTCATCATTCGTGTGTATATATTGCCAAACTCTTTCAACGCAAAAAGATTTGCTCCATGCTCAGCGTTGTTAAATACGTACGATGTAGTCTGATAAATAGGTACCGCCCTTGCATTAGTGGCAGAATCCGGTTGTTGGCCTGCGTGTAACTGCAGTGTTTCGAATTGTAATTTGCGTTCGTTCATGATAGATTTATTGGTAAAAGGGACGCAATTTATAAATTTTTTACTTCTTAAAAAGATTTTTTGGGGGTAACCATTTTGGCCATCATCAACATGGTGAAACTAAATCTAACGATGATGACTCGAATCAATTTTTCAAACTTAGCAGCCGGTAAAAATAAGTTACGGCACACCTCCGTTACAAACCTCCACTTTTATAAAGCTGGTTTTGTTTGGACAAACCGCTTAAAAAGCACGATCGCCTTATTAATTCTTTTAACATGTCAGTCAACCTTTGCCCAGGAAGAGCGAATTGTTAGTGGCATTCTGAAAGATGCGAACGGAGAACCTTTGCCAGGGGTTAATATCATCGTTGAAGGAACTACTAATGGCACTGTTACGGACGGTAATGGCTATTACAGTATCAAAACAATGATTGGATCAACATTAATTTACAATTACGTTGGCTTTTTGCCAACAAAAGTAAAGGTAACACTTACTAATTCAAAACCATCTAATGAAGCGTCTCAAGTAGAACTTCAAAACAAACCTGCTGTAATTAAAAGCAGTTATTCTCCTCTTCCCGAACAGGACGCTGATAAGGATACCATTAGAGAAGAAGGAACAGCCTACTTTACACCTACTACACCATCTTTGGAGATAACAGATAGTTACAGGTGGGGTATAAATATTGATCCGAAATACGTCAGCAATGTACGCGTAAACAACAGATCTGCAATAATTTCAATGAGAGGGGACAAATACATTAAAGTTCCACATATCACCTTTATTTCCACAGTAGCTGCTGAAATGCCTAACAAACTTCCAAAGTTACAAAATCAATTTGCTCAGGGAAGGCCTGTGTCTGGGATTTTGCAATGGAGAGGACCTGATTCGGGCGAAATATATAGCTGGGGACCAAATATTCAAAATCTGGAATTTGACGGATCTGTTTATGATTATGATAAGCATGGTAGCTTAGTGGCCAGCAATACCGGCGATGGATTACCTGCCAAAGCTTATAATGTCTATGATTTTTTCAGAACCGGAAATTCGTTTGTTAATTTTCTTAAAATAGAACAGCGCGACGATAAAAAAAGCTACAACCTCCTATTCAATAATAGAATTACTAACGGAATAATCCCAAATTCCAGTAAAACAAGCAATTCTGCAACTGTAGAGCTGGAAAGAAAATGGCATAACTTGAGCATTGGTTATAATCTGTTCTACGAAGGATCCAAAAGTAACCTGATGCGGGATAATCCATCTTCCAATTTACTCATGGCTTCAATTACAACTACACCCCCAACTTTCGATAATACAAACGGGTTTACTTCAAGACAGGCTGCCCAAAATTCTCCTGCTTATCTATTAAATAATGGTAATCAGCGAAGTTCTTCTACAGGTAATAATAACAATCCCTACTGGCTGGTGAATAATCTGCCGGATAAAGAAATATATCAGGCATTCAATAACTCAATAACAATCCTGATGCATCCGGTAAGAAATCTGGAATTAAAAGTTCAACCGGGTTTTGAGCATCAAATCTGCAAAAATAATACCGGATACCCATTACTAACTGCTGGCACCAATATTTACCCGTTAACTGAACGAATAGACAGGTTACAATCATTTCATTCATTAATAGGATTGACCTACGAATATTATCGCTATCAGTTACATCTCCATAATGGTTTAAATTTCAATTATCGTCAAGCCAAACGGTTACTTCATCGAAAAGATATATATACAAATATAGAAGGTTTACAAGTCTTGAAAGATTCGTCTCAACGCTCGGAATGCTATTTCAGTCACGCACTTAATCTAGAATTTCAAGATTTAATTCTATTTTCTATCACGAATGGCTTAACGAAAAGTAATACTTTGTATAAAAACAGAACACTATACAACCCTTATATTTCTGCCGGCTTTAATTTTCATGAACTTTTCAATCGCCATTTTTATATGCTTCAACGATCCATAAATTATCTTAAGCTAAGGGCTAGCTGGGGTTACAATTACTCAGAGGTTCCCTTTATTTTTTCAATGGGAAGTTATAATTATCAGCAATGCAGCTCAGGTCAGTTCACTCAGGCTTATTTTAGCAATGAAGTAATTTCAAAATATTCAATTAACCCTGAAAAAGTATTAAAAAAGGATATAGGCCTGGAATTTGGCCTGTTTCGAAACAAAATTGAAGCCAATATAGATTGCTACCAAAACAAAACAACAGCAGCAATCATCCCTTCTCTTGAAAATAACAGTGTTGTGTTGAAAAACCTTGCTGACACAAAGACCAAAGGCTTCGAAGCAACTATTACTTCTCAAAATTGGCTATCTAATCAATGGGTTGCCTCAGTTAGTATGACTTTTAACCATAGCCGAACAATGGTGACTTCGTTGTATGATAACCGCTCTGAAATTCAAATGGGTGGATTTAGTGATGTGCACACAGCATTGATAAAAGGTAAACCATATGGAACAATCGTTGGCACTGCTTATCAAAGAAATGAAAATGGAAAGCTGATAATTGGTGCTGACGGATATCCGCTGGTAGATAGCAAGCTCAGTGTACTGGGAGATCCTAATCCTGATTATAAACTTGGCATGGAGTTGGTCTTAAGTAACAAGTCATTAACTTTCAACTGTGTAGCTGAATTCAGTAAAGGTGGAAAAATGTGGAATGGAACTGAAAACACGCTTTCCTATCTCGGCATGTCCCAAAAAACAAAAGAAGAAAGAAAAATTACGGGTTATGTCTATCCGGGAATCAGTGAGAACGGGATACCCAATACGATTCCCGTCAATTTTGCAGACCCTTCATCAGGTATAGAGGCGAATCGTTGGGTAAAATATGGTTCTTCAGGAGTTGCCGAAGATGCTATGCAGGATGCTACCTGGTTTCGCATCAGGGAATTAAGTATAAAGTATCTTTTATCCCATAAAAAGCTAACACTAGAAATTTCTGTGTTTGCAAAAAATCCTTTACTGATTACCAGGTACACTGGCGTAGATCCTGAGACCACATTATGGGGACAACATAATGCGCAAGGACTCGATATGTTTAACCTTCCCAATCTTAAAAGTTATGGTTTAGGATTAAAAATTATGCTTTAGGGGATGTTGTTTTGGGATGCATCTATATAAATAAAACCAAAAACAAATTAGTCATGAATGCGAAAAAATATACATTTATCATTGCACTGGTTGTAGCAACTATAGCAATGTTTGGATTTAACCGGTTATCTAACGGAGACGATCCGTTTACCGCACGTCTGAAAGAGTTATTATCTAATTATTTTACCCATAAACCATGGGAAAAGATTTATCTGCACATCGATAAGCCTTTTTATAAGCCAGGAGAAAATGTTTGGTTTAAAGTTTATTTGACAGAAGGTCTTACCAATAAACCGTGTAAAAATAGCGATGTAGTTTATGTTGAACTACTTAATCCGAAAGGAAATGTGGAGCAAAAACTCACCTTACAAGTAATACAGGGTATATGTTTTGGAAATTTTCCAATTGGGGAGTCCGCTTCAGGCGGAATTTATAAGGTTAAGGCTTATACGAACTGGATGCGAAATTTCGGCGATGATTATATTTTTGAAAAAGAAATTCAGGTGCAACCGGTCATTTATCCACGTTTATTGTCAAAATTCGAATTCGGAAAGAAAAGCTATGGTCGGGGCGATACCGTAAAAGGAGAGTTGAAAATTGAAACACTCGAAAATCTTCCTATGGCATTCAAAAGTATCATCGCCGATATCAGCCTTGGAGGCAAAAAATATCAAACATTGGATCTGACAACAGACAGCAAAGGTAAAGTAATTGTTTTATTTCGCCTGCCGCAAGACTTGAGCACAAATGATGGTCTGGTAAATATGAAAGTTGTGCATGAAGGCTCTGTTGAAGCAATATCCCGATCCATCCCAATCATACTGAATAAAATTGATTTGCAGTTTTTCCCTGAAGGTGGAAATATGGTAGAAGGAGTTCGCTGCTGTATGGCCTTTAAAGCGTTGAACGAATTTGGCAAGCCTGCCGATATTCAAGGTTATATATTTGACGAAACATTGACAAAAATCACCGATTTTAATAGTTATAAACTTGGAATGGGTGTTTTTGAATTGCTACCACAACCTGGCAGGCACTATTATGCAATGGTTACCAAACCCGGGATATCTAAGCCATTTGAACTTCCTGATCCTGTAACCAAAGGGTATTCCTTAAAAGTAACTAAGGTAAACAACAAGTACAATGTCGTTTTTAACTCACCCATTGCTGAAACAGTACATTTAATTGTTCAATGTGGAAATTCCATTGTCTTTTCAAAATCAACAAATGCTGCATTAGGCATCAATGAAATTAATTTTTCGGCAGATAAATTTCCGGCCGGTATAGGCACTGTCACCCTTTTCGACTATAACGAAATACCCCGTTGCGAACGTCTTGTCTTTTTCAATTACAATAAGAGACTGAAAATTATCCTGAAATTTGACCAGGAAAAATATGGCCCTCGTGAAAAAGTAAAACTGCATATCAGAACTTTTGACGGGGATAGTTTGCCTATTTCGGCCAATCTTTCGTTATCTGTTGTAAACGATCAGCTATATACTTTTGCTGATGACAAACAACATAACATAACATCTTGGCTATTAGCCGGGTCTGATTTAAAAGGTAAAATAGAAGAACCCGATTTCTATTTCAAGACGGACGAACCCAAAGCTGAACAGGCACTCGATTATCTTCTGTTAACCCAGGGTTGGAGAAGATATAAATGGACTGATATTGTAGACGTAAATTATAAAACCTCTTTTTTCGCTGAAAAAATTGGATGCATCAACGGACGAATATTGAATAAAAATACCGGTCAACCTGTTAAAGCTGAAGTAACCATTGTTGAACTTCAAAACCGAAAGCGCAGCTTAAGAGTAACTACCGGTCCAAACGGTATATTTAAGTTTTTTGATGCAGATGCTTCTTCTCCTCTGCAATTGCTTGCATGCGCCGAAAAGATTAATCCTGCTGATCTTATCATTCAGGTCGATCAGTTAAACGAAGTGACTAATAATCAAAATTCAACGGTACAGCAAGGTCTTGTCATTCCGGAGATTATTAAAGTGCAGGCAATACAACCTGGTGAAAAGAAAGATAAAATTGTCGCTATTCGTGAAAAACGGGAAAAACCTGTAAAGGGTTTAAATGCTGAAGCTGAAAACAACCCGATAAAAGATGACAATAACAATGTTGTTTTGATCGAAGATGTAAAAAAGCTGGATGAAGTTGTAGTGATCGGATATGGAACCCAGAAAAAATCAGATTTAACCGGTGCGGTCGTTTCCGTTAAGGGCGAAAATTTGAGTAACATCCCTGCGGACATAAATCAAGCTTTACAAGGAAGAGCCGCCGGTGTCAGCATCATCAATTCAAATGCAGAGCCAGGAGCTGCCGCACAAATCAGAATAAGAGGTGTAAGTGGTACAAACAATAGTAACCCCCTTTATGTAATTGACGGAGTAATTTTTGATCCAAATATTGCCGGTTATTCTTCGCCATTGCAATACACCGTGCTCCAAAATATTGAAAGTGTAGAAATACTAAAAGACGCTAGTGCCACAGCAATATATGGTTCGAGAGGATCTAATGGAGTTATTAGTATCACTACTAAAAAGCGTATGGGTTCAAATGGCTCAATAAAAATGCCATTTAAAGCCAAATACACTGGATTACTGATTACACCACGACAATTATCGGTTACCAAAGAATTTTATTATCCTGTTTATGATAAAGAGGAAACACCGGAAATTAGAGATGATTTCAGATCTACCATTTACTGGAATCCTAACATCAATACCAACAATAACGGACAGGCTACAGTTGAATTTTATAACTCCGACGAAATAACCACCTTCAGGGCAATTACTGAAGGCATAGGAATAAATGGTAATGTTGGCCGAGAAGAAAAAAAATACTTTACACAAATGCCTTTCAGTTTGGCGGCAAAGTTTCCTTCATATTTAACCTTTTGTGATACGGTAAACATGCCGCTCATTATTAAAAATAATACAAACAATTTAATAACCGGAAAACTTGATATACGCTTGCCCAAATGTTTACTTTCAATTGGCAATGCCATGGAATCAGTTACCATTGAGCCAAATACTTCAAAAACTTTGTTAATTCCTATTTTTGTGAAAAGTATAGCTGGCAAAGACACGATTAAAATTTCT
The DNA here is from genome assembly GCA_964478555.1 of uncultured Bacteroidales bacterium. Lineage (GTDB taxonomy): Bacteria > Bacteroidota > Bacteroidia > Bacteroidales > JAAUTT01 > JAAUTT01. The sequence goes on along the minus strand of CAYZNC010000172.1, from coordinate 3,138 downwards.
TTTAAAGGCGAAAAATATAGCGATGCTTTTATCCAGGCAATTGATGTACAATCCAAAGGCTTCCCTACCATCTTTTCAGTTTCCGGAAAAGAAAATGAAAAGCGTTTCTCTTTTGTCATTAATAAACCTGTAACCGGTTCCATTAAAGCAACATTCTCGGCATTTCCCGATTTACTAACGGATCTGATGTCGGGAGTCGAATCCATACTTAATGAGCCGTATGGATGTTTCGAACAAACTTCTTCAAGCACCTATCCTAATATTATGGTGCTGCAATATCTCAATGAAACAAATTCACAAGATCATGCAGTGGTGAGGAAGGCATCTAAATTAATCGACATGGGTTATAAGAGATTAACAAGTTTTGAAACATCAGAGAAAGGATATGAGTGGTTTGGTGCAGCTCCTGCACATGAAGGTCTCACTGCATACGGCCTTATGGAATTTACAGATATGAGAAACGTCTACAATGGTGTGGACAACCAAATGATACAGCGTACCCTAAATATGCTACTTGGCACACGGGATGGTAAAGGCGGCTTTAAACGAAATTCCAGAGCACTTGATTCATTCGGCAGAGCCAGTGATGCAGTTAATAATGCTTATATCGTATATGCTATATCCGAAGCAGGATTAGATAAGGTGGAAAAAGAGTATAAGATAGCCCTAGACGAAGCTATATCAAGCAATGACCCTTATCGATTAGCCTTACTAGCCAATGCTTCGTTCAATTACAAAAAGAACAGCGACGGGATGATGCTTTTGGAAAAACTTGCAGCACTTTCCCGGGATAAACTTTGGGATAATATTAAAATCGATCATTCTATTACCAGATCATATGGTAAATCGCTCACTATTGAAACCGTTTCACTCTATGCAATAGCCCTTATGAAATCTACAAACGTGGATTGGAAACAAATAACCAACACCGTAAATTATCTGGTTAGTTCCAGGTCTAATGGAGGATTCGGTTCAACTCAGGCGACTATACTTGCACTAAAAGCTATCAAAAAATATGCTGAAATATCCAAGCAAACATCGGAAAGTGGCAAAATTAAAATTATGATTAATGGCAAGAAAGCCGCTTGCTATGCTTATGAAAAAGGTACCAAGGGTAAAATTTTGATAGAAAATCTGGAAACACTCCTAAAAGATGGCGAAAACAATATTGAATTAAGATATTTGGAAACGAGTACACCTTTACCTTATTCTTTCGATGTCACCTGGAACTCTCTTACACCCGAGTCGAGCAGTAACTGTAAAATAAATCTCAAAACTTCGCTCTCAACAAAAACCACAAATGTGGGCGAAACCGTGAGACTGACAGTAAACTTGACAAATAAAACCAGCGAAGGCTTACCCATGACTGTTGCACTTGTAGGTATACCTTCGGGACTCAGTTTACAGCCATGGCAGCTAAAAGAAATCATGGATAAACACAAGATCGACTTTTACGAAGTGATTAAAAATTATCTGGTTATTTATTACCGGGAATTGAAACCCTCAGAAACACATGAACTTTATTTCGACCTGAAAGCCGAAATCCCTGGTACTTATCAGGCACCGGCCAGTTCGGGTTACCTCTACTATACTAACGAATATAAAGATTGGGAAGACGGTGAGAATATCCGGATAAACCGTTAACAGTAACGTCTTCTCTGCACGGCTCTAACCTTTACCTTTGGCGGTTTCTCACCAACCCCAAAGGTTTTTTTATTACAGGTATTGCAAATGGCAAGCATCATTAATAGCAATCCGCACCTTTACAAACTATATTGTTTTTATTGCTCCGTATAGGACAAATCATTAAAAACGCCATTGCTCACTGTCATGGGTGTGACACTGTTCGGACAGTATAATGTGAATACAAAAGTGCCGGAAATTTTCTTAGCTATTTTATCAACTTTTGTCAGCACTACGGTGCCGCTTGAACTCGCATAAATATCACTGGTGCCTGCACTAATGGATGCTTTATAGGTTCCTAAACACTTGGCATTAAGAGAACCTACGGATAACTCATACGTCCCCTGAGTGATGCCATAAGTAGTTACCTCCAAAATTTCACCTGTAAGCGAGGTACCTGTGATTATAAAGATATTGGTATTAGCTTGCAATACCGCAGTTCTTATGACAGAATCCCATGCTTTACCATCTATCGTAGCAGACATTTTGGTAACCATTAATTCACCCGAACTATCCTTTTTACACGATACCCCCATTACCACAAGGGTCCAGATAATCAAAAAGCCTGCTCTCATATTGTTGTATTATTAGTTAATTGTAATCAACAAATATACAAACTTTTGCGAAAAGTTTGCAACCTTACTTATTCCATTACCTGAACTTACGATCCGATTCCTTAATGAGAACATCATTTATACTGGCATAGCGTTTTTTCATTAACCCATTTTCATCGAATTCCCAATTTTCATTGCCATAGGCACGATACCACTGTCCCGCAGTATCGTGCCATTCATATTCAAACCTAACCGCAATTCTATGGTCCGTAAATGCCCATAACTCTTTTTTAAGTTTATAGTCTAATTCTTTTTCCCACTTGGCTTTCAAAAAAGCCTTTACTTCTTCTCGTCCGTTGATAAACTGACTACGATTTCTCCATTCCGTATCGATGGTGTAAGCAAGCGAAACTTTCTCCGGATCTTTCGTATTCCAAGCATCTTCCGCCATCTGTACTTTCTGTTTCGCTGTTTCGAGCGTAAAGGGAGGCAGTGGTAGTTTTTGTTCCATATAAAATTTATTTATTTACCGCAAAGGCACGAAGACGCAATGTTTATTTTCTTCGCGTCTTTGCGTCTTCGCTGTGATTAATACCATTGCATAAACAAGTCCTCAGAAAAATGGTTTTAAGCTTATAATTTTTTGCAGAGAGCTCTTAATTTTAAAATTCCACATATTTTCGGCGCATCGCCTTCATTTTTCATAGTTATCCTTATCGAAACCATACTTTCTTATTTCAACCCGGCCTAAAATCTGGAAAAAAGTTTTGGCATATAATTTGTTTAACCTATAATGAACTTGTACAAATCGTAGATTTCACAAGATAAATAGACAAAAACAATAGTTTAAAATATAAGTAGTAGTAGTTTAGTTTTAGGTAGTAGTTAGTAGTTGTAGTTA
>CAYZNC010000171.1:2939-12765 GCA_964478555.1 uncultured Bacteroidales bacterium | reverse complement strand
AACACCAGTCAAACGATAAAGATTACAAACCAGGGCACAAATGCTATTCAATGGTTTGATGCTAGTAATAATTTATTGCCAGCTACAGCTTCAACTTACGCAATCGATGCTCAGGATTTAACACTGAATGCCAAATTTACTGATGGTACCTGTTTGTCGGAAATGTCTAATGTAACTGTTTTCGTAAATAAAGTAAAAGCAGATTTTTCTATAGCCTCGTCTGTTAAGCAAGGTGGTACTGCTACAGCCACAAATCTGAGTTCTGATGCATCAACATATAGATGGGTTATGAGCGGCGACGGAGTTGATCAAACGCTAACAGCAGAAACGCCAACCTTCAATTTTAATATTCTGGGTGCTAAAAACATTAAATTAGTGGCTACCAGCGGTACTTGTAGCGATTCCATTACCAAACCAGGCATTATTACAGTTACCGCCACGGGTCAATCGGGTATTAAAGATTTGCAGATTTCGAATATTAAAGTTTATCCTAATCCTGTGAGCGATATTCTAAATATTGACCTCATGGGCCAGAACGCAGATGTGTCAATTGCAATCTACAATACGGTGGGCTTAAAGATAGCTGAAAGAAAAATTAAGACTGCTAATGGCATAGAAGAAATTAACCTCTCGTCCCTGCCATCAGGAATTTATTTAATGGTTGTGACTAAGCATGATAGCTCCATAACCTTTAAACTTAAAAAAGAATAAGGGATAAACCCAGGGTTTGAAGAAAAGAAGTTAGCGGAATTAATGACGCAAGTACCTTACAATCATTAATTCCGTTAACTTCTTTTTTATTTGCAGGTAGTCACCATGTTATTGTCAATGCAATGCATGATTTTTTTTACTGAACTTTAATTATTATTTTGCAACCATATCCGTTTGCATGTGAACCATCAGAAATGGAAGACCTCTCCATTATTAATTTACTGAAAATGATCAAGGCAGGAGATAAACCAGCCTTCGACCGTTTATTCAGAATGTATTATCTTAAACTTCGAAATTATTCCCAGCATATTACAAACGATATTGATGCTGCCGAAGACATTGTACAAACTCTTTTTTATAATTTATGGTTAAAGCCTGAATTGATTGAAAATATCAATTCGATAGATGCCTATTTACGAACTTCTACCTATAACCGATCCATTAGCTATTTAAAAGATAAACACAAATTTAACCAACTTGATAATCAATTTAATGATCCAGAGAACATCTATCTGGAGATCCTTCAATATCATCATGATTTATTTTTAGAAAAGGAACTTTCGTTAGCGATCAGTAAAGCTGTGGAGAAATTACCTGAACAATGCAGGTTGGTTTTTAAGTTAAGCCGGCATTTTGGTATGAAGAACATAGAAATAGCCAATTATTTGGGAATTACCTTAAAAGGAGTGGAAAAACACATAACAAAAGCGTTGCATTTTCTGAGAGATGAGCTTAAAGATTTTCTGTATATGCTCCTGTTTTTATGCATGCTTCGCTTCTAAAAAATCTTTACTCACCTCTAAGCCACCGATAGGGACCCACAGGGGGTGACATTGAATATAAGAGACTAAAATGCCCTTTTGGATGAGTCACTACCTTGAATCGAAGAATGAATAAGATGATTGTACCTTATCAATGCCTTATCTTTCGACGCAATCCTATGAATCGCTTTAATTAAAATGGTTCGTGCGTCGATTCAAAAGTATAACATAAAACCCTGCTACAAAGAGGTCGCTCCTATAGGAGCTTAGTTCCCCACTTACAGTTAGTTGCAAACTTTATACGGACTATACTTCAGGGGCGGTTAAGTACATTACCCTTCCTAAAAATTTCATAAAAAATATTTTATCCCTGAGGTAGGGTCAGCCATATTTTTTCTGTCTATTAATTAAAACAGATTAATTTATGGATTTGATAGAACAATATACCGAAATCATTCACAAATATTTAAGTGGAACAGCCAGCAAAAATGAACTAATTTCGTTATTGGAGTGGTTAAAGTCAAAACAGGAAAGTGTTATTATATTTAATCAGATCTGCGCTATATGGGAACAAAGCAACAATCCTGTTAACGACCATATAGAAATTGAGCTCGCCCTTTCGAGACTAAATAAGAAAATCAAAAATTATAAGGAAGCAAATACCCATTCCGAACGACATTTAATCAATTGGGTTGTAAATGTTGCCGCAGTGTTGGTGATCCTTGTTGCCATGTCCTTCTTTGTAAAATATATCTTGTTGAAGCCTACAACCAAACCTTTGGACGTCAATTATATTACTGCATATGCGCCTCCTTCCCAAAAAAGCCAGCTCATTCTTTCGGACGGAACCATAGTTTGGCTCAATTCAGGAACGAAAATCAAATATTCAAACAATTACGGAATACAAACCAGGGATGTATACCTGGAAGGTGAAGCTTTTTTTCAGGTAGCTAAAAACCCTGAGAAACCGTTTTTTGTACATGCTTCTTCCATAACTGTAAAGGCTGTGGGAACAAGCTTCAATGTAAAATGTTACGCTAACGATAAAACCATCGAAACAACGTTGGTTGAAGGTAAGGTGCAAATTGCCAAGGAAGAGAATGGTGGATCTGAAACCAAGCCTTTTTTCCTGAGCCCAAATGAAAAAGCGGTGTTTAGTAAGCAGGATCAGAAAATTCAAATTGCCAGATTTGAAGCGTCCAAACCCATTGAAAAGCCTTTCAAAAAGGAAATTATTCCTGTTATTTATGAACAGAAAACAATTCTTTCTGAAATATCGTGGAAGGACCGGCAACTGGTGTTTGAGAACGAAACTTTCGGAGATCTGGTTAAACGTCTGGAGCGTTGGTATAACATGAACATCAGAATAAATGATTTAAACTTACTTAGTAACCGCTACACTGGAAAATTTGTGAATAATGAGCCGATTGAACAAGTACTGCTGGTTATTGGAAGAACAACGCCAATAATATACACTATTGATAAAGATAACGTGACCATTGATTCTAAAAAATAACTACTAAAAAACTATTACTAATCTAAAAAAAACTTAGCCATGAGATAAATCAAATCCTTTCCAAAAGAAAAATCGGGAAATGTTGCCGCATTCCCCGATCCTGTAATGAACACCTGCTACCCGCGCTTATTTCCCTGCGAAGTAACAGATATCTATTAACATAAAACACTACAAAATTATGAGAAAAAAAACGATTACTTGCATTTTCCGGTTAAAATGCTTAAGAAAACTAATTTTACTTATGAACCTGACTAATTTTTTTATCCTCCTTACTACGCTACAATTGTCGGCCTCCACGTATTCACAAAATGCCAGAGTGTCATTGCATATCACCAATGGAACGCTTACCGACATTTTCAAGGAAATTGAAAATCAGAGCGAGTTTAAAATCTTTTACAAAGTAGATCAGATCGATCTGAAGGCTAAACTAAGTTACACTGCTGAAAACAAACTGATAAGCGATGTACTTAATACTTTGCTTGCTGCAAAAGGGGCTACTTATGATGTAGTAGACAAAGTAATCGTGATTACTCCTGCTACAACAGCAGTAGCCCAGAACCTTACCATTACTGGAAAGGTCGCAGATGCGAATGGGCTGCCATTAATAGGTGTTAACGTTGTGGTAAGAGGTACCACAAGAGGTGTTATCACCGATGCCGATGGTAAGTTCTCCATCGTAGTTCCCGATGCCAACGCCGTATTGTTGTTTTCATTTGTTGGTTATCTCACGGAAGAAAGGCCTATTGGCGGACAATCCACTATCGATATTACGTTGGTTGAAGATATCAAGAATCTTGAAGAAATTGTGGTTGTCGGTTATGGCGCTGTGAAAAAGAGCGATGTAACCGGAGCGGTATCACGTCTTGGTTCCAAAGAACTTGAAGACCGGCCTGTACAAAATGCAGTTCAGGCTATGCAAGGTAAAACTGCGGGGGTCGATATTATTTCCAATGTTCGTCCCGGAGAAGTTGCCAGCATAAGCATTAGAGGAACCAGATCTTTCTCTACCTCAATTTCTGCTTCTAACAATACTCCTTTATATGTGGTTGACGGTATTATATTAATGGGAACTATCAATGATATTAATCCGGATGATATAGCTACCATCGATGTTTTAAAAGATGCTTCTGCAACAGCTATTTACGGAGCTCGTGGTTCAAACGGGGTTGTATTAGTGACCACAAAAAAAGGTACCAAAGGACAAGTATCCGTTAAATATGACGCTACCTTATCGTTTGATAATGTAACTCCGTTAACTGATTGGGCCAGCGGCGGAGAAGCATTGGATCGTTACAGACTTGCAGCTATTAATGGTGGAACATATACAACAACAGCTGGGGCAGCAGTAAATTACCCAAATCCCGACGCTGATATTAAACGGTTCGGCAACGGAGATCAAGACGTTATTAGTTCCATCAGAGCCGGTTACGAATGGAATGATCCGGGCACTTTTGCTGATGTAAAATTACGTGATGCGACTCAAGCTGAATTAGATATGGGTTACCCTGCTCAGGTACCTGCTTATAGCACATCACAAGTACCTACTACAAACTGGATTAAAAGACTTACTCGAACAGGTGTAACGCAGAATCACGTATTATCGATTTCAGCTGGAAATGAAACTTCAAAATTATACTTATCCGTCGGGTACCTAAAAAATGACGGAACACAGAAAAACCAAAGTTATGAGCGGTATACCATCAAGGCAAATGGTGATATCAATCCGTTTAAATGGTTTACAGCAGGAACATCTGTTAGTGCATCATTTTCAAATCAACATTATGGTACCATTTATCGTTCGGGTAGTGCTACTGGTCCGCAAGATGCATACGGTATGGCCTTGAGCCAGTATGTACTGGCGTCACCTTATGATGGCAATGGGAATCTTAATCTTAATCCGGGAAACAACACGGGAGCTCCTGTATGGAATCCGTTGATAGATTTGAATAATACCGATGATCAAAGACGTGCCATCAATATCCTGGCCAATCTCTATGGTGAAATTAAATTTACCTCCTGGCTTAAATACCGAATGAACTTTGGCTCGGGTTTCCGCTATAATAGAAACGGAACTTTCCAGGGATCGCAATCGACACTTAGAAGACCCACTTCTGCTACTGCTGTTCCCGGATATGCTGCTGCAACTTATCGTACTGAGGACAATTCACAATATATGTTGGAGAATTTGTTGTATTTGGATAAAAGCTTTGGTGTACATACTATCGGGGTCACGTTGCTCCAATCTGTGCAGGATAACCGCAATGAATTTGTATTTATCAATGCATCAAAGATCATGTATGATACCCCTGAATGGTATAACCAGGCTGCTAACCTGAATGGTAATCCGGATTCGTATGGTACTGGTTTTAACGAAAACAAGTTGATGTCCTTTATGGGACGTTTAAACTACACATTATTAGGCAGGTATTTGCTTACTGCTACCATTCGTAGAGACGGTTCGTCCGTGCTTGCTCCGGGTCACAAATGGGATCTTTTCCCGTCGTTCGCTGCAGCATGGAAATTGCAGGAAGAATCATTTTTGAAATCCGTGAAATGGATTAATGAAATAAAACTACGTGCAGGATATGGTGTAGTTGGAAATTCTAATATAAATGCTTATTCCACATCCGCTCCTCTTTCTCAATACAACTACGTTTTTAACAATGGATCAGCTGATGTTCCTGCTATAGGGTTTAATCCTTATTTCATACAAAACCCTGAACTAAGATGGGAAAGAAGCGAACAGGTAAATGTTGGTTTGGATTTTGGATTGCTAAAAAACAGGGTTACCGGATCTATGGAAATATACAGAACTATTACATCGAATAACTTAATGGATCAAAATATTCCTGCTGTCATCGGTTATCCTGTCATTACTTCGAATATCGGAAAAGTTAGAAATCGTGGATTTGAATTAACCGTGTCTACCGTCAATGTTCAAACCAAAGATTTTCGTTGGTCAACAGACTTAAACTATACCAGAAATAAGGAAGAGATTATGACCCTGGTTAATGGCGCACAGGACATGCCTGGTAATGGATGGTATATTGGACAACCCATTCAGGATATGAGGCCATTCAGAGGTTATCTAATTGATGGTTTGTGGTAGAATACTCCTGAAGATCAGGCAGAAATGGCCCTTTGGAAGGCAAATGGAACTACTTTTGCTCCGGGCCAGTATAAACCTATTGAGCAAGGCGATCCAAATCACATACTCGAAGATGCGGATAAAAAATTTAAAGGTAACCCTCGCCCCCGATGGATAGGTGGTATGACCAATACGATTGATTATAAGAATTTTGAATTAAGCGCTTTTGTTTATGCACGGTTCGGACAATCCTATTTTTCCTCACTGCAACCAGGAGGATCTACGGGAGGAAATTTTGTGGGTTACGTTCGCCATATGGATCCCAGTAATTTTTGGTCTCCGACAAATCCTGGCGGTAGATGGCCCCAACCCACAACCGCGACCGGCACTATTAGCCAGGATGTCCTCAGGTCTACCTATATGAATAATGGTTCCTTTGTAATTGTCAGGAACATTGCTTTGTCCTATAGTCTAAAAGGGGCGTTGTTAAGCAAGATGCATGTAAAAAGCCTCCAAATATACGGACAAGTACTCAATCCTTTTATATTTGGCAGCACTGTGGTAAAAGCAGGTATCAATCCTGATGATGCAACCGGATGGACAAATTATAACTCTAGTGGTGACCCCACAGGGGGTGCCAATAATAATACCATGATCATTAAAAGCTACGTATTAGGTCTTAGAGTGGGCTTTTAATAATAATCTTATAATTTAAATTTATGAAACTCCCATTTTGCAACTATCAGTATAATATTAAAAATAAGATATGGGACGTTCCATCATACCTTACTTAAAAAATTTATTATGATGAAAAAATATATTACTATAACCGCTTTGATTTTATCCTTCACTGCGTGTCAAAAGTATCTGGAAGAAAAATCTGTAAATACGCTCACTCAAGATTATTACAAAACTACTGATGGTCTTGAAGCCTTGGTGAAAGGAAGTTATCAAATATTACGTTTTAAGCCGGACTACAATCAAGGACAGTATTTGTTTGGCACCTCTACCGACGTTGAAGTATTTAAATGGTCTAATGCAGACCGTCAATCGATGGGTTCTTATGCCATTGATGGTTGGGGAGCAAATATTGCTAGTTCAGCAACAAGAATGACTCCACAAGTAAATCCTTTAATTGGATCTATCAGTGGGGGCGTTTCAGAAGGTGTTTATCCTGAAGTAAGTCGTTGCAATATTTTCCTTGAAAATTACGCAGCCATGGGTGCTACAGACCAAGCAAAACTGGCTTTACGAAAGGGTGAAATTCTATTTCTCCGGACCTATGCTTATTATATGTTAACTAACCAGTTAGGGGCTGTTCCTCTGGTTCTTAAAAGCTACGCTGGTTTGCCGGCAAACTTTAATTTTCCCAAGGAATCGCTGGAGAATATTTACAAACAAATGATCTCGGATCTAAACATTGCAATTACTTTATTACCTGCTACTACAACTGAACTCGGCCGTATTACAAAGCCTGCTGCTGCTCATTTATTAGCCAAACTTTATCTAAACAGAGCTCAGGCCGCTAATTGGGCGAACAGTGCCGAAACCCATTTACAAATGTTGTACAAAGGAAATGTAGCTACCGACCTTGACTCTGCTATATATGCTTCTACTTTAGCAATTAATATTCTGAAAAGTAATAGCGCCTATGGTGGATTGGAACCTGATTTTGCCAGTCTTTGGAAAAATGCTATTGGTGATTATTCAAGAAATAAATGCAAAGAGATACTTCTTTTAGCTATGTATGAACCTACACAAATTCTAGATGGAAGGTACGGCAATACGTTAGTGCATTTATACAATAGTAATCACACATCACTTCGGGCCTGCACAGGGCGTGTTATGGATTATGGCCGACCTTATGCCACTGCCGGTCCCTCTGATTGGGGCTGTGATATGTATACGGATCGGGCAAACGATTCCCGCTACTATAAAACTTATTTGACTGATTACTTAGCAACTGATATTACTGAAACTGGGGGTAAACCATGGGATCTTGCTACCGCTTACTATTATAATAATAGGCTTAAAGCTACCACTGATCCCGCAGTAACGGTTACAACAGCAAGTAAGATTCATTATCAAAAGCGTTCCATTGTTTATATTGAAAATTCGAAGGATCAGCCCTTAGATTCATTATGGGTGGCCAGTCAGCCTTTTATTATGATGGTGCGTTGGACAGCTGGAAGCCCTGGAAAAGCAGGATACTTTACTAAAACCGGAAATACCATCACTGGTTTCAAACCAGGAGCTGATGTTGACCCTGTCAATCCAATCATTACAAATATAACAGGCAGAAAGTTAATGTACAGGTTAAGTGGCGATAAGGGAGGATATTTTGGGCTCGACAGAGGTGTTGACGTTGCTCAATGGTACATGGGACCAAGGAAATGGTTGGATATCAACCGCGGAAAAGGAACGGACCCGAACGGAAGTGGTGCGATTGATATTCCTCTGATGCGGCTTGCCGAAACTTATCTTGTTCGGGCAGAAGCTTACGGTCGAAAAGGAGATTATGCTTCTGCTATTGCTGATATTAATGTTCTACGTAAACGAGCAGCCTATCACCCTGCTGAAAGCCGGTCAGACGTATTGGTAACACTTGAACCTGCTGTTATTTCAGGGAGATTAAGTATTCCCGCAGCAGATAAGGTTGCCCCGTATAAAGTGACTGCCGATTCCTATAGTCAAATTACGGTTGATGGTACCGAATGGTCGGGTGGTTCCCCCAAAGCTATTTTGGAAAATTATCCTCCTACTGTATCCTCTGATGCAGATCGTTTTATTCATTTTATTTACAACGAACGTGCCCGCGAATTAATTTTCGAGTTAACCAACTGGGAAGATCTTCATAATGCCGGTATTCTTTATGATAGAATTTATTATCGTGATCAAATGGGAGCTCCAGCAACATCTACCGGAACAACTGATTTTCCATTTGCCCTCGATGATGTTTCAACCGGAGGAATCGGAGCAAGAGGTATTGGTAAAGGTATATTCGATAAACACCATACTTTTAAAGCATGGCCTCAGTCATTCCTGGATTTATTGACGGATGCTAATAAAAATCCGCTTGATGCAGCTGCAAAAGCGGCTTATCAGAATCCCGGCTATTAAAGTAATTTCGTAAGTAGTAATAATAGTAGTTCATTTGGGGATTGGTGATTGTGAAATCGCTAATCCCCTTTTATATCTTCAAGAAAAATTCGGAACACGCACTACAAAACATTTTTTTGGACTTTTGCGCTGAAATCATTATATTGTTTCTACGAACTCACTCACAAAATTTACTGTAAATATCTAAATTAATGTATTTTACAGTCTTGTTTAACGCCAGTTGGCCGAAAAGCTATTTTGCTCCAGAATCTATACGTATAATTACAACATATATTCTCCTACTATGAAAAAAACAAAAATTTATCTTTTTGCGGTACTGTTCATTGCAGGTGCCTGGACCGTTTATCAACCCGTACGACCTACCATTTACCTGATTGGCGATTCAACCGTTAAAAACGGTAAAGGAAAGGGCGATGGAGGCCAATGGGGTTGGGGTAATTTCTTAGGTAATTTCTTTGACACTGCTAAAATCGCCATTGTAAATGATGCGCTTGGAGGAACCAGTAGCCGTACATTCCAAACGAAAGGTCTGTGGAACAACGTGCTGGCGAAAATAAAATCCGGCGATTACGTGATTATGCAGTTTGGCCACAACGATGGAAGTCCCCTGGCAGATACTTCACGAGCACG
>CAYZNC010000171.1:0-2839 GCA_964478555.1 uncultured Bacteroidales bacterium | reverse complement strand
AATAAAATTGGTGAAGAAACCGCTAGTAAAACAATGTACACAAGTGCAGACCATACCCATACTTCCCTGGAGGGGGCAAAAATAAATGCTGCCTGTGTTGCTCAGGGCATCAAAGATCTAAAAAATAGCCCTTTGGCTAATTACCTGTTGTCTGCTGAAAAATTCAAATAATTGATAGATGATAAGAAATTTGATTTTCATCTCACTTCTGATCTGTTTTGGCATTTCGATATCGGCTCAACGCCCATGGCAGGAAATCACCGACCCTGGCATCACTGAGATTGCTGGTAATTTCCAATCCCCTCCGCCTGAATATGGTATGATCCTTTGGTGGGGCTGGGACGGACCAATGTCCGATACCATCATCAAACGCGATCTTGATAAGATCAAAGCTATGGGATTTCGCGGGGTAATGATTGAAGCAGGTTACGGAATGACGGCAAAATACCTTTCTCCCGAATGGTTTGCACTGGTAAAAATTGCTGTAGAACAGGCAAAAATAAGAGGTTTGCGTGTTTGGGCTGAAGACGAAGGTAAATACCCAAGCGGTTTTGCCGGTGGAAAATTCAGTACAGAACGCCCCGACCTGAAAATGCAGGGACTGGTAATAACCGAAAAAATTGACCTCAAAACCGGAGATAAAATTTCCCGTAAACTTTCATCTTCCACCATAAGCGCAGTAGCTGTCAATCAGATCGACAATAGTTGCAAACTAATTGACGTCAGCTACGGTGAACTCAACTGGCAGGCTCCGGAAGGTAATTGGAAAATTATGTTGGCCGGGCACCGCTTTAAAACATCCGTTACCAGGTCGGCCAATAACCCTACCCGAGGAAAAGACACAACGGCATCGCTTTTTGACTATTTAAATCCCGAAGCCACTCGTCAATTCTTAGCTTGGACACATGCTCAATATAAAAAATACTTCGGCGAGGAATTTGGTAAAACATTCATGGGTCTGATGGGCGACGAACCTGACTTTGCCTATACGCCATGGACACCCAAAATGATCGAAGAATTCAAAAACCGTAAAGGGTACGATGTAACGCCTTACCTGGCTTCTTTCTTTGTAGCGCATCCAACCGAAGAAATGAAACGCGCTAAAGCTGATTACTGGGACGTTTGGTCTTCCTTATTCAGTGAAAATTTTTTTACCGTACAGGCCGATTGGTGCAGGGAGAATAATATACAATATATCGTTCATCTCAACCACGAAGAAATAGGCCCGGAACTGGTTAAATCAGAAGGTGATTATTTCAAAGATATGCGGAATGTGGGCGTTCCCGGGGTAGATTGTATATGGAGCCAAATTTGGATGGATCATGTCGCTGACTACCCAAAACTAGCTTCATCTGCAGCGCACCTATTTGGGAAACCCCGTGCATTCACCGAAAGCTTTGCCGCATTTACACACCGCCCAACGGTACCTCAAGCTAAATGGGTGATTGACTATCAACTGGTTCGTGGCATTAACTTTGTTCAGGTTATGTTTATGTCTGCCTCAACCAGAAAACCAACTGGAAATGCAAGTGTAGCAAGGTCAAGTTTTTTTATGTCCGATACCTTTCCACCGGTGGCAAACTATGTAAATCGTGCAACTTATTTGCTCTCCGTAGGAAAACCGGCAGCGCAGATAGGCCTTTATTTTCCGACCTCCAGCATGTGGTATGGCGATAACGAATCCAACAATAGTGTGCTTGCCTTAGCACAGCAACTGATGGAACAACAGCGCGATTTTGACTTTGTTGATGAACAGGCATTGTCATCGCTTTTGAAAATCGAAAATGGCACCTTAAAAAACCTCAGTGGGCAAACATATAAAACGATTATCATTCCGTCGGTCAGCGTCATTTCCAAAGCTTCACTTGAAAAATTACAAGCCTTTGCCACTGCAGGTGGTAAAGTCATATTTATGGGAAATATGCCCGCATTAATGGTTGAAAAAACCTTTTTAAATGCTTCGAAACCATTTCAAATTAATGGGGCTTTGCTGGAACCTTCCGGAAAACTAAGTTCGGCCGTTGTTAATGCTTTACCACAACCGGATGTAATGTTAACTCCCTCCTGCCCTGCTGTAAAATACCTTCACAGAACCTTTAATGACGCTGAACTTTACTTCCTTTTTAACGAAAGTGGTGAGACTCAACTCAGGAAAGCGGTACTTGCAGGCAAAGGAACTGCTGAATATTGGGATGCTATAACCGGAAATAGAACGCCAATAGTTTGTGATGACGGCTCATCAATCATTCAATTTAGCCTCTCATTCGAACCTTACGAAACCAAAATAATTGTTATAAAACATTAAAAATGAAATATCTGCTGTTTGTATTGCTTTTTTTAATTGGTCGCTCAATGCGATCCAATGCACAAATTGACAGTACCCTAAAAATATTCCAATTTCCGGCCAATATGATTCCACGGATTGATGGAAATGCCGATGATTGGGCCATGGTACCAAAAAGTTATGTCATCGGCAGCGACCAACTGGTTGAAGATTTCGGAAAAATTGCGAAGCTTGATACCAACGACCTGAATATAAGGGTTCGGATTGGTTGGGTAAAAGGCCTTAACCGGCTTTACTTTCTATATGAGGCTTATGATAATTACTGGGATTTTTCCAGAACCGATTTACACCATGATATCTTAGAACTGATTGTAGATGGCGATTTTTCAGGCGGTCCATTTATTGACAGATTTCATCCCAATAAATCAAGAATAGATCCATGGGATGCTTATTCCACATTTCATGGAGTTCAGGCTCAAAACTATCATATTTTTACACCAGCTGAAGGTCAGGACTGGTGTCTGGCTTGGGGTTGTCAGCCCTGGATAAAGGAGA
>CAYZNC010000170.1:8949-12812 GCA_964478555.1 uncultured Bacteroidales bacterium | reverse complement strand
ATAAAGTGAATCAATATCTTATAAAATCGATATTTAAGACCTGGAATGTTGAACCCGATATCGCCGAAAATGGCGTGATTGCCATAGAAATGCTTAAAAAGAACCGCTACGACATCGTATTGATGGACAGACAAATGCCTGAAATGGGAGGTGTAGAAGCAACCAAAATTATAAGGGAAAAACTCAAACTCGACATACCCATAATCGCCGTTACTGCGGCAGCTTTGAAAGGCTCCCGGGAACAAGCACTGGAGGCTGGTATGAACGACTATGTCACCAAACCATTTGATCCCGAGGATTTGCTTAGAAAAATTATCACCTATGTAAATCCGAAGAAAATAAAAACGATGGTTGCCTATGTTAAAAACGATAGCGTTAAGGATACTCCGAAAAAAATGTACAACTTGCAGAGTATGAGTAAAATGTTCGGAAACAATATGGACACTATCAAAGAAATGATAAAATTATTTATATCTACTACTCCTCCCATTTGGAAAGATCTTCAAACGGAATATAAACAAAAAAACTTTGAGCGGGTTAGCGAACTGGCTCATAAACTTAAACCATCCTTTGATATTATGGAAATCGATTGCCTAAAGCAGGTAATCCGCGATATTGAATGTAACAGCAAGAATGACGATACCAATAAAAAACTTAAAAGCCTGATTACCCAGTGTAATAGTGACCTTCAAAAGGTGCTTTTGCAATTGGAAGAAGATATAAGCAAGAAGTAGTATGTAGGGACGGTGGTTGAGCGGAGTCGAAACCACCATTAAATGAAGGTGTTATCTGACAATGGGACTACTTAAACTCCAAACTCCTTTCGACTCCGCTCAAGGAACGGTGAGTGACAAAGAACTAATGGCTCCGATAATTGAAAGACACCATATGATTGAGTAGGGACGGTGGTTGAGCGGAGTCGAAACCACCATTAAATGAAGGTGTTATCTGACAATGGGACTACTTAAACTCCAAACTCCTTTCGACTCCGCTCAAGGAACGGTGAGTTAGTGAGTATCAACAACTATCGAACACTTACTACCTTCTCACCACATCATTTCCACACTTAACACAATTACCCTCCGTTGTAATGCCGGAGGCATCGATGTTAAAACCGTTTCTTTTTATAATCAGCGACTTGCACCGGGCACAATAAGTATCGTTTCCCCGCAAATTAGTACCTGTGTTACCCAAATAAACATATTTAAGTTTAGCCGCAGCAATTTCAAAACAATGGGTTAAAATCGAATCTGCAGTTGAAGGCCTGGTCATCTGATAACGTGGAAAATAACGCGAAATGTGCAAAACGGTCTGATCACCCAGTTCGTCATAAATCCAATCGATCATCGCGGCAAATTCCTCCTCGGAATCGTTAAGTCCGGGAATAATCAAATTAGTTACTTCAGTATGTTTACTAGCTTTCCGGAGGGTTACTAAGGTTCGCTTAACCGGTTCGAGGTGCGAATGGGTTTGTTTTCGATAAAAATCATCGGTAAATGCCTTCAGGTCTACATTAAATGCATCAATGAACGGCAATAGTAATTGCAAAGGCTCTTCTTCAATGTATCCATTGGTAATCATAGCATTTTTATACCCAAGTTTATGCGTTGCCTTTGCCACGTCAAGCATATATTCAAAAAATATAGAAGGTTCATTATAGGTGAAAGCAAGTCCCAAATTTCCCCGGATCGTCGTTACTTCATGAACTAATTGATCTACAGTATATTCCTTTAACTCGTTAAACTCACGCACACCAACCTGAGAAATGTCGCAATTCTGGCAGAACGCACAATGCATATTGCAACCCACACTTCCAACCGACAAAATATTACGGCCCGGAAAAAAATGGTAAAGAGGCTTCTTTTCTATGGGATCAACATGAATAGCTGAAAGCTGACCATAAGTTTCTGCAAAGAGGGTACCTCCGATATTTCTGCGTACGCGACAAATACCATACTGTCCGTTGCCGATCAAACAATGATGCGGACATAGCGTGCATCTGACTTTATCGTTTTCTGTGCGGTAGAAAGAGGCTTGCATGTTGTTTGTAATTAGTCATTAGACATTAGGCTGACGGGAGGTTTTAACGCTGCCAGGTCTGAAAAAGACTCTGGCAGGTTTAGCTCCGATGGCAAATACCTGTCTATTTTTGTAATTCTTTTTACTTAGTACTTAGTACTTTCTTTACTAACTACTTACGACTATCTCTACATTTCCACCAATTCATATTCCTGTGAGCCCAGGCCTATTTTTTCTGCATAGTTGAGGCTGATTCTCCAATCGGTATGGGGGTGAACTGACATAAATTTATCATTACCATTAATTTGGATTGTTTCCAGTACGCTGTTTTTATTAACCGGAGCTTTATTCACGAGATCTATCGAGGCTCTGTCAATAGCCACAGGATCGGATGATGCAAGGATACCAATATTAGGTACAATAGGAACATCGTTAGCATTCCAGCAGTCACAATTAGGTGAAATATCCATCAAAAAATTAATATGGAATGCGGGTTTGTCCTTTAATACCGCATATGCATATTCGGCAATTTTTTCCTGCATATTTGCCGCTTCCCATTGTACCTGAGCACCATCGTACTGACAAACAGCCACACATTGGCCACAACCAACGCATTTGTCATAATCGATTACAGCAAGTTTTTTACCATTACCACAAATATGGATGGCATCATGTGCACAATTTCTTTCGCAGATTTTGCAAGCAGTGCAGTTTTCCGCATTAATAAGTGGTTTGGAGTTCGAATGCATTTCAAGCTTCCCTCCTACCGAACCGCTTCCCATGCCCAGATTTTTCAGGCATCCTCCAATACAGGCAAACTCATGACCTTTGAAATGGTTCATAGAAATAATCACGTCGGCATCGGCAATTGCCGCTCCTATTTTAGCGGTTTTACAATGATTGAGGCCGATCTCTATTTCGCGGCAATCGGTTCCTTTCAAACCATCGGCAATAACAACGTTGCAACCCACAGCAAGCGGATTGAAGCCATTTTCATGAGCACTTTCCAAATGGTCCACGGCATTTGAACGACGACCTTTATAGAGGGTATTAGAATCGGTTAGGAATACTAATCCGTCTTTATCCTTAATTTTTTTAACCACTACCGCAGCATAGTTCGGGCGGATATAAGATAGATTACCGGGTTCACCAAAGTGTATTTTAATGGCTACCAATTTTTTAGAAAAATCGATATTGAACATCCCTGCTTTTTCAAGTAATTTCGTGAGCTTGGCATACATATTCTCTTTGGAAGAGGTGTGAAAATCAATAAAAAAGACCTTTGATTTCTTCATGTTTTTTTTAATTAACTGTTTGGATTTAATGCGTCGTAAAAATAGGTGATAGGAAGGTAAAATGCAAGATGAAAGAAAGACTATAAGATACAAGAACCAAGATATAAGACGTAAGAGACAAGACATAAGGCATAAGAGCCAAGATATGAGACACAAGAGCCAAGATGTAAGACATAAGACTATAATCTGACGGAAGACAGGATGGAATAAATTGGAAAGTCCTTTTTAATCTCTGGATTCTTAAGTCTTGACGCTTGGTTCTTGGTTCTTATGTCTTGATTCTTGGTTCTTGTATCTATGTTCTATATTTTTACCTTGGTTGTTCTTATTTTTTTTATAAATTTGCACCCGATTTTGTATGGTCTCGTAGCTCAGTTGGATAGAGCAACAGCCTTCTAAGCTGTGGGTCACGCGTTCGAATCGCGTCGAGATCACTTCAACAAAATAAAAAACCCGGTGTAAGTTATTTAATTTACATCGGGTTTTTTATTGATGGTAAAACAAATGACAAATCACTTTAAGTTTTGGTAAGCCAATGTGTGTTTTTTA
>CAYZNC010000170.1:0-8849 GCA_964478555.1 uncultured Bacteroidales bacterium | reverse complement strand
GGTAAAACAAATGACAAATCACTTTAAGTTTTGGTAAGCCAATGTGTGTTTTTTATTTCAAAGGTGAAATCTAACCCTATTCAGTTGTTTAAAGTTGACATGAAAAAACGAATCAACATATTTAACATAGACTTAACGTACGCCAAATATTAGTTTAATATATTTGAGACCTGTTCAAATTATCAATTATATGAGAAAAGTCTCCAACTTACTATAACCCCAAAAATTATGAAAACGAAAAACATGGATGTTCTTGGCAAATGTCATAATGTGACAGAAAGCGTCAGCCATAATCTTCATCTGATAAGTAACGATAATCCTAAGGAATTAGATGTTACTTCTTCAGTTGGGTTTAATAATCGTATCGTAATATCGCAATCCAAAGAATTCCTCGAAGCTGTAAAAAGAGAAATCGGCGGTGAAATTATGGAAGATTCTATGATAGGATCATTTCTATATTATGGCGAAGCAACCAGTTAGAGAGGTGAGAATTGTTTTTGTCTGACAAGGTTGTGCACTAACTAAATCCGACTGTGTGTGAGACGGATAATTTGTATATAGCGCAAACAAATCAGTTTCCAATTCTTATTTAGCTTAAAATATAGCTTCTGTTTTTTTTCACTCCACTCACCCAGATTTACTCTGTTCAGAGAGCTCAATGCCGCAACAAACAAAGTAAAACCACGATACTTTTGGTTGGTAACCCTGAGTTTATGCAAGCAATGGTAGCAGGCAGGACAGGCCCAAGGTAGTTGCCAACACATTTATAATTCTGGATATAGTGCCGCAGTGAAATTATCGATATTATTGCGGACAAGTTTATGCTCCATAGAGGCTTATATAGGCATAATAGTTAAATAAAGTCGAAAAAGGCTGCAAAAATTAAGTATTTTGTGAGTTAAGGTGCAGGGTTCGGGTTTGCATCCTCTGATAGGACAATTGTTTCTTATGTTTAATGCCCATTCCAATTACTCCTGCAATTATTCCAAAAACCGGAGGGATGAACCCACCACCAAATGGTATCAACAATAATGATAAAATAATAAGAATTAAACCTGCATTTTTCTCTCGGATAAAGAATAATGCCCAGGTGGCAACTATCATTGAAATAATAATTGCAAGTACGCCTGTAATAAGGAAGTTAGGTACAACCGTTAGCGCGATCCATCCAGTCCACTCAGATGTTGGTAAATTAATTAACAACCGGCCAGTATTTGCTTCAAACAAAAAACCAATTAAACTGAGATTATGATGAAGAATTTCAGCGTAACCGTGCAGTGCGCTTATCACTCCGGCAAGCATTCCAATAATTGAAGCAGCAATTCTTGTTGTGCGGGCCTCATGTTTATTATTGTGAAAATATAAAAATAATGATTCAATAATATTCATAATAATCAGAAACGCAATAAGGATAAACACTACTTTCTGAAAAGTTTTATTTTCCATTTATTTTATAATTTACTAATAAATAATTATGCATTATAAAATTATTTTTTACTCAATAGTTTGAGTGTTTTAAATTCAGTGCCTTGTTGAATGATAATAAAAATATTCCTGGCGCATTAATTAAAAAGTAATAGAAGAGCCGGGATCAGTATTTTCACCCGGCCTAATACCACATACAACTACTAACTAATTTTGCTAATTACCTTATGAAAAATTCTATGACACGAAAGTAATATAGTAATGTTAGTATTTCGTTAGCAACTTGCTGAATTTAGGTTATAATTTGCAAAAACTTTTATTAACCTTTGGCACTCAGAATCGCTATTACTTCTAATAAATGGATATTTTGTAATTGGATGCACCGGTTTATTGAAGTAGGAAATATATTTCAGAACCAATTCCTAGTTCGTTTGATTTAACGAAGATTTAAGTTGAGGTTAAAGGGTATTTCATATACCTGTGATAATTTCGGAAATTATTTAATCATTAATCACCCAAAAAATCTTACAACCATGGTTCGAAAAATTACAACGATCGTTTGTATTCTATTTGCCTTATTTGTACCTATAGTAGCTCAGGTTACCACCTCTGCAATAAGCGGAGTTGTGCTTGATGAAAAAAACCAAGGACTACCTGGTGCAAATATAATGGCTATTCATGTGCCTTCAGGCACACAATATGTTACTACATCACGCGTAGGAGGATTATTTGATTTATCTAATATTCGTACTGGTGGACCCTACAAAATTTCAATTTCTTTTGTTGGCTATGAAACAACTGTTATTAACGATGTTTATCTTTCACTCGGACAGGAACTGGAATTAAATAGTGAGATGAAAGTTACCGGTGTTAATATTCAAGAAGTTGTTATTTCCGGCCAGCAGGATCCGATATTCAATGCCGATCATACCGGAGCTTCAACCAATATTAATAATGAAAAAATAAAAGCGATACCTTCTATTAGTCGAAGTATTAGTGATATGACCCGATTAACCCCGCAAAGTACAGGTAATAATACTTTTGCCGGACGAAATAATTTATACAATAATCTTACCATTAACGGGTCATTATTTAACAATGCCTTCGGATTGGCATCCCTACCGGGTGGGCAGACTAACTCTCAACCGGTAAGTTTGGATGCAATTGATCAGATTCAGGTATCTATTGCTCCATATGACGTGCGTCAAAGCGATTTTACCGGGGCTGGTATTAATGCAATTACCCGAAGCGGTTCGAATCAATTTACTGGTTCCGTTTATAACTATTGGCGGAATCAAAATTATCTTGGCACAAAAGTAGAAAACACGAGTGTTACGAAAAGCAATTTCAACCAAACTCAAAGAGGGTTTCGCCTTGGTGGACCAATTATAAAAAACAAACTCTTTTTCTTTCTAAATGGAGAAATGGAAAGAAGGACTGAACCTGCTCATCCATATATAGCGGCTCGTCCGGGATTGTCTGGTCCTAATGTAGCTACTATTCAGGCAAGTACTTTAGATTCTTTAAAACAATTTTTAATTAGCAAGTTCAATTATGATCCGGG
This sequence comes from uncultured Bacteroidales bacterium, assembly GCA_964478555.1. GTDB lineage: Bacteria > Bacteroidota > Bacteroidia > Bacteroidales > JAAUTT01 > JAAUTT01. The sequence continues at coordinate 5,860 of CAYZNC010000170.1, read as the reverse complement.
AGTTTATGAAAATTTTAATCTTAAGACATATAATGATAAATTTTTAATCCGTCTGGATTATAATATTACGCAACATCACAAATTAAATATTAGCTATAATTACTTGAAGTCATGGAAAGATATTGTTACCAGTGCAAGTAATTCCGTCGGGAGTAGCCGATATGCAAGTCCAAGCACATTATGGTTTTCAAATAACGGATACAGGATTAATAATAACATTAATTCAATTGTGGGGGAGTTAAATAGTATTTTTGGAAACTATGCTTCTAATAATTTAATAATTGGCTATTCAGGATTTAGGGATTTCAGAAGTAGCCCATCTGCACCTTTTCCCATGGTGGATATTTTGAGAAACGGGACAACGATGACATCGTTCGGCTATGAACAATATACGCCTAATAACAAATTGAATACGGACGTGACGCAGGTTTCGGATAATTTTACAATATATAAAGGTGCACATACCATAACTTTGGGTGGGGCCTATGAACACTACCAGTTCGAAAATGGATTTACTCCTCAGTATTATGGATATTACCGGTATAATTCGTTGAATGATTTCTATGCAGATGCAAGAGATGGTCAGTCTGTGACACTTGCTAATTATCAGTTACAGTATTCTGCTTTGGCAGGTGTGCCAGTTCCAATGGCTAAAATTAAGGCTGCCCAGCTTGGTTTTTACGCCCAGGATGAATGGCATGTTTATCCGAGGTTGAAACTTACCGCAGGTTTACGCGCCGATTTACCTTATTATCCGGTAAAACTTGATAAAAATCATGTACTGGACGACCTTACATTTCTTGATGCAAATGGTAATCCGACTAGTATTGACGTAAGTAAACTGCCCAAAATGAAGTTAATGTGGTCGCCCCGAATTGGTTTTAATTGGGATGCATTTGGAAATAAGTCGACCCAGGTACGTGGTGGCATTGGCATTTTTACCGGCCATATTCCTTTTGTATGGATTTCAAACCAGGCAAGCAATAATGGCATTATGTTTGGAAATATAAATGTTAATAACACCAAAGTTTATCCTTTCAGTTCTGACGTAAACACATATATACCGGCTAATCCAACATTACCAGCCACTATTTTGATTAATGCAACTTCACCGGATTTTAAATTTCCACAAGTTTTGAGAACAAATGTTGCAGTGGATCAGAAATTACCGTTTGGTATTGTGGGAACAATTGAAGGGATGTATACGAAAGATATTAACGCTGTCATCCACAGGGACTATAATTTAAAACAACCAACCGGACAATTATACGATGGTAGGGATACTTTCCCTAAGGCCAGGAAGATAAATCAGAATATAAACAATGCCTATGTACTGGGCAATACAAACGAGGGTTACTCTTTTTGCCTGACTGCCCAATTACAGAAAACATTCAATTTCGGATTGGATGTAATGGTAGCTTATACGTATAGTCAAACCAAAGATTTAACCAGTAATCCCGGATCAATAGCTTCATCAGCATTTACTGGAAATCAGGTTCGGAGTAATCCTAATACGCCGGCACTTAGTTGGTCTACATATGACCAACCGCATAAACTAGTTGCTTTTGTAAGTTTCCATAAGGAATACATTAAGCATTTGATGTCATCCCTATCCTTCATTTATACCGGTGTTCAGGGAGGCGGAGGAAGTAGCAATGAAAGGCTCTCTGATGGACGATTTTCATATACCTATGCAGGTGATTTAAATGGCGACGGTATTTCAGGAAATGATTTAATCTACATACCCCGAAATCAATCGGACATTAATCTGATACCTGCAAATGCATCGGATACAAGAGCGCCTGATGAAATCTGGAAACAACTTAATGCATATATCGAGCAGGATAATTATCTTAAGCATCACAGAGGGCAAATTATGAAACGAAATGGAGCTATTACGCCCTGGAACTCACAAATTGATCTGAAGTTTATGCAAGATATTTTTACGAATATTGGAGGTAATCGCAATGCTTTAGAGTTCAGTGTAGATATTATCAACTTTGGTAATTTGCTAAGTTCCAAGTGGGGAATAAAAAAGACAGTTAACAAACGTAACTTTTTAACCTTCCAGGATTTCAAAGGACCCAATGGAGATCCTCGTTTTAGTTTTCCATATTTTGATCCTGCTAACAACGTTCCTTTAACAAGTACCTTTAGTGATGATCTCTCATTGGCATCACGCTGGCAGTTACAGTTTGGACTTCGATATAGCTTTTAAGTTTCTCATTCTCCTTTTTTATATATAATGAAGAGTTGCCATCGCATAAAACAGATGGCAACTCTTAATATAATAACTGGACTATGATAAAGTTAATTGATTGAGAATTCAGGCAAATAATTTTAGATGTACAGTTGACCCCACCTTTTTAAATTAATCAGATTGTTAACAGCTAAATCAATTTTTGCGCTTGGAGCACCTATGCTGTACATTTCGTCAATAACAAAATCTTTCATTCTGTCGATCGTTAAATCAGGATTAGTAAATTCACCATTATTGTAACACTCGTCACAGTATTCATTACTTGCTGAGCCATCTTTTTCAGTGCCTAAAAATCCAGTGTTGCCTATCATCATACCACAACTTTGACATAAAACTTGTGTTTCCATATTTTTCTTTTTAATTGATTGAGGTCAAAAATTACCTTTAAACGTAATCTGTTAATTTAATGTCTAAATTATAAATTATGTGAATTTTTAGATTCAAATTTTAAACAAAATAGCTAAAAGCCAAACTCTTTTTACAAGGGCCTGGCTTTTTATTTAAACCAAAAATGTGCTAAATAAGCATCAACATGGATATTAATTTGCCAGCCAAACCATTGCGTTCATCAAAAGAACCCTGTGGTTTCCGTTTGCATCGCTGCTATATCCATTGTATAAACTATCACCTGTGTCGCCAGACCCATCATCGGGTATTGAGCTATCGCCAATGGCTATAACCTTTCCACTTCCATAGGTAGAATAAGCTACTAAAACACCTGTAGTACCTGTAGTTGCAGAAGTTTCGTACACGATACCTTTTACGCTGGAGTTTGCCGAAGTACTCAAAGTCATAGAAGTTCCATTCGAATATTGAACCTGTGTAACTTCACCATAACTTCCATGAATAATTGGATCGGAAGGTAAATTAGCCACATATGAAAAGGTACCTGAGAAATTAGCCAAATCGAAAGTGATTCCAAAAGGATTTGTTTTAACTGAATTATTGGTCATTAAATCATTCCAAATTGCAGGTGAATCATATCCATCGCCGTCTCTGTCAGATACTGTGTGGTCGGAAATCATAAACAAACTTCCGCCATTATTAACAAATTGAAGGATAGCTGTTTTTTCGGTCGCAGTAAAACGATAGTTTGGCTCATCAACCACATAAACTTTATAATTGGATAAGTCTTGCGGATTGGTAGCATCGCCATAAGTTATTTTGCCACTATAGGGCAACGATTCAATGATATACCCCTTTTTAGCACAATCAACACCCCATGCCGACAATGCACCTTTCCAATAAGTTTCAGGGGTAGAAGAAGTGATTCCAGATTGTGCCGGTGTTGGAATTCTTTGTGCATTACCTTCGTTACCAGAAGTTGTTGCTCCTGTTGTAGTCCAGCTTAAATTATTTAAATCTTCGTCCACAACCCAATCGGCATTGCCAGCAGTTTCAGCTTTAGTGTTATCGAATAGAATTTTCACAGTTCCTGTTGAACCAGCAACAGCTTGGGTTACAGTTATAATTTGAGATGAAACTCCGGTTCCTGAAACAGTTATTGAGGCAGCTCTTGAACTTGAGCTGGTATTTGCAGCACCAGTTACAATAACTGTTGCATTGGTTGAACCCGAACCCGCATTTAAAGTCAACCAGCTCTGAGAACTTGTTGCTGTCCAGTTAATATTTGAAGTAATGGTAAATGATGCTGTACTGTTTGCCACAGCCGCAATATTTAAAGCAGTTGGCGAAACGCTTAAAGAAGCCCCTGAATTATAATCGGAAACCACAAAATCATCGATATTTATCCTGCCTGTTCCGGTAACTTTAACTATCTCAAAACGGACATTTCCGGATTGATTTACGGTGAAGGATTGCGAAGTAAGACTGGTGGATGAAGTAGTAATAGTACTTCCAACCTGGGCCCAGGAACTGCCTTGATTTACAGACATTAATAATTGCCAGGTGCTGCTTCCATCAGAGCCAAATACTGCATGGTTAACCGTTACGGTTCCCGCACCATTGGCTTTATCAAACATCATCACAATTTTGCCGGTTGAAGTGATTCTTGCAGACTGAGCCCCATTTTTTCGATCAGTTGATAAATTTCCCAATAAAGCATTGTTGAAATCCCAAGCACCAGACGACAAAGTAACGTTAGCATCAGCGTAAGCACCTTTGGTGCCTGTGTCAAAATTCTCAGTAACACTTACAGATTTTAATACACGCTGAATTTCGGTAGCGCTTTCTGAGGTTATAGTTTTCAAATCGGGTGTATTTTTTGAGCACGAAACAAAAAATACCAAAAAAAGAAAAGTGATTGTTCGTAAAACTTTTAGTTGTGTTTTCATTTTGAGTCCTTTTAAAAATGGTTAAACTAATTTGATTTTATGGTTGATAGTAAAAAATGCTAAGCTTATTTATTGAACATAAATTACCCTATCGACATTGTCGGAAATAATTGTTACAGGTCAACCCTGATGCAAAACTTAAAGCAAGTCTATTGCAGTATGAATATTAAATTCTTCCTAATATTAAATGGATGATGCATTGTTAATAATTACCAGTTAACACCACCTTTTTAAATTATTCAGGTTTTTAACAGCTAAATCAATTTTTTCGTTTGAAGCACCGAGGCTTTCCATTTCATCAATAACAATATCCTTCATTTCATCGATAGTTAAAGCAGGATATCTAAATTCGCCATTATTATAACACTCGTCACAGTACTCATTACTTACCGAACCATCTTTTTCAGTACCTAAAAATCCGGTGTTGTCTATCATCATACCACAACTTTGACATAAAACTTGTATTTCCATATTTTTCTTTTTTATTTGATTTGAGGGCAGAAGTTTCCTTTTACGTACTATGCAAAAATAATTTGGTAATTTAAATGTGGCATTAAATTAAAATTATTATTATATGAAGTTTGAAATTCAAACTCTAAACAAATAGCAAGGAGCCAATCTGTCTATTTTGTTTGATTAATGATTAATTTTCGCACAAAAAAAGGTTTCGCATAGCCGAAAACCATACGAAACCTTTGAAATATCAATACTTTTTTACCATTCGTTGTATGAGGCGAGTGCATATTTAACTGCACCACCGGTCCATTTGGTGGCTTCTTCGATCATTTTCCCGGTATAATAAATGCAATTACTATTGCCGCTTCCTATGCTTGTTGGGAAACCACTGCTTTTATAATAATCCCATGCCAGTTTACCATTTGTGCTATACGAATAGTTCGATGCCTTTGCTGCATTTCTTATAGCCGCTTTTAAATCGGTTATGATATAATAGCTGGAGACAGGTACTCCATTGACGATTGACGAAAAATTATGTCCCGAATACCAGTTATTGTCCATCCATGTTTCAAAATCGCTATGGTGAATTGCCATATCCAAATCTGGAAATGTAGAATGAAGAACAAAAGAAACATCCGAAATGTAATGACAGGCATATCCGACATACCAATCTCCAAGATCTTTGTTTCCCAAGTTATAATAATACCTGGCACATTTTCCATTGTAACCTTCACCGTCAACAACAGTCATATTATCGTTAAAGTCATCGTCAGCATCGCCCCAAATCCATTGAACACCCCATAAAGTTTTAATAATGATATAAGCATGTGACCATTGTTTATTGTACAAA
>CAYZNC010000169.1:0-12812 GCA_964478555.1 uncultured Bacteroidales bacterium | reverse complement strand
ATCCGGGATAAGCGATTAAAACTGGAAGCTATCATTGGAATTATTTATGCTTTCGCCTCCGCGGCCACAGTTATGCTTATTTCAAAAACGCCTCATGGCGATTCGGATATTCAAGAAGTATTGTTCGGAAATATCCTTTCGGTAAATATGGGACAAATCACCACTGCGGGCATTATTTTCGGTGCATTGATAATGATGCATATCATTTTCAGGAAAAAGTTTTTTGAGTTAACAGAAAGCTTCGAAAATGGCAAAATCGAAACGAAAGGTTTTAATATCTGGAATTTTTTGTTTTATATTTCTATTGGTTTATCCATTGTGTTTGCGGTAAGGGTTAGTGGCGTAATTCCGGTTTTTTCATATTTAATTATTCCATCTGTTTGTGCCATCATGCTTGCCCGTTCCAACAAGTCCGTAGTCATTATTGCAATGCTTGTGAGCTTTTTGGGAAGTTTTTTCGGTTTAAATGTTTCATTCCATTTTGACTTTCCCGCCGGATCGTCGATTGTAGCTGTATTAGGCAGTATTTTTATATTGGTCTCAATTTCTCAATTAATTAAACACTTTTTCTTGAAAAAAGATAAAAAGATTTTACCCGGCGATTTATAAAATAACATGGGTTAATTTGATTCGGATTGGCATGCTGTTAAGTTCTAATTTTGTGTAACCTACGATGTAAGTTGAACTTCATGGAAAAAGGTCTCAACGTTACTTTCACGCAAAGATCGCAAAGTTTTTCGCGAAGACCGCAAAGATAACTTCTAGTATTTTAACTCTTTGCGATCTTTGCGCATTTCCTTGGCGTGCTTTGCGTGAAAGTTAACTTTTGAGATGTTATCTTGTAACTTATTAATTGTAAATAGGTTAATTTTGAGGATTTAGGAGCAGAGCGCAGGATAAAGGCGGTATTAAAAAAAATCTTTTTGTGTTAGGGTAAATAAAAAGTTACCTGTATTAATAGCAAATAATAAATCCAATTTATGTTTAACCAAATTCGTTGAATTATGAAAAATAGAATTATCGTTAGTACTTTGTTAGTGTCATTTTTTGGCTTTCAGGGATGTCAAAAAGCTCTGGTACAGAGCAATGGGAATATGATTTCGAATTTAAAAGCTGCTAGTGCTGAAGTAACTGCATTGAATGCAACAACATCCGGTTCAGAAGACGAACACAGCGTTTCCATAGAAAAATTTGATGGCTCCAGTCCCGCATTCCGCTTAGATGGAATAAAACTTGAAGGTGGCTTCAAAGGAATTGGCCCGGTTAGAATTGGTATACCCCATATCGACAGTTGCGTGACCGTTACCGTTAGCAGCAGTACCTTCCCAAAAGAAATTGTAATCGACTACGGAACAGGTTGTGCTGATGGAAGAGGTCATATCAGGAAAGGGAAAATCGTCATTGATATTTCCGATACCTTAACAAAAGCAGGCGCCACTCAAACTTTAGCGTATCAGAATTTTTTTATCGACAGCACCAGTATTGTATTAACTGAAAGTCTTAAAAATCTTGGCAAAGACAGCACCGGAAATTGGGTGATTGAAAAGAAGTACGACCGCACTGTAACCAAGAATGGTGATAAAATTGTTGAAACCAGTATTGAAACGGACACTTGGGTAGCTGGTTTTGGAACCACAAATAAATCCGATGATATATTCTATGAAAGCGGATCAGGCAGTATTACGGTTAACGACAGCATTACTTTCAGCAAAACCATTACCAAACCGCTACTTATCGACAGAAGCTGCGAATTCATTACAAGCGGCACTGTTGAATTAACTAAAAATGGCACTACAGTTACCATCGATTATGGTGATGGCACCTGCGATAATAAAGCTACCATAACAACCAATGGTACCACAGAGGAAATTGAATTACATGGATGTAGATTTAGAAATGGTGGACAATTTGAGAAACATTGTTCGGGGTTTGGACATGGCAAAAAATAAAGATTTTTTTTAAACCCTTGACGACCCAATATTAGGTTTTAGGCGTCTTAGATTAAATGCTAAGGCGCTTTTTTTATGGCCTATTTTATTGATTAACTTCAATGCATGTGTTAAGTACCAACTATTGAAATCAATTTGGAACATGATTATAAAATATCAATCAATTTTTGTATTTTTAAATTTCAACAATTATCCAAATTGTCTCTCCAGGCAAAGGATACCTTAATTTTATGAAATATATTATTTGCGGTTTGGAGCACATTGGCGTGAGAATAGCGGAAGCCTTGCTCGATTTAAAGACTGATGTAACTGTTATAACATTAAATAAAAACGAATCTTCCGTATTTTTAATCCGCGATAGGGTTACAAATTATGTTGAAGGCGATGCCCGAAATATTGAAACGCTTAAATTGGCAGGTATAGACAGTACCGATTATGTGTTAATATTTACGAGTAATGAAATCAAAAATATTGAAATCAATGGTAAAGTTAAAGAAGTTAATCCAAGTGTAAAAACTGCTTTATTAATAAAACATTTAAGTTATGCCAAAATTGTAGAACAGGGATTTGACGTCAATTGCGTCTTTCATTTACCATCCATGGTGTCTTTGCCAATTGTGTCGGCCTGTATTCATAAGAATATTTTACATACGCTCAGGGGCGATGACCGTAACTATTATTTTGGCCATATCAATAGTACGGAATATCCATTTTTAATTAATAAAACAATTAAAGAAATTGAAGAGACCTATGGGATCAAAGTTATTAATTATATTTCCCCCAATGAGCAACCCTTTTGTGAGATCTCAGATCACCATCTGGTGAAAGAAGGTTCGCTGATTTATTTAACAACTAAAGAAAAACATTTTGATCACAGCGACTTTATTATTAAGCATAAACATCATTCTGCCCTGATTACCGAAACATCCAGGCAAATAAGCTTTTTAAAAGGGTTTACTATCCCCGCAAATATCCGGAAGGTTATCGTAATGTATTTACTGTTAATTATTTTATCCATATTTATTTTTAGCGTGTTTTCAGGATTTTCCATTATCAATGCCTTTTATTTTGTGATTACTACGACATCAACAGTTGGTTATGGCGATTTTAATTTGCAAAATGCTCCTTTTTGGGTAAAATTATACGGCTGTTTTGTAATGCTTGCAGGGGCAGCTCTACTGGCAACTCTTTTTAGTGTGATAACCGATAATATCATCAGCAGACGTTTGGGTGGTTATGTTGGGTTATACAACCGCAAGATCAAGGATCACGTTATTATTGCGGGCATGGGTAGTATCGGACTGGATGTTGTAAGGCATTTAATGAAAATGGGTGTTAAAATTCTAGTGATAGAGAAAAATCCTGATAATCCGAATATTCCTTTACTCAGAAATAAAATTCCCGTTTTAATAGGCGATTCCTCAGAACAAAGGGTATTGATGAAAGCAGGCATTAAACAGGCTAAAACATTGGCAGCCCTAATTGACAATGATTTAAATAACATTAATATTATTCTGAAAGGTAATAGTTTGAAATCCGACCTGAATACCGTTGCCCGAATTTTTAGTCATGAACTTCATAAGAAAGCAGCCACCACATTTCAGATAGATAATGTGATTAGTGTTTCATCCATAGCTGTTCCTTATATCATTTGTCATTTAATTGAAAAGAATATTATTTGGGCAGGCTATCTGAATACTAATATATATGCCCTTTATTCGTTGAATCTATCGAATTACCCCGTCATTATTGGCTTAAATAAGCACCAGTTAATGCAATCCCATAGTATATGCTCCGTTTTGGTAAAGCGCGATCATGATCTTCTTCCGGTAACCGATGAAACAATATTTGAGGAAAATGACCATGTATTTATGTTCAGCAGTTATGAGGCATTGAACATTATAGCTGGAAAAAATAAATCTAAAAACTAAGATATGAAACATTTACTTTTTTATAGTCTCATTTTAACGGTTAATGGAAGGAACTATAAAAGGAATTCAATTTGATTATTTAAGTTATTATTATTCAGACACGAATGGTAGTATACAGTTTATCACCTATACCTCGAAAAATTTACTAAAACATTACCAGGGCGAGATGGAAGCATTATTAAACGGTTTCATTTTAAAAGAATAAAACTATGCCGTGGTAGTTACAAAAGCTCTTTCAGGGTGGGGATGTAAGGTTCTAATTTTGTGCAACCTCTACAAGGTTGATAGCTATTACACAGTATGGTTTTCTACAATAATGTAACCTCAAAATTTGGTTTTATCTTAGAAAACGAGGTAATCTGAACTTTGTAGAAGTTCCATAATTGTAGTAAAAATTTCAAAAATCATTTCTTAAAACCTCGTAGAGGTTTCACCCAACTTAACGAGTCCAACCCCTAAAGGGTGCTCACACAACTTATTTATAATAAGGGAGTTTAATTTAGGGCCTTTAGGACGGTTAATTTAAAAACTTTTTTACACAGCCTTTAAAGATAGGGAATTGTTCCGACCAAGTGTGATTAACAACTATTGAAAATATTTCTATATTTGTCTAATACCGAAAACAGTTGCACAATGACTAACCTTTTGTTATTGAATTGTTACTGGTAACCTTTGAAGCGAAGTATCATTAACAGCTACCAATTAAAAGTGCGGAGTCAGCACTATAATCACTGACGATTAACAAATGAGAAACATTCAAACCTTAAAAAAAACTTCTAATACAGAGATATTTACTGTACCAGAAACAGCATCCAAAATAAATGCAGATTCCAACGATTATAAAGGGAAACTTCTCAAATTAATTCCCGCTGAAGTAGTTGCTGCTTATGTTTTTATCGATGGAATTATTCAAAGTAGCAGTATTTCTGTACATACATTGAATATAGTGCAATGGGCTGCTTTCGGTTTTCTGTTTTTTATAAATCCGATTTACCTTTATAAGGTTTCAAATGTTAACCACAAATTACAATTGTTTTTTTCAACGATTGGTTTTGCAGTATGGGTTTTGGCTTTAGGCGGGCCATTTCTGACTTTAGGCAGTAAAGATCTGGTACATTTATTGGGCTCAATTGTGTTAGCAATGTATACACTTTTAATTCCCATTTTTGTTACTCCCGAAACTAAATAACAAAATCAAGCCTGCAATATAATAACTTAAATAATTCAAAATAAATAAAATAAAGAAGCCATTAATGCACTTCTATGTCGATAGGGACTTAAAAACATTTTTAAGGATAATTTGTATTATAAATTATCCTTAACACATAGACGTAAACCTTATTTTTAATAAACACAAAGACAATGACGAGGTGTAAAAACTGTAATAAACAATTTAATGGAAAATATTGCAATAACTGCGGACAAAAGAAATATTCCGATGCCGATAAAGACTTCTTATCTATCTTTAAAGAGATTTTCCATTTTTTAACTCATTTTGAGGGTACATTTTTCACTACGTTAAAAGCAATTTATTTGCATCCTGCAAAACTCTCCTGTGATTATTGTGAAGGCATTCGAAAGAAATATTTCAAACCTGTTTCATTTTACTTTTTAATTGTGGCATTATACTTGCTTTTTCCAATATTTCAGGGACTGAACACTTCATTGCAGTTTCAAAAAAAAATGTTTGCTGGTGAATTGATAAGCAAACAGATAGAGCATAAAATCAGGACGAAAAATATAACAGAGGACCAATTTTCAGAAAAATACACACATTATTCAGAAAAAGTATCTAAAATTCTATTGTTCCTCTTTATTCCATTCTCTGGTTTCTTAATTTATTTTCTTTTTTATAAACAAAAGAAATTAGCCTTTGATTTGACTATTTATTCAACTGAAATTAATATTTTTTTTATAACTACCTTTTTTCTGTTCTTTCCAGTACTGTTTTTATTATTTCATAAAGTTTTTACACATATTTTACCTTCGGAAAAATTAACGGTGATCATAGTGGAAGTCGCTTTTATTCTTTATTTAAGTATTTTCTTTCGACGAATATTTCAGAATAAATGGGGGTTAATTTTTTTTAAATCAATGGTATTTGCCTTTTTACATATGGTGTTTTTACTGACAATTTATAGATTTTTGTTATTTGAAATTTCGTATTTTTTTATTTAAAACGATATTGCAACCAACATTATCCTCACCGATCTCTAATTCCTGGTTTTTAGCAACATCACCGGCGCATGGCGGAAAAAAAAGGAGGCGCGTGGATTTTTTGGTACGCCTAATTCCAGATCATTCAGCACATCAATATATTTTTCCGGTGCGGAATATGGAAGGATTATCCTGGTATTTCCCCATTCGAATCGTTCACCTCTTTTTCTGGCCTTTTCTGCAATCACTGCATAATGGATGGCGACTGCTACTATATACCAGTTCTTTTTATAATTACGGGCGAATGCCAGGACATAATCTTTGTACTTACCTCTTGTTTTTAACGGAATATATTCACCCTTTGTAAACAGATCAGGATTATTTCTTCTTTCGGCTAGCATCAGGTGAAGTAACCATAATTTGATCCATCCGTTATTGCGGGCCTTGTAAAGTTCTCTGATATAACAATCGGGATTTAAATCAAACTGAGTCTTGATTTCATTCAAAATATTAAATCTTTCGGTATAATCAACGGGCCTTCGGTTATCAGGATCAACCAAAGAAAAGTCCCAAAGCTCTGTTCCCTGGTAAATATCGGGAATACCGGGACATATACACTTCAATACGAGCATCGACAACGAATTGACCATTCCATAATCGGAAATGATCTTTTGAAATGGAACAAAATCCTGTAGGAATTCCCCTGCCGGATCAAGGATCTTTCTGGTAAAACTCAGGGTTTCATTTTCATACTCCTCGTTTGGCTCATTCCAGTTTGTATTTTCTTTTGATTCCCGTAATGCTTTTATCAGGTAGGCTTCTATTCTTTTATTGAATTCATCGGTCATCACACCGTCCATGGGGAAAAAGCCTGATAGTGTCTGGTAAATGAAATATTCATGATTGATTGAAGGGACTTCCTGGTTGTCCAGTTTTCCTTTCAACGGCTTATTAAAATTTACCCATTTTTTTGCATGGTACAGCCAATCTTCAGCAAGGTCACTGATCACGAAAAGGCGGGCTCTCACATCTTCACTTCTTTTTGTATCATGGGTAGAAGTGGCATTTATGCTCAAAGGCCATATAATTTGTTTGGAATTCATAGCCTCATGAAATTGATTTGTTGTAATACCGGACTCTTCCGGCGAGTCACCTACTTCATTATTTGCCAGAAACCCATTGTAACAATACATGGCGGTATCTTCAACTCCTTTTGCCATTACGGGACCTGTGAATTGCATACACCTCATAAAGAAATGCAATGCATTTTTGGTGTGGGTTTCATCCGTAAATTTATTTTTCAGGAAGATTTCCTCTAATGTATTGAATTCATTTTTAAGTTCGCGATGTTTTCTGGTAGCTTTTTTGAAAATGCCGGCCAATATTTTTTTATCGCCCTCAGAAAAAGGAAATGTAGTGGAATACAATTTGTAAACCGGACATTCTGCGATAAATTCTCCGATAGCAGATTTCATCCTTTCTGTTGTAATACCTTTAACCAAATAATTAGCGAGATTTAATTTCTCAAACAAGCGGTTCAGGTTATCAAGTTCTCCCTGCATATAATTAGTCAGTATCAGCTTCTTTTTATTATAAATAACTTCTGCGGGCTTTTCTTTGTTTTTTGTTAACTGATGGTAAAATACTATAAGGGCAGCGTGTGTTTTTTTATTAGTCAATAAACCGTTTAGCAAGGTAATAAAATCATAACCCGTATTTCCCTGTATTGGCCATGCTTTAGGTAATTTCTCATCTTTCCCGAGAATTTTTTCAACAACTATGTACGTATCGTTGCCAGCCAACGAACGAAGCCTTGTAAGATATTGAATAGGATTATATAATCCATCGATGTGATCTATCCTAAGCCCCTGGAACTTGTCCTTTTTAACCATCTGAATTATAAACCTGTGCACTTCATTAAACACATCTTCTTTTTCAATTTTTAAACAGATAAGATCGTTTACGGTGAAGAATCTGCGATAGTTGATCAGTTTCTCTGTTTCCCTCCAATAGCAGAGTTCATAATGCTGGTTATTTAATAATTTTCTAATCTCATACTTATCATCATTGATATTTTTAAGAATGCTGATGATATATTTTTTAAATGCGGCGTCCGACAAATATAAATTTCTCAATGATTCTTTTACTTTATTCCATTCTTTGTTCAATGATCCCGGTTCATTGGAAGATGTAACAAATGCATTCCAAAGTTTCAGAAATTTTACGGGCTTTTTAACCTGCCCATTTTCAAAAATTGCAAATAAGCTCTCCAGGCTAACCGGATAGGAATTGTCAAAATATCTGAAAGCAAAAGCGCCGTTGTGCCATGTAAGATTTAGTTCCTCTTTTTCAATGATTTGTTCGATGGGGTTCCCCAGAAAAGGGACCATTATTTTGCCATTGAAATGAGGATGTTCGAAATCAACATCAAAAAACCCCGCAAAATTTGAATTTATACCATTTTTCAACAGGTTCTTTACCCAGGGATTGTGTCTATTGAAGGCCATATGATTGGGAACAATATCCTGAAGCCAGCCCATATGTCTTTTTTTTAGTTGCAGGCTTATCTCATCAAATTGCTGGTATGTTCCAATTTCCGGATTCATGATTTGCGGGTTTGTTGAATCATAACCATGCATACTCCCAGGAGTGGCCGCAAATATAGGTGATGCATATATGGTTGAAACGCCAAGAAAGTCTAAATAATCCAGTTGATTCTTTAAATTGTCAAAGGTAAATTCCTTGTGAAACTGGATTCGGTACATTGAGATGGGGTTATTCATATACACGATTATTTGGGTGTTGACAGAATCATAATGGACCTGGCTTTGACATTTATTGTATTTTCCAAAACCAAAGGTTGTTGTTTCAAGGGCCCTCCCCATATTTCTTCAGCAGAATATAAAATTAGTTTTAACCCGTCCCATAAATACATTGCCTTATCAATTTTAACGTCCGATTTTTCAAAATTTAGAATAGTCGTTAAATGATTTATTTTTTGTTTATTACGAAGAATAATTACGTTCTTTCCTTCCACAACATCAACCAATAAATCAGTCCTATTCATTGATTTAATTGAAGTATAAAATTTTCGCAAACGAATCAGTTCCTTGTAAAATGAAAGCAGCTGAGTCTGTCTTTTTTGTTCGTTGTATTTCCATTTAAGTTTAGATCTGGAAAATGTTGCCTCAGATTGAGGATTTAAAGGCTCTTTATTATTTTTGAAACTTTTGAATTCTTCCAACCGCCCTTTTACTACCAATTCGATTAGTGCGGGGTCTGTGTGACTTGTGAAATAAAGAAAAGGGTTGGTTTCTCCATATTCCTCACCCATAAAAATCAAAGGAATATAGGGACTTAGGAAAACAGTGCCTGCAATAAGTTTTAATGTTTCAAAATCGACCAGTGTTGTCAAGCGGTCACCCATCATCCTGTTACCTATATGATCGTGGTTCTGTGCAAAAACAACAAACTTGTACCCTGAAATTCCGGTTGTTTTACTACCAAAAACCTTTTTCCGGTGTGGTGTAAAGATTCCATCGTAAACGTAGGCATCCCTGAACGATTTGGATAACTGGTCGATAGAGCCAAAATCACTATAATAACCGTCTGTTTCTCCCGTAACTAAAGTGTGAAGCGCATGATGAAACTCATCGCACCACTGTGCATCGAGGTCGTACCCACCTTTTTCTAAGGGACTGATATATTTTGTGTCGTTGAGGTCACATTCGCCAATCAAAAAATGATTTTTCCCCGATTGGGTATTCAAATGTTTGACATATTCCTTTAATTCCTGTAAAATATGCCTGGCACTATAATCTTTAATGGCATGCACAGCATCGAGACGGAGCCCATCGATATGAAAATCGCGAAGCCACATCAGTGCGTTATCGATGCAAAAATTGCGAATACCATCACACCATTCATCATCGAAATTTATAGCAAGTCCCCATGGAATCTTATATTTTTCTGTGAAACAAGGTCCATAAGCAGGCAGGTAATTTCCTTCAGGGCCCAGGTGATTATAGACCACATCGAGAATTACGGCCAGTTGTTTCCGGTGACAAGCATCCACAAGTTTCATTAATCCTTGTATTCCTCCATAGCTTTGCTGAACTGCGAACGGATAGACACCATCATACCCCCAGTTGCGTGATCCCGGAAACTGAGCTACCGGCATAATTTCAATGGCTGTGACCCCCAATTCTTTTAAATAGTCCAGTTTTCCAATAATGCCTTCGAAAGTTCCTTCCGGAGTGAACGTTCCCGTGTGAAGTTCATAAATGATCAAGTCGTAAAAAGAAATGCCTTTCCAGCTTTTATCAGCCCACATAAAATTATCCAGCACAATGGCTTCTGAGGGGCCATGAACCCCTTCAGGCTGCGAAAGCGAAGCCGGATCGGGAAGTTTTTTTGTTCCGTCAATTACCAGCCAATATTTATCGTTTGGTTTAATATCGGGGCTTTTATAACTCCAGTAACCGCAATCTTCTTTCTGCAATGCATATATGCCCTTTTCTCTTACTTCAACTTCAACCTTAGCAGCCGCTGGTGCCCATGTTAATATGCTTGCCATGCCTTCGGCAGAAAAATTTAATCCTGTAATACGCCTGTCAATTGAAGGTAAAAACATGTTTTACGATAATTTGTGATTTTTATTGATAAGCAAGACGACGGATCTTCCCTGAACCGGAATTTTTTCACTGCTGTTATATTCTTTACTTCCACCTTCAGGCTCAAATGAACCGCTGTGTGTATCCATTACTAATTTCCAGAAAGGTCCCCAATCTTTGGGTGGGAGTATAAAATCAATGACTTCACTATGTGCATTAAACATCAGGTAAAAATTATGATCGATAATTTTTTCACCGGTTTCGGATTGTGCTTGAATCCCATCTCCTGAAAAGTATACGCCAAGTGTTTTGGCGAAAGTTGTTTGCCAATGTTCTTCGGACATGGTTGTTCCTTCAGGTAAAAACCATTCGATGTCTGTGATATTGCCCTTTATAGGCTTATATTGAAACCATTTGCGACGGCAAAAAACAGGATGATCCTGTCTGAAGTTGATCAATTTCGAAGTAAATTCAATTAAAGCATCATCCTTGTTCGCCCAATCGATCCATGATATTTCGTTATCCTGGCAATAGGCATTGTTGTTTCCCTGCTGGGTCTTTCCCAGTTCATCGCCGGCTACCATCATTGGAACACCTTGTGAAAGGAACAGCGTGGCCAGGAAATTTCTTACCTGTTTCTTTCGCAATGCATTGATCTCTTCATTATCAGTAGGGCCTTCCGCACCACAATTCCAGCAACGGTTGTTAACCTCGCCATCCTTATTGTCCTCGCTATTGGCTTCATTATGTTTGTCATTATAAGAAACCAGGTCGAGCAATGTAAAACCGTCGTGTGCAGTAATAAAATTAATGCTTGCCATGGGGCTTCGCCAGTCGTCATAATAAAGATCCGAACTTCCGGTAATCCGGTTAGCAAATTCAGGAAGCATGGCATTTTCGCCTCTCCAGAAGTCGCGCATGCAGTCGCGGTATTTGGCATTCCACTCCATCCATTCTGCAGGAAAGTTACCTACCTGGAATCCGTTTTTGCCCACATCCCAAGGTTCGGCAATAAGTTTTACCATTGATAATATAGGATCCTGGTGAAGAATATCAAAAAAAGACCCCCATTTATCCACATCATCAAATTCCCTCGCAAGTACCGGTGCCAGGTCAAACCGGAAACCGTCTACATGCATTTCTGTGACCCAGTAACGGAGACTATCCATAACAAGTCGTAACACAGTAGGGTGTACAGTATTCAACGTATTGCCTGTGCCGGTGTAGTCCATGTAATGCCTCTTGTCATTTTCAACCAAACGATAATATGAAACATTGTCGATGCCCCTGAAACTTAACATAGGACCCAGATGATTGCCTTCAGCGGTATGGTTATATACCACGTCGAGTATAACTTCTATCCCTGCCTTGTGTAGAGCTTTCACCATTTGTTTAAATTCAAAAATCTGTTCTCCGTTTATTCCTGAAGATGAATAACTTGCATGAGGTGAAAAAAAACCTATGGTGTTATAACCCCAATAATTTGTAAGCCCTTTATCGATAAGATGCCGGTCTGACACGAACTGATGGATAGGCATGAGTTCAACGGCATTAATGCCCAGTGATTTCAAATATTTAATTGTTTCCGGATGAGCCAGCCCTGCATAGGTACTTCTGATTTCTTCCGGAATTTTTGGAAAATTTTTGGTAAAACCTTTTACATGTAATTCATAGATAACAAGCTTGTGAAGCGGAATTTTCAGTTGTATATCTCCTTCCCAGTCAAAAATCTGATCAGTAACAATGCCTTTAGGGATAAAAGGGGCACTATCGGATGAATTGAATGCGAGATCCTCCTCATTAGCGCCAAGTGTATAGGGAAACAAGGCATCGTTCCATTTGACGTTACCATTTACAGCCTTTATAGCTTTTGCATAAGGATCTATAAGCACTTTGCTGTTATTAAAACGATAGCCATTTTGAGGTTCATAGGGACCATCAACGCGATAACCATATAGCTGACCGGGTTTTATCCCGAGGATGTATACATGCCAATGATTGTGGGTTCTTTCGGTTAATTTGAGGGAATGGGTTTCTTTTCCTGAATCGTCGAAAAAACATAAATTGACACCATGCGCATTTTCAGCAAACAAAGCAAAATTAACGCCTCTTCCGTCATAGGTAGCCCCTAGCGGATAAGGTTTTCCGGGGTAAAGTTTTGT
>CAYZNC010000168.1:0-12859 GCA_964478555.1 uncultured Bacteroidales bacterium | reverse complement strand
AAATACAACACAGCTAAAAGCAACAACGAATCCCTGCAAGCCTTTGGTATAGCATTTAATATTTCGGATAGTATCGTATTTAATATTTTACATAAGGAGGATTATACACTTAAGGATATTAAACGCATTAAGGCTGGTGATAATGAGCAATTAGCCGCTGTGAAGGATTTTTTGAAGGGTATCTATAAGAAAGGATTTACACGCAAAGATTATTTCCAATATAAAGACCAGCTTTTCAATCAGATCAATTATCAGTATAACACGGAATACAATCCGCGTACTATAGTTGGAGATAACCCTGAAGTGTGGTCTGATACAGTATACGGAAACAATGATGTTGTTGGAGGTACCGGCGATCACGGGACATTTGTAGCTGGAATTATTGCTGCTGTGAGAAATAATAATCTGGGGATAAAAGGTATTAATGATAGTGTAAAAATAATGTCGGTGAGATGTGTGCCTGACGGAGACGAAAGAGATAAGGATGTAGCCAATGCCATTATTTATGCTGTTAACAATGGTGCCCAAATTCTTAATCTGAGTTTTGGCAAGACTTATTCGCCCCAAAAACAATTTGTGGACAGTGCTCTTAAACTGGCACAGTTAAAAGGAGTGCTCATTGTTCATGCAGCAGGTAACGATGCTAAAGATGTGGATGAATTTCAATTTTATCCTCAAAAATATGAGGACGGAACTGTTATCATGGATAATTGGATTAATGTTGGAGCATCTTCACAAAAACCCAATAAAGAATTACCAGCTACCTTTTCCAACTATGGGAAAAAAAATGTAGATTTATTTGCTCCGGGCGACAATATTTGCTCTACATGGCCAAACAGCAAATATTATGTGGCAGATGGCACTAGTTTTGCGAGTCCAATGGTAGCTGGAGCAGCGGCCCTTTTAAAATCAGTATATCCCTCACTCACAGCTGCACAACTAAAAGAAATTCTCATGAAGTCCAGTCATAAATATCCCACCTTACGTGTTTATTTACCAAAAAAAGAAACAGACCAAAAAAAGATGATTGTTGAATTTAGTTCTTTGTCAATAACCGGGGGTGTTCTCAACGTTTATGATGCCTTAAAAATGGCTGAACAATATATTCGAAAATAACCTCTTCATTTCAAAATCATGTTTTTTAGCAGTCAACATTGAGCAAAATGATTTAATTTTGCGGTTCTATTTTTTTTAAAGGTCATATTATGTCGGACAATAAAAATAATTTGTTTAAGGGATTTCCTCCGGTACCTACAGAAGACTGGGAAGCGAAGATAATTACCGACCTCAAAGGGGCCGACTATGATAAGAAATTGGTTTGGAAAACCATTGAAGGTTTTATTGTAAAGCCATATTATCGTAGCGAGAACCTCGAAACGTTGGAATATCTGAAACAGTTTCCGGGTGAATTTCCTTTTTTGCGAGGTAAAAAAGTTGATAAGAATGATTGGTATATCCGTCAGGACATACCGGTTGATGATGCAAGAGTAGCCAATGAAAAAGCGCTGGAAATTCTTCAAAAAGGAGTAACCTCACTTGGGTTCATCATCAGAAAGAAGGTGGATATTGATTCAGATTTTTTGGAAATACTGCTCAAAGGAATCTGCCTGAGCGCTGTTGAAATCAATTTTGTTTGCGGGAAAAGAATCAATGATTTGGTACCATTGTTTACCGCATATGTTAAAAAACAAGGATATGACCCTGCATCTATTATTGGATCATTTTCTATGGACCCTTTAGGCCACTTGGTTCGAAAAGGAAATCCATACTACGATAACAGTCAGCAAATAATTGACGTAGAAAAGAAGGCTATTGTTGCATTGAAGCCATATCCAAATCTTCGGGCTATTACCATACATGGTTCGTATTTTTCTAATGCCGGTGGGTCAATTGTTCAAGGTCTTGCTTTTTCGCTGGCCATGGGGGCCGAATACCTAACGCAATTAACCGATGCAGGATTATCAGCAAATGAGGTAGCCGGCAAGCTGAAGTTTAATTTTGGCGTTTCGGCCAACTATTTCATGGAAATTGCGAAATTTCGTGCAGCACGCCTGCTGTGGTCGAAAATCGTTGAAAGTTACGATGCCAATTGTAAGGAAGTGATGAACATTCACGCCGAAACAAGCAAATGGAATATGACTGTTTACGATTCTTATGTAAATGTGCTACGCTCAACTACAGAAGCTATGTCATCTTCCCTGGGTGGTGTCGACTCCATGACCATTACTCCGTTTAATATTACATATGAGAAACCTACCGATTTTTCCGAACGCATAGCACGCAATACGCAGATTATCCTGCAGGAAGAATCGTATTTCAGCAATATTGTTGATCCTTCAGCTGGGTCGTATTATATCGAGAGCCTTACTGATTCCATTACAACTGAAGCATGGAAACTTTTCCTCGACGTACAATCCAAGGGTGGATTCACCAAAGCATTTAAAGAAGGGCACATTCAAAAGCAGATTAATGAAGTTGCTCAAAAACGCGAAAACGCCATCGCAACCCGTCGCGAAATATTGTTGGGAACAAATCAATATCCCAATATTAATGAATTGTGTCAACTGGAGGTTAACGACCAAAGTTTTGGATGCTGTTGCAAAAACGAGGATAATTCTGAACTTGCCTTACGTCAGTTTAGAGGTGCGCAGGGGTTTGAAGAACTTCGCAGAAAAACCGATAAACTCACAAACCGTCCAAAAGTATTTATGCTTACCATGGGCAATTTAACCATGCGAAAAGCGAGGGCCGCCTTCTCCTGCAATTTCTTTGCATGTGCCGGGTTTGAAGTAATTGACAACAATGGCTTTAAAACTTCAGAAGAAGCTGTAAAAGCAACTTTGGAAGCTAAAGCTGATATTGCTGTGCTCTGTGCAAGCGATGAAGACTACGCCTCACTTGCTCAGGAAGTTTATGAAAAATTGGCTGGTAAAGCCATTTTTGTTATTGCCGGGGAGCCAGCTTGCAAAGCCGACCTGGAAGCAAAAGGAATTAAAAACTTTATCAGCGTCAAATCCAATGTGCTTGAAACGTTGAAATATTATCAAAAGGAATTAAAAATTAATTAGCCGGCACCTCCTTATTTGTGTGCAAGGGGTTAAAAAATAACAATATGAATCCAGATTTTAGTAAAATTAACATCAAAAGCAAGTCAGTTTCATCAAAGGCGAAACTATCGGAGAATACTTTGCTTACACCAGAGCAAATTCCGGTAAAACCAGTTTATACGGCCGATGATTTGCTTGGCATGGAGCATTTAAATTATGCAGCAGGTTTACCGCCATTCCTTCGCGGACCATATTCCACCATGTACGTAATGCAGCCATGGACAATTCGCCAGTATGCAGGTTTTTCTACAGCAGAAGAATCAAATGCTTTCTACAGGCGCAATTTGGCTGCAGGACAAAAAGGCCTTTCCGTTGCATTCGACTTAGCCACGCACCGGGGCTACGATTCTGATCATGAACGTGTAGTGGGCGATGTGGGCAAAGCCGGTGTAGCCATCGACTCTATCCTCGATATGAAGATACTCTTTGATCAAATACCACTAAACAAAATGTCGGTTTCGATGACCATGAATGGTGCTGTTTTACCAGTACTGGCATTTTACATTGTGGCAGGTTTGGAACAAGGGGCTAAGCTTGAAGAGCTAAGCGGTACCATACAGAACGATATCCTCAAAGAGTTTATGGTTCGTAATACCTATATTTATCCTCCGGAAATGAGTATTCGTATCATTGGTGATATTTTCGAATTTACTTCCAAAAAAATGCCCAAGTTCAATAGTATCAGTATTTCCGGGTATCACATGCAGGAAGCCGGAGCTACTGCCGACATAGAACTGGCATACACTTTGGCCGATGGTCTCGAATATCTTAAAACGGGTATAAAAGCCGGCTTGGATATCGATGCTTTCGCTCCTCGCTTATCCTTTTTCTGGGCCATAGGCATGAATCACTTCATGGAGATTGCCAAGATGCGTGCTGCTCGTATGCTCTGGGCAAAAATTGTGAAACAGTTTAATCCAAAGGATCCCAAATCCATGGCCTTGCGTACCCATTCACAAACATCGGGATGGTCGCTAACAGAACAGGACCCTTTTAATAATATAGCTCGTACCTGTATTGAGGCAATGGCTGCTGCCTTGGGGCACACCCAATCATTGCATACTAACGCACTGGACGAGGCAATAGCTTTACCTACCGATTTCTCTGCACGTATTGCCCGTAATACTCAAATTTATATACAGGAAGAAACTAATATTTGTAAGGCTGTTGATCCATGGGCAGGTTCATATTATGTGGAAACACTTACCAATGAATTAGTCAACAAGGCCTGGAAACTGATCGAAGAAGTTGAAGTTCTGGGTGGTATGTCTAAAGCCATTGAAACAGGTGTTCCGAAAATGCGTATCGAAGAAGCTGCAGCCCGTAAACAGGCTCGTATCGATTCTGGCAAAGATACCATTGTAGGTGTAAACAAATACCGTCTCGAAAAGGCAGATCCACTGGAAATTCTGGAGGTAGATAATACTGCCGTTCGCGATTCACAGATCAAAAGATTGCAAAAACTCAAAGCAGAACGTAATAACGATGAGGTACAGGCAGCCCTTGCTGCAATTACCGAAGCTGCCAGAACAGGAAAAGGAAATTTACTCGAACTTTCCGTTATTGCTGCTCAAAAACGAGCCTCCCTTGGAGAAATATCCGATGCCATCGAAACAATTTCAGGTAGATATAAAGCTGTGATACGTTCCATTTCCGGCGTTTACGCCTCCGAAAGCGGAGACGACGCCACCTTCCAAGAAGCCAGGGCATTGGCTCAGAAATTTGCCAAACTTGCCGGTCGCCAACCTCGTATTATGGTTGCAAAGATGGGCCAGGACGGCCACGATCGGGGTGCTAAAGTAGTATCGACCGGTTACGCCGATATTGGTTTCGACGTGGACATTGGGCCACTGTTCCAGACGCCGGCTGAGGCTGCTAAACAGGCGGTGGAAAATGATGTGCATGTTTTAGGTGTGTCATCGCTTGCCGCAGGCCATAAAACGCTTGTGCCCCAAGTTATCGATGAACTAAAAAAACTGGGTCGTGAGGATATTATGGTCATTGCCGGCGGGGTTATTCCAGCACAGGATTACGACTTCTTATATAAGGCCGGTGTGGTTGCTATCTTTGGACCAGGAACATCGGTTCCCTTTGCTGCGAAGCAGATTCTCGAAGTTTTGATCAAGAGTATAGAAGAATAAGGAGTAACTTTATATATCATGCATGAAGCCTGGGAATTATCCTGGGCTTCATGCATTACGGCCTCACCCCCGGCCCCGCATTTTTCAGATAAGTTAATCCCCTACGGGGAAATTGATCACACACATATAATTTACTACAATACTTAAACCGCTACGCGGTAGGTGAAGTTGTGAATATGAAGATTGTTTATTTAGGTGGAGGCTTGCCCGTAGGGCATTTGGTATTGTAGAAAAGGATTTGTATATGATAGAGTCCTTACCCTGTAGGGGTTAAGGAATATATTAAATCGAGGGCCTTACAAATAATATTTGCCTATAATTCGAAAGTTTTCTACAATACTTAAACCGCTTATGTTGTGGGTAAATGAAATCCCCCAATAACATCATTTTGAAACAGCCTTCACCCATTTTGAAAAATTCTTTAGATCAACAACCTCGAAAAAAGTTTCTCCGTCAAAATCCGAAATTTCGTTAAAGCTATTTCCTTTCCCCATAAAATAGAAAACAACCATTTGATCGCTGTTATATGGGTTAATGGTAAAACCTTTAACAAAGAACCTATCCATGCTGGGTTTGCTCATCCGCATCAGTTCCATTGTTTTCTTACTTTTTTCTAAATATAACACAACTTTAACATGATCATCGAAAATGTCCAGTCTGTAGTTCAGCGTATCACTCATCAGAATTCCCGGAAAGGAAACAAAATCAGGCTTAAACAAAACAATTTTATTCTTTATTAATTCTTTTGTTATCTGGTTGATATGATCATAAATATGACTTAACCCATCCTCTACAGGAACAAGGGATATTTGTTTATTGGAGCCCACATCGATAATGTTCATTTTGGAAAATTGTCCAACCGCCTCTTTAGGAGCATAAATATGAAAGTAAGCCAGCAAGTTATTTTCCGACCATCCGATGATAATATCCGAAGAATTAAATTTATTGATTACCAAATCTCTGTAAAATTCACTGGAAACCGTTTGTGAAGATAAGATATTACAGATCAGAAAATTACTAATCAAGATGAGTGCTAATTTCGACTTAAGTTGCATAAAGGTGTGTTGTTGGTAAGGCGTTCCAAAGGAAAACTTTTGGGAGAGCATTAATGATTGATTTGTTGATTCTTTTGGTGAATTCATCATCATGGAAGTTTCGTTGGTTAGTTTTAAACCATAAATATAATAATGATCAACTAACTATAGTTTAATTTAACTATTATTTTTTTGAAAGAATTCAGGGTTGCGATTTTCTTTATCATTAACTTTATTCCTTGTTTTCCTGAGTAATGTGAATAAGGGATGGAATTTTTTGCCACAAAGACACTAAGTCACCAAGCATCACAAATTTATTCTTGGTGAAATCTTCGTGTCTTTGTGACTTCGTGGCAATGATTTACAATTTTCAACCTTTTATTCGTATAAGGAATAAATTTGCACCTCAGGATAATTCTTACATGCATGAAAAAAAACCTTCTCCAACCCTTGTTTAGTGAAGCCGTGGCAGATTATCAATATCTTTTGGAACGTAACTATCCAAAAAAGGTAGTACTAAAAATGATCGGTGACCGTTACTTACTTTCAGGAGTTGAAAGAACTATTTTGTTTCGGGGCGTTACAACTGCCGATAATGCCAGGGAAAGACATGCAAAAATAAGGAATGATATTAAGGACCAACACTTGCTTATAGACGGGTATAATGTTTTGATAACTATTGGCAGTTATTTAAATGGTAACCTTACATTTATAAGCAATGATGGATTTTTACGTGATTCCTCCGAAACACATGGGAAAATAATTCGGACAGGTCTTCTGGAACGCGCGCTGGACCTCATGTTAAATTTTATTCAGACACAGAAACCTGCCTCCATAAAATTATTTTTTGATGCCCCTGTAAGTAACAGTAAAAAATTTTCGGATTTTGTTAATCAAAAATTACAAACGCTCAATATTAACGGGTGTTCGGAAGTGGTCGATTCACCTGATTTTGTGCTTAAAAATGCCATGGAAGGTATTTGTTGTACCTCAGATTCTGAAATCGTTGATTCAACAAGCTTACAAAGTTTTGACCTTGCCCGAAGCACTTTAGCATATAATTTTCAACCTGTTTTTTTTGAAGTTATCGGTTGAAACCATGAAACTTTGTGGTGCAAATGTACGTATACTACCTGCCTTAATTTTGTGATCAGGTTTAAATTCTTCTGTGCATGCCTTACAGGGGATTCTAGGGTTTATGAACATGTAGCCGATTTTAGATGTTGTACTGTATTCCGGAAATACAGGTATTGTTTTTTTACATATTAACCCTAAAGAAATAAAATTAACTAAAATGAGCCCGATAAAAAATGAACTTTTTCAAGCATGCCTTAATGGCGATATTAAACTTGTGAAACAGCTTGTAGAAAGTGGCACTGACATTAATGCTATGGACGAAAAAGGATTAACTGCATTAATGTTTGGCATTAGAAGTGGCCGCTTGGAAATTGTAAAATATCTGGTAGAAAATGGTGCTGATATGAATGCTGAAGACCATTCAGGAGACACTACTTTAATGGCCAGTGGAGAATGTGGCGATTTGGAAATGGTCAAATTTCTGGTAGAACACGGTGTCAACGTTAATGGCAAAACTAAATTCGGATGCCCCATAATTATGACTTCTTTTTCCTTGTTTAGCAATCCGAAGACTCTAAAATATTTGATATCGCGCGGAGCCGACGTAAATGCCAGAAAAGATGATGGTTGGTCGCTTTTAATGTCAATGGCCAGTGTTTGTGATTTAGCGATTGTAAAGTATCTGATCGAACAGGGGGCAGATGTCAATGCTAAAACGAATTCAGGTTACACGGCTTTAATGGCAGCCGCATCCTGTGGAAATATGGAAGTTGTAAGGTATTTGGTTGAAGAAAAGAATGTTGATATCAAAACTAAAAATGTTTATGGCTATACGGCTCTGGAGTTCGGAGCTGAAAGTGGCGGCCTGGAAGTAGTTAAATATCTTGTAGCGCACGGTGCCGATATCTACAATAAATCCAAAGGTGGAAGGTCCGTTTTGCACATAGCCTCTTTGAATGGAAATTTTGAAACAGTTAAATATCTTATCGACCGTAGTATTGGCATCGATATCAAAGATAATGCCGGAAACACGGCTCTAATGCTGGGTAGAAAAAAAGGTGATGTTGAAATCGTAGAATATCTTATCAAACATGGCGCGGGGGAAGTGAATGAAAAGTACTCCGTGGGGCAAATGTATTAATACTTTATCCAGGGTTTGAATCCGTCTTATCCTGTTGCGAAATCTAACTGATGCTGAGGTGATTTGGACTCCGCTCAACCACCGGCTACACTTGTATTAGTTGGGTTCGTTTAAATTTCGGATCGTTAATACTTTGCAACTTACCGTTCCTTGAGCGGAGTGGCTGCTGGACACTGTCTCTGACGCATGCCTTAATAGTAGTACTGATAATTTCCTACCACACGCGTTTGGAAACGGGCGCGAGCTGAGCACTTCACATATAGAGATTCCTCGCTTCGCTACCAATGACAGATTTATATAATTTGCATATTGATAGGTATTTCTGTCGCTGTTAGATATATGTCAGCCCTAACGGGCTTTGAAAGCATAGTGCTCATTATGATTTTCTACCGATATACCAGCCCTAACGGGCTTTGAAAGCATAGTGCTCATTATGATTTTCTACCGATATACCAGCCCTAACGGGCTTTGACAAAGCACATATTTTCTATTTATCAGGGACGTAAGCCCAGCGGGCTGAAATATCGGTAGAAAAGTAAAAATATATGAATTTCACAAAACCCGTATCTGGCATATCAAATCAAAATTCACTAAAAGTTAACACAAGTACGCCTTGCTTTCCAGTATTACCAAAACATTTACCTTCAAGTTCTCTAGCTAGTAAAAATTCTCCCTGTCATTTTCACATTATGGCCAAATTTATTGGGGTAGGATCTCGGAATCTCATCTTTTTGACAATATAAATTAACTATAACTCACCTCTTTTTAAAAACCTGAAAAATCCATTACCTTTGGAACCTTTTACAAATTGAAAGTATATGAGCAAAAATTTAAGATTATGGTTTTTTTGCATTTTGTTTCCGGCTTTAATTGCTATCGACCAAATCACAAAAGGCATTGCTAAGGCACACTTACAGGGTAAAGAAACCTTTTCTTACCTATATGATACCGTAAGGCTGGTTTATGTAGAAAATACAGGCGCCTTTTTGAGTTTGGGTTCAGGTTGGTCAGATCAGTTGAGTTTTGTGGTTTTCGTCCTGTTACCGTTATTATTTTTGGTGCTTTTGGCAGGTTACCTTATCAAAAACAGAAATACCATGAATTTATTTGTATATCTGTCTATGATATTTATAGCTGCCGGAGGTTTTGGTAATTTAATCGACAGAGTTGCTTATCACAGGCACGTAACAGACTTTCTCAATTTTGGCATTGGCAATGTAAGAACGGGAATTCTTAACTTTGCAGACATGTATGTGACCACTGGTGTAATTTTACTGGTTATTTTCTATATGAAGGATTCAAAAAAGCCGAAGGAAACGGTAGCAACAGGAAAATAATAAATCGTTATACAGGATGTAAGTATATGGTTTACAAAAAGAAACGGACGACTACTTGATTGAAAAGCATGTTTATCCGATCAACGATTAAAATAAATATCTAAAAAAAAATCAAAAGCGTTTCCAGAATTAAAAAAGATCATTATTTTTGCACCCTCATTTATTTAATTTTAAAATTAACAATGGCAAATCATAAATCTTCGGAAAAAAGGATAAGACAGAATGAAACTCATAAACTGTCGAATAAATATTATGCCAAAACAACACGTAATGCAGTAAAGAAACTTAGGTCCGTTACTGTAAAGGATGAAGCTGATAAATTATTCCCCGATGTTGTATCCATGCTCGATAAACTGGCTAAGAAGAATGTAATTCATAAAAACAAAGCCGCTAACCTCAAATCGAGCCTTAACAAACACGTGAACAGTCTGAGCTAAATTTTTAATAAAGCTTTATATACTAAGCCTTTTCTTCCCGAAAAGGCTTTTTTTATGTTTTATTGTGGAGGTATTTCAACCTAGAAAATTTTTCTTATTTTTATCTCAGAAATGGTTAAAGTGAAATTGGCCTTTCGACTCCGCTCAGGGTCCGGTCTGCACATCGTATCCAATCGTTGAGTGAACTGGTCGTTGAGCGGAGTCGAAACGACGCTATAGTTAAGTTCCGATGCATGATTACCATTAAAAACAGAGATTATGGAAAAATTAAAAAATATTCACCCCGGAGAGATTTTAATGGAAGAATTTTTAGGGCCTCTAAATGTTTCAGCATATAGACTTTCAAAAGATATAGATATCCCACAAACAAGAATTTCACAGATAATTAAAGGTAAAAGGCGGATAACAGCGGATACAGCGTTGAGATTAAGTTCGTATTTTGGTAATTCTGCGAAATTTTGGCTTGGGTTACAGGATGATTTTGATATAGAAGAAGAAAAAAATATAAATAATGAGCTGTTTAATAGGATAATGAACATAAGAAAAAACGCAGAACATGTAATTTAGGTTATGGCTTATTTACAGCGATTGCTGTCACCTGCAACGAGTCCAAACCACATTCCACATGTTAAACACAATATTTAAATGGCCGAATATAAAAACCTTAGCATTAAAGAGTGGTCACTTGAGGACAGACCACGCGAAAAGCTCCTAAACAAAGGGATTTCCACATTAAGTGATGCTGAACTAATTGCCATTATTATTCGCATGGGCTCCAAAGATGAAAGTGCCGTTGAACTGGGCAAACGCATTTTGAATTCGGTAGAAAATAATCTTAATGAATTGGGTAAACTTTCGGTAGAAGATTTACAAAAATATAAAGGCATGGGAGAGGCAAAAGCCATTGGCATTGTAGCAGCTCTCGAACTGGGCCGGCGGCGCAAACTCTCAGAAGGTGTAAACAGAAGTAAAATAGGCTCAAGCCGCGATATCTATGATATTTTTCATCCCTTGTTGGCCGATCTTCCCAATGAGGAGTTCTGGATTATCTTACTTAATCGGTCCAACAAAATTATCGACCGGCAAAAAATAAGTCAGGGTGGAATTTCCGGTACAGTTACGGATATCCGGATCATTCTTAAAATGGCCCTCGAAAAACTCGCCTCTTCATTAATTTTATGTCACAATCATCCCTCCGGCAATCCCAAACCATCGGAGGCTGATATATCAATCACTAAAAAAATAAAAGAATCAGGAAAACTCATGGATATAAGTCTGCTCGATCATATTATTGTTACTGACGGTAATTATTTTAGCTTTGCAGATGAGGGTATCATTTAAACAAACTGATGTGGTTGAATGTCTTATCTGTAACCCGGAACCAGTAACTAGCAACACCAGTAATAAGAATTTTGATATTTACAAGGCCATTAAACTGATATGCAATGATTACCATCATTAATAAATCGACTTCCGTTTTTAACCAGTATCTGGCCGAAATCCGCGATCAGCAGGTTCAACAGGACAGCATGCGTTTTAGAAAAAACTTAGAACGTATGGGTGAGATTATAGCTTACGAAATAAGCAAAACGCTTCCTTACGAAAATAAGCAAATTCAGACGCCACTTGGCATCGCCGATGAAAATGTGCCCGCTGAGATCCCTGTGATAACCTCCATTCTGAGAGCGGGATTACCTATTCATCAGGGCATTTTAAATATTTTTGATAAATCCCCCAATGGGTTTATCACCGCTAACCGCATTTACGATAAGGAAGGAACTTTTAGTATTAACATTGAATACATGTCCTGCCCTGATGTTAAGAATAAAATAGTGATTTTGGCAGATGCAGTCATTGCTTCAGGTTCATCGATGGAACTTGCCTATAGGGCGCTGATCAATAAAGGCACTCCTCAACATACACATATCGTGGCCCTCATTGCAAGCAAAGAAGGGTTAAGCTATATAAAAAAGAAATTGCCTAATCAAAAATTAAGTATTTGGGTAGGTGCAGTGGATGACGAATTAACCGTAAAATCATACATCGTTCCCGGGTTGGGCGATGCCGGCGATTTGGCATTCGGAGCTAAGATAAATCCCATATAACTTTGAACCGTATAGTGTGACTCTGAGCGATTTCTGCGATTTAAATGTCGTTTCGACTCCGCTCAACGACCGGAGGCACTGTAGTCGAAGGTGGTCCCTGAGCGGAGTCGAAGGGACGATTAAATATTTTTTATATAATTTTGTAAACTTTCGAACAGGAATATGAAACTGACACTTTCTACATTAGAAGATTTGCCAAAAGTTGCTGTCTCCTTCTTAAAAGAGACAGGGGATCAAAGGCAAATTGCTTTTTATGGCGATATGGGAGTTGGTAAAACCACCTTTATTAAAGAAATTTGCCGTCAGCTGGGTGTGGTGGAGGTGGTTACAAGCCCGACTTTTGCAATAGTTAACGAATACCATACCACTGATAACCGGAATGTCTATCATTTCGATTTCTATAGAATAAATAAAATCGAGGAACTTTTCGATTTTGGCTATGAGGACTATTTGTATTCGACTGACTATTGCTTCATCGAA
>CAYZNC010000167.1:7409-12864 GCA_964478555.1 uncultured Bacteroidales bacterium | reverse complement strand
ATATATCAATCCGCCGAACGAAATTCCACCCTACCAAAACATGAACCCGCTTCTTTTACACCTTGCTTTCGTTTCTGAATCCCCTGAAAGTGACAAAATCAGACTACTTGCATGTGGTGCAAACTTTCATTCTGAAGTAAGGGGAGATGACGGTACGCTTTTAATCATGATGCGCGACCCGTGGGGTCTGGCCTTTCAATTGTGCAAAAGAGGCAACCCTA
Organism: uncultured Bacteroidales bacterium; assembly: GCA_964478555.1. Lineage (GTDB taxonomy): Bacteria > Bacteroidota > Bacteroidia > Bacteroidales > JAAUTT01 > JAAUTT01. The sequence continues at coordinate 12,643 of CAYZNC010000167.1, read as the reverse complement.
TGCTGTCAGATAAGGAAGCATGAGGCGGGGTTGACTTAAGTTTTATAATCTGAAATTATGCTTTTTGCTCACGCGCGTTTCCGAACGTGTGTGGTACGAAATCTTTCATATTTAATTTCTAAAATAGATGTTTGGGGGTTCATCTGGCTGCGCTCACGCGCGTTTCCGAACGCGTGTGGTACGAAGGTTTTAGTATTTCATTATGGCATATTTGCCCTTCTTTCAAATCCCTGAGAATTAATTCGATTTACTTATCAATCGGGTTTCTTTATCTTATTTCATTCATCTCGCTTCGTATCTGCTTTCTGAACACAAAATACATAACTACATAAAGTAACACACCAAAGGTAAAATATAGTGCGGGAATTAATTGATTATCCTTTTTACCAATCAATTTATAGTATTGTGATTGATTGATAAAAGATTTTATAAGGAAAATAATATAGGTAATGAAAGAAAGCCAAAATAAAATAACAAAAACAAGTTGTAAACCTTCGTTGTCTTTTGCCAGCGAAGTAAGAATTCTAAAGGTTAACATTAATACGTAGAATACAAGTGCAAATTTTGAAGCGCTCTCAAAAGCATCATACTCTTGTTTTGCAGCATCGTAAGTCGAATTCACCAAACCACCCTTTAATTGAAGAACGTCCAAATCAATACCACGGGATTCTAAAATACTTATTGCTGCGTTTCTAATGCCCTCGCTATATCCGTATTGCCTGTAATTCCTAACAATGTCGATGAGTTTTTGATCATCAAATGATTTAAGTTTTTCGTTAGATTCCATTGTTTTGTACTCATTAGTTAGTATAAAATTATTGAAATAATAATAAAAATATACTATTGGTAAACAATTTTTTACCAAAAATAAAACATTATCAGTTTAAACAGGGTTAATAGCTTTCGGTTACACTTCTTATTCCCTTTTTCAAAGTTTTCTACTTTACAATTTTAAACCCATAACTCCTATCATTATCCCTCATTCTAACAATGTATATTGCCGCAGGTAATGATGACAAGTCGTGTGTTATATAGTTCGCCCCTGCACTCACTGGATGAGTAAACCCTGCTATTAACTGGCCATTTACAGTATATATTTTACAATCCAAAGAGGTTGAAGTTTGTGAATACCAATGAACATAAAGTTGGCCATTGGCAGCGTAAGCGCTATTACTATTAGTTACTTTTGCTTCATCGATAGCTAAAGATGCCTCTCCCACTTTGGTGATGTTAACTGTACCCGTAGCGGTTGCATTAAAAGAAAAGAATAAGACTCCCTGAGGAGAAGAAATGAATTTCTGCTTATCCAAAGGCTTACTGCTCCCTGTTTGAACCGTAACCTCATACTCATAGTTCCTTTTTACATCTGCTACAAGGTGGTTATGTGCTCCTGTTTTGGTAAATGTGTACGACAAAGGCGTCGTGTCGATAATGGTATCCATTTTTGAAAAAAGGGTAATCCAAACGCTTGACCCCGCTATTTCCAAGCCTTCCATATTTGTAATGTTGATATAACTTAAAGGAGTCATGGTTGCGGTGGTCGAAGGAACTGCTTCAAAAACATTTAAGAAATTGTTACTGGCCTGGCCGCTTACGGTTATCTGACAATTTCTGTAATTGGCATTCTTACCGGTAATGGCTGTCAATACAGGGGTCGCACTTACCGGCACTACAGGTTTGTAAAATAACTTACTACTGCCCTTGGTAACGGTGTATATCCCACCGGAAAGCGTTGGAACTGCGGAAAAATTACAGTTAAATATTTTTTTAACTTTTACATTTGCCGTATTTAATTTATCGTGGATAATCACCAATTGAGGCCTGATGAATAAAAAGGTTCTCAAAGCCTGTTTTACGGAGTTAGTGCCAAAATTATTGGTATAATCACTTGTGATGTCGGCCATACCATATGTGTAGGAAGTTACATTTTCATATTTGATGATGCGGGTTTTTGTATCTCCCCAAAAACCTTGTCCTGGAGGATAGGTAGATAAATCACCGGCGCCTCGATCGTCGATTAAAACGGTATTATGAAAAGGGTCCGTATGATAATCGCTATATTCGCCACCATCTATAAGTAAATAATCAGCGCCCTTTTGTATGGTAAAATGTCCCTGGTCGAGGTGCATGTGGTCCATAAAAACTTCTCCTGCGCTGAAGCTTGTCCATACGGCATCGGTGTTCCAACTTGAACGCGCGTAAACCGGACCGGAAACTTTTCCTAAAAAAGCCAAAGGGAATGAAGTTTTATAATCTGTTATGGTTCCCGGAGGTACGATTTCACCCACATCCTTCAACAACTGCCTTGCATATGGAGCACTTGTATGATTAGGCAAATATTGCAGGAAAGACTGAACTGCACTGGTCAATGGTGTTGCGGGCAAATCGGTCCAATCGCCACCATCATAAAAGGTCTTTCGATCAGGTTTCGTACCATGTATGATTGCGGCCATAACATTATTGGTCCATTCCAACTTCGATAACAGATCTTCTCCTGTTACGTTCTTGTAAATGGTAAAGGTTTGAAGCACATCAGTTGTAGTTCCATTGGCATATTGCCCTTGAGGGCCATACCCCCCAGGTAGTTTGGTTGTGAGTTTGCTTACAATCCGGTCGGTATATGTTTTGGTTTGACTTTTTAGAGTGGCGGTATTTGGGTTAACACCGTCCGTTCCATAAGCTGTAAACATGGTACCCGTGTACAACCCACGGATAAAGTAATTGCCCAGGTCTCCGTCATTTTCATATCCGTATTGCGTATACCAATCGATCTGGTCGTTCAATACTTTTACGAATTCATCTTTCAGCGCCGAAGTGAGGTCAGGTGAATCGTATAAAAGATCAAAACCAAAAGCCAAACCCGGGTTGTATGTTCTCATCTGATAGCCAGGCCCATCGGGTTGTACCGAATTAACCCCGCCCATACGATTTCCTGTTTGTTCGTAATCAGCACCCAGCATCTGCACAAATACCGCTTTCCCCAAAGGTGCAGTTTTAAAAGTAAGCGTTGTACCCGAAATAGTATAATTCGCAGCGGGCTGGGTTGCATCGCCATCATTGTAATAGGTTACATAATAATTAGCTCCATTTGCCGGATGATTGGTTCCTGCCCAGAGTAAGATGTAGATATCCAATCCATCCCTGAATGCCAATCGGTAATCGGCAGTGGAATAATCGCTAGTACCTCCGTTGGTATTACTGATTTTTAAAATGGGGTCGAAACGGTTTACGGGTATTTTATTACTACTATAGGTGTATGCCACCTGCTGTGTATCGGCAAGAATTACCTGAACGGCCGAGCCTGCTAACTGGGCAAAAGGCAAGGTAAAGGCTGTTTGGTTGCCGTTGGCGAAGCCAATAAATTGAGCATTTATAGAATAACCATAGGTATCATGAGGGCCACCAAAATTGTGATCCCTTGCCATGCACTTCATTAAAGCGATTGTTTTCTTCGAATATTTAGCCGCAGTAGTTGGATCTGAGGTTTTTAGAATCCTGTATGCTTTCGAATAATTCTCAATAGCCGTGCGCAAATCCCACCCGGCATAACCCGGTCCTATCACGGTGTTAAGATTGGTAGAACAGAATTGACTTATGCTCGTCCAATCTGAACTGCCAGCTAAGGATGTTAATTCTGCTTGCGTAATAAGGATAGGATGAGTTTGAGCCAGAGCGAAGAATGAAAACATGCTCATCGTTAAAAAGAGGATGCTTTTTTTCATTTGGATATCAATTAGTTAGTTGGTCAATAAGAGGGTTTATAATGACAATAACTTGTTATTTAGATTGTATTATACGAAAAATTGACAAAGTGTTTCACTTTTTTAGGAAAAGTTTAAGCCAAAAGGAGAAAAGCTCATTTAAATCAATTTTGAAAAGTCCTTTTACCAAGAAAAATCTTTTTAAGTTTTAGTAATGCCTAAAAAAGGAGGTTCTCTGTTCAACTCAGTCAGGTCCTTGCAGAGCCTGAAAGGTTAAAATCCAGCGCATTGCATCTGACTTGACAGATCCACTAGCTGGCTGACTGTCAGAGTCGCCTTTTCAACAACCTCTTGAGTAATTCTAAAAACAACAACCCCGCTAATCCACTAACTGGCAGACTAACGGGGAAGCTCTCTACAATTTTTGTAATATTTAAAGAAGCTTGATCGTCGTAATTATTTTTTCGAAACCTTCTTTACTTGTATCAAATTTAGGTTCCAGCAGTATATACTGTACAATGAAACCTTTTCCTGATTTTACAAGGGTATATTGCTTTCCTTTAACAGCGGTTCCATCTTTCCCATTAAATGTGTATAACATCCATTTACAAGGTTCTCCATTAATTTGACTATCGCCTTCTTCAACCAGTTTAAAATTCTTTAAGTCCGCCTGTGCTTTCTTATTCACTTTATAAGCATCCTTCAGATTTTTACCATTCTTTGAATAAATCACCATTAATTGATCAGTGCCAATAGAATCGTTGAAAACATAAACAGTAACCCAAACATTCTTTGAGGAAGTGTTCATCCAATTTGAAGGAAGGTTGATGCTAAAGGCTCCCGCTTCGTCAGTTATGGTTTTCTGTGCATTCATATTTTCGAAATGCATGACCACAAATAAGGCTAAAAGAACTGCGATTTTTTTCATAGTTTTTTTATTTAAAATTCAACCCCAAAACCAAGATTTACCATACCAAAAGGCTGTACGTGAGGGTCGTTAATGTGAATGGAAGAATCCCCATTATAATTTTTTGTATGATGCCATTGGTCTTTGCCAACAAAAGCTGCACCGAACGTAGCACCGGTATTCATGAAAAATCCGCCGTGGAAACGGAACTTATACCCAAGAGTTGGAGCCACTGCAATGTAGTTAGCCTCACTAACCCACGCCCATGATTTGTCATTTGCAAAATACTGTTTTTGCAAGCCATCTTCTAAAAGAACACCCAGGTAAAAACCACCTATCCTTGAAGGAAATAATACCTTAACTTGCCCACCTATACCTACACCTGTTATTTGTTTTGGCATACCATCATTATCATCAGCAGTTACAACATACATTAATAATCCAAGTCCTGAAAATCTGACATGTGCATCAAGAATAAGATGTCCACCCAGTGTCAATTCCATACCAACAAAAGGTCCAAATTGAACAAAGCCAAGTGGATCAGCATAAATACCAAACCTGTTAGGCTTATCATCAACATATTTCTTTTTCTTCGAGGTTCCACTATTTGATGTGGAGCTTGATGA
>CAYZNC010000167.1:0-7309 GCA_964478555.1 uncultured Bacteroidales bacterium | reverse complement strand
CATCAACATATTTCTTTTTCTTCGAGGTTCCACTATTTGATGTGGAGCTTGATGATGTGGAGCTTGATGAAGTATTTGAGGAGGTTGAACTGAGAACTTCCTGTGTGCCGTTCTGATATTTAACTACCGATACTTCAGACTTAAAAATAGAAATTACAGGACCGTCCAAATTATTAAATTTCTTGTATTTGATTTCACTTGTGGTTATTTCCAATACTTTGGATTGTATTTCAGTCCCATTTTTTAGTACAATAATATCCTGACAAAAAATATTAAAGGATACCATCATAAGCAGGATCAGAATCAGATTGAATCTTTTCAGAAAATTACAGCTTGATTTTTGAAGTTTGTCATGTAAAAAATTTGATTGGTTCATAGCGGTTAAAATTTAGAATTATTTATTGTCAAAAATATCGGTTGGGATTAATCTGACTATACCCGAAAAAGTGCATTCTATAAAATTATTTAAACGAACACAGAAAAAGTTTTGTAGACTTTTTGGCCTAACCCAAGAAAAGCCATTAACTTTTTCCCCTTTTCCTTTGACATTCCTGATTAGCTGTTTACTTTTGAATCTTCGTTTCCGCTTTATGTCTGATTATTGTTATTAAAGTGGATAACATGTATTTGACCATAAATTATTTTAAATTATGACACCCCAACATCAGGTCCCCTTTTCCGAACTGCAGTCACGCATGGCACGCTTTAAAGAACAAATGAATTCAACAAATCCCGAATGGCAGCTATCGGTAATATTCAGCAAAATAAACCTATATTATTTAACCGGCACCATGCAGGAAGGCATGTTGTTAATTCCCCGAAACGAGGAACCTGTATTTTGGGTACGAAGAAGCTTCGAAAGGGCTCTGGATGAATCGCTCTTTTCGCCTATTAAACCTATGGGTAGCTTTCGCGATGCCGCAGAAAATATTACAAAACTCCCTGAAACTATTTATCTGGAAACTGAAACAGTACCCCTTGCATTGTATCAGCGATTTCAAAAATATTTCCCATTCGCCAATGTTAAGTCTCTTGATGCACAAATAGCTGCCATACGAGCCTTAAAAAGTTCATTTGAATTGGCCATCATGGAACGGTCGGGACTCATACATAAGCGGATTTTAGAGGTACGAGTCCCTGAAATGCTTAAAGAAGGCATTAGCGAGGCCGATTTCGCCGGAAAACTTTATGCAACGATGATTGAGGAAGGCCATCAGGGAACATCACGTTTCAGCATGTTTGATACAGAAATGGTATTGGGACATATCGCTTTCGGAGAAAGTGCCATTTACCCAACCAGTTTTAACGGTCCTGGTGGTAACTACGGAATGAGCCCTGCTGTACCAATGCTAGGTAGCCGGGAACGCAAGCTCAAAAAAGGTGATTTGGTGTTTGTTGATATCGGTTGCGGAGTTGAGGGCTATCACACAGACAAAACCACTACTTACATGTTTGGCAAATCAATTCAGGAGGATGCAAAAGCAAGCCACTACAAATGTGTAGAGATACAGAACGAAATTGCTGCTTTACTGAAACCAGGTGCAATCCCCTCCACTATTTATAACACCATTCTCGATAACCTATCACCTTATTTTCTTGAAAACTTTATGGGATATGGCAACCGGCAGGTAAAATTCCTGGGCCATGGCATTGGTCTAACCATTGACGAACTACCGGTAATCGCCCAGGGATTTGACGAGCCTATAAAAGAAGGTATGGTATTTGCCCTGGAACCCAAAAAAGGAATAAAAAATGTTGGAATGGTTGGTATCGAAAACACATTTATTGTTACTCCTCAAGGCGGCCGTTGCATTACCGGTGAAAATCCAGGGTTAATTGAAGTGTACTAAAAAGACAGATAAATTAACTAAATAAGAATGATTTTAAACAAATATCAATTTTAATGCTTTTAGAATTGAACTGTATTAATTTTTTTGTAAATTAACCTATGTAAAACAATTAAATGAAAGTTTTCAACGTATTGGTTACAAGAATCTTAATTTTAAACAAAGAAAATGGATAAATCATTGGAGAAAAAAGTATTAATCGTGGATGATTCTGAATTTAACATCGAACTTGTTAAAGCACTTATAACCGTTGAAAATGATATCAATTTTATAGATGCCTGTGACGGAAAAGAAGCGGTAGATAAATTTGAAAAACTTTGTCCCGATTTGGTTATATTAGACATTATGATGCCAAACATGGGTGGAATCGAAACGTTAAAAATAATGAAAAAAGTAAATGCCTCGGTTCCTATCATTATTCTCACAGCTATTGAAAATGATAAAACTAAAAAAACCTGTACGGATTTAGGCGTAGCTGGCTACTTTATGAAACCTCTGGTTGACAATCAATTATCTATAAGTGTTAAACAGTTATTGGCGTAATAAATTGATATCTTAGTAAGCGTACATAGCCTTCCAGTAGCATAACTCTGACAAGGATCGAAACCTTGACATAACTAGACCTCGATAGCACGGTCCTTGGATTGCAAAAATCATGTGGTACCCTCCTGCATTCCTTATATTAATTACCTACTATTAATACGCCCTGCGGCTTTCATTACGCACAGATTTATACCGACCCAATTATAGTTACTATTCTGATGTACAGTAATTTGCATAACAGCAATAATTTTAACTAAAATAAATTACAACCATCCAAGTGATTTACTCCAAGCAAATTGAATTCGCTTAATGTGTGAATATTGTAACTCTTGCCCAAAGTTATGTAACACTATCCAGCATAAAGGAATGACCTTTACATTTTAAATCCTAAACCAATAAAATGAAAAAATTATCTCTAATTTTCAAATCACTTACAGTTTTGTCAGCAGTTGCGGTAATGTCAACGTTCACGAGTTGCACAAACAATAGCGGAAATGGGTCATTGAGTCAGTCAGGTATTGATTCACTTCGAAATCAAATCACAGAACTCACCAAAGGCAATGAAATGATTGCAAAAAATCTTGTAACATTTGATACGCTGGACTACACTGTCTTCACTAATCAGCAATGGACACGATTACATGAAAGTCATTCCAAAGATATTAAAGTAAACTGGCCTGATGGACATTTCACAATGGGTATTGAAAGACACATCGCCGATTTGAAAGCTATGTTTGTATATGCCCCTAACACAAGCATTAAGCAACACCCCATTCGTTTTGGTTCAAACAATATGACATGCGTTATAGGTGTTATGACCGGAACTTTTACCGCACCTATGCCTATCGGTAAAGGGAAATTCATTAAACCAACAGGCAAGTCATTTAAACTTCCCATGTGTACAGTTGGTATTTGGAAAGACGGTGTGATGATTGAAGAGTACCTATTCTGGGATAACCAATCGTATATGAATCAAATTGGGTTAGGTCAATAAAAAGCAATTCTATGAATAAAGTAATCTTGCTAAATAAAAGACCAATTGGTAAACCAACTTTAAATGATTTTAAGTTTACCACCGACGCTACTCCTGTTCCTCCAACCGGTTATGTTTTATTAAAGACTTTATACGTTTCCGTTGACCCTTATTTGCGTGGGAGAATGAACGATTCCGAATCGTATGTTCCATCATTTGAAATAGATAAACCTATACAATCGGGAATAATAGCCGAAGTTATAGACTCTACACATGCTGAATTAAAAAAAGGAGCTTTCGTTTCAGGAAATTTGGAATGGAAAGAATATCAGGTTTCGAATGGTATAGGTTTAAATAGGCTGGATGCAAAAGTTTCTGAATTATCACCTTATCTTGGAATTTTAGGAATGACGGGACTTACGGCTTTTTTGGGCTTAACGGAAATTGGAATTCCAAAAGCTGGGGAAACATTGGTAGTTTCAGCAGCCGCAGGAGCGGTGGGAAGTGTGGTAGGACAAATAGGAAAAATTATGGGCTGCAACGTGGTGGGCATAACCGGTTCGGATGAAAAAGCGGAACTGCTTAAGTCAAAATTCAAATTTGATAATGCCATCAATTATAAAACTACGCCTGATTTGAGCGAAGCAATCCAAAATGCTTGCCCAAATGGAGTTGATATTTATTTTGACAATGTTGGTGGCGAGATTTCTGACGCTGTTTTGACGAACATTAACAAACATGCCAGATTGCCGGTTTGTGGTTACATATCCCTTTACAATGATACAAAGGTACCTGTGGGGCCTCGCATCCAACCTATCATTTTAAGCAAAAGTGCAACCATGAGGGGTTTTATTGTTGGTGACTTTTCAGCAAAATTTCCCGCAGCATTGAAACAATTAATTATTTGGTTAAAGGAAGGAAAGCTCACCTATGCTGAAACTATTATTAACGGGTTTGATAATATTCCACAAGCATTTATTGACCTGTTTTCTGGAAAAAATGAAGGAAAAATGATTGTTAAAGTCTAAAAAAAAAATAATGAAAGTATTAATGGTGCTAACCTCCCACAGCGATTTGGGAAATACCGGTGAAAAAACCGGTTTCTGGATTGAAGAGTTTGCAACACCCTATTATGTTTTAGCAGATGCGGGAGCTGAATTAACCATCGCCTCTCCAAAAGGTGGTCAGCCACCGGTTGACCCTAAAAGTGAATCTCCTGATGCGCAAACTCCTGCCACGAAAAGATTTTATAGTGATAATGAAGCAATAGATAAAGTTGCCCATACAAAGATATTAAGTGAAGTAAATCAGGCAGATTATGATGCAGTTTTTTATCCCGGTGGCCATGGCCCATTATGGGATTTGGCAACCGATCCAATATCTATCTCTTTAATTGAAGAGTTTTATAAGAACAACAAGCCTGTGGCATTTGTATGTCATGCCCCTGCCGCTTTAATTAAAGTTAAAGCTCCTAATGGCGAACCTTTAGTAAAGGGCAAAGAGATAACAGGATTTTCAGATTCAGAAGAAACAGCAGTTAAATTAACTAACGTAGTTCCCTTTTTATTAGAAGACGAGCTAAAAAAATTGGGCGCACTTTATAGTAAAGGAGATGATTGGAGTTCTTATGTAAAAAACGATGGGTTATTAATCACTGGTCAAAATCCGGCATCATCAGAAGCCGCTGCTAGAGTTTTGTTGGAGATATTACAGCATAATCAGCAGGAGTAATTTTAGAAATAAATTCTATGCACAAAAATGTATCGGATCAACTTGTGGAAACATTAGTTGAAGCAGGCATCCAAAGAATTTATGCGGTAACAGGCGATAGTCTCAACCACATAAATGCAGCTGTACACCGTAATGGCAAAATTAAATGGATCCATGTACGGCACGAAGAAACTGCTGCATTCGCTGCCGGAGCAGAGGCTCAGTTAAATGGACTGGCTTGTTGTGCTGGTAGCAGTGGCCCCGGACACGTACACCTATTAAATGGATTATATGATGCACACCGTTCATCGGCTTCCGTGTTGGCTATTGCTTCAACTATTCCTACCAAAGAATTTGGGACCGATTATTTTCAGGAGACAAATACAATCAAACTTTTTGACGATTGCAGTTGCTACAATCAGGTGGCCACCGCTCCAGCACAACTGCCGCGCATGTTACAGGCTGCCCTTCAGCATGCCTTGCATAAAAAAGGAGTAGCTGTAATTGGATTACCAGGCGATATTACAAGCCTTCCAGCCATAGCAGCTGAAACAACTACCACACTTTTCCGAAACCAGCCCATAGTTAAGCCATCGGAAGATGAGTTGTTGCAACTGGCAGAACTGTTAAACACGCATAAAAAGGTCACTATTTATTGTGGATTGGGTGCGACAGAAGCACATTTAGAAATTATTCAGTTGGCCGAGAAGTTAAAGGCTCCGGTGGCTTATTCTTATAAAGCAAAGATGGCGATTCAGTACGATAATCCTTACGAAGTGGGTCTTACAGGCTTACTGGGTATCCCATCGGCTTACCGTAGCATGCACGAATGTGAATTGCTGGTATTACTAGGCACTGATTTTCCTTATACACCCTTCATGCCCATTCAAAATAAAATCGTGCAGATTGACATTAAACCCGAAAACCTTGGGCGAAGGGCTAAACTTAGTCTGGGACTTTGTGGCGACGTGAAAAATACCTTGCAAGCGCTCATGCCTATGATAAAAACGAAGGAAGATGCCACATTTCTCAATCAGCAAATGGAGTTTTATAAAGAAGTAAAAAAGAATTTACTGATTTATGTTGAAGATACCGGAAAGCCAAATGCCATTCATCCTGAATTTGTGGCATCTGTAATAAATGAGTTAGCTGACAAGGATGCCATATTTACAATAGATACCGGAATGTGTTGCGTGTGGGCAGCTCGTTACATTGAGGGTACTGGTCAGCGCAAAATGCTGGGGTCATTCAATCATGGTTCTATGGCAAATGCTATGCCTCAGGCTATTGGTGCCGCTCTCGCCCGCCCCGGTCAACAAGTGATTGCCTTTTGTGGCGATGGAGGACTCTCGATGATGCTGGGCGATTTGATGACCATTGTTCAATATAAATTGCCTGTGAAGGTCATTGTTTTTAATAATCGTTCCCTGGGCATGGTAAAATTAGAAATGGAAGTGGCTGGGATTCCCGATTTGGAGACTGATTTGCTGAACCCAGACTTCGCAAAAATTGCAGAAGTAATGGGAATGACAGGTATCACCATTAACGAACCTGATAAAGTAAAAGCTGGATTAGAGAAAGCGTTTCAACTGGATGGACCTGTATTGGTTTCGATATGGACCGATCCGAATGCACTCGCCATGCCTCCCAAGCTGGAATTTGATCAGATGGAAGGTTATGCATTATATATGGGCAGAATGATGATAAGCGGCCGAATGGATGAGGTCTTTAATATGATTTCGTCCAATTATAAACATTTGAAAGAGGTACTATAATTTGAAAATTTAATAAAACCTATTATGAAAGGATTTAAAAGCAACATCGAAAAAGATACATTGAAGAATAAAAATTTCCGAAAGGTATTATATACCGGTAAACATCTTCAATTAGTACTCATGAGTCTTAAAGTTGGTGAAGATATCGGAGCGGAAATACATCCCGATAATGACCAATTTTTCAGGTTTGAAAGTGGATTAGGGAAATGTGTTATTGATGGAAATGATTATGAGGTGAAAGAGGGTGACGTAATCGTTGTACCAGCCGGAGCTAAGCATAATGTTATAAATTTAGGTGCCAACGAATTAAAAATGTACACCCTATATGGCCCGCCTAATCATCAGGATGGCACTATCAGGAATACAAAAGAAGATGCCGAAAAAATGGATGAAAAGTTTGATGGCAAAACAAGCGAATAAATTATAACAATGAAAGTGATAAACTGGACATACGTTTTGGA
>CAYZNC010000166.1:11940-12890 GCA_964478555.1 uncultured Bacteroidales bacterium | reverse complement strand
CATATGCAGCACCCAGAAAATGGCTTTTGTTAATACCTTCTACACCACCGGTTCCTACAAAAATATTTTTGTTGTAATTGGCCATACCTATAACTTCGTGAGGTACAACCTGACCAATCGATAAAATTAGGTCGAATCCGCCATTTATTAGTAGCTTATTTACCTGTGCAGGCCATGGATAGGAAACTCGTCCTTCGGACACCTGATGAACGTATTCTGCAGGTACTTCTCCAACAGTAACTATATCGTTTCGCCAATCGTGAGGTCTGAATAGATTTTTGGGTACTTTTCCAAACATTTTGGAAATTTGTTCATCACTCATGGGAACATGTGTGCCCAGAGCGGGCAAAACATCTGTAAGTCGTTCCTTATAGTACTCCCATGTCATCTCAGTTAGCACACCTGCAAAGGAGTGAAAACGAGTAAAATCGGGAGGCAGGGCAAGAATTTTCTTTCTTTGTCCCAGTTTTTCGAGTGCAAGGAATAAACCCTGTCTCAGATCATTTGTATTGAGATCATCAGTTTTTGATCCACGAGAAAAATATAGCATACTTTTGTTTTTTTCTTTGTGTTCCAAATGAATTGATTAACACCGGGAACAACAAAATGTTAATTATTTTTATTTTTTCCAGGGTGGTATTTCTTGAAGGTAACTTTTGAATTCTTCAAGGAGCATATCTTCATACTCACCTTTGAAGGTACCATTAAAAAAATGATCCATTGCTACTTCATAAAAACGTTCCCAGGAAACACTTTCATGTCCCGGATTTATAGGATAAAAAAGGACACCGTTTGATTTTGCTGCAATAAAGTCGCCAGGTGCGTCCCCGATCATCAATATATGATCAGCTTTGTATTTACCTATTGCAGCACATTTTAATTGGTCAGTTTTAGTTCCCAATTCCTGGCTGGCAATGGTTCTAACATACCCGTTAATGTTATTTTCTTCC
>CAYZNC010000166.1:2778-11930 GCA_964478555.1 uncultured Bacteroidales bacterium | reverse complement strand
GCATAAGGGTGTCTAAAGGAGCCTGTGAAACCACAATCATATCAGCTTTTTTTGACATCTTAGGAAGGGATTCTTTTACAAAGGGGAAAGGCGGTATAGAAAAAGCTATATCCTCAATGCTTTTGTTCACAGCCTCCGACCAGTATAATAAGGTTCTGAGAAATGGTGTTGGGTGTAAGTCCATGTATTTTTCCAAAGCCCCATTACCCAGCGAGTTCTCAATCTTAAGCCATTCTTTTAGTTCTTTGATATCATAAATATTGTTGTTGATAGCTTTAAATTCTCTTCGTTCCAAAAGAAGATCCAAAGAATGAATTACAGCATCAAAACGGTTACAACCACGATTTATTGAATTAAGGTTTACAAATTCCCAGGTTTCGCGGGCGTATTTTTCCGTTGTCCGAAGGTCGAAATATTTGATAAAGTTTGGGCAAAAACATTCTTTATGCTTGATTTCCATGGTGTCAAAAACACAACCATCGGAATCAATGCCAATAAAGAAGTCCTTTACAGGCTTTAAATCAACTAGTTTTTTCCTGGGATCCATAATTAGCAATTAACAATGAACAGTGAACAATGAGTAGTGAACAATTACACTATTAATGATAGATAATTGTTCATTTCTCATTGCCAATTGTTCATTGATTTATACTCCGCCAAAGGCGCTATATCCTCCATCAATAGGGATAATGATGCCAGTTACAAAGCTGGATATGTCTGAAAGCAAATATAAGATAGCACCATTCAGATCTTCTGGCTCACCATATTTGCCCATGGGTGTATTGGATATTATTTTTTTCCCACGTGCTGTGGCTTCACCGGTTTTTTCATCGGTAAGCAGGAAACGGTTTTGATTTGTCAGAAAAAAGCCAGGAGCAACGGCATTAACACGGATACCGGTTTTGGCTAAATGAACGGAAAGCCATTGGGTAAAGTTATTAATAGAAGCTTTAGCTGCCGAATAAGCTGGAATTTTGGTAAGCGGGCGGAAAGAATTCATGGAAGATATATTCAGTACCGATCCTTTACCTGCATGAAGCATATCAATTGTAAATACCATTGTTGGCAGAAGCGTGCCTTTAAAGTTAAGATCATATACTTTTTGGAAACCTTCCATGCCTAAGCCATAAAATGTTTTTTCCAATTCTCCTACACTATTCTTTTCCATTTGCTCTAGCTGTGTTGTAGCGGCCGGTGAGTTACCACCTGCCCCATTGATCAGAATATCAATTTTGCCAAGCTTGCTATTAATTACTTCTTTAGCAGCTATCAGAGAGTCTTTGTCAAGCACATTTGCAACTACTCCTATCGTTGTAACGTTGAATTCCTTTTCAATTTCAGCAGCCATCTTTTCAGCAGCTTCCTTATTTAAATCCAGAATGGCAGTTTTAACACCAGCGGATGCAAGAGCCTTGGCAATGGAGGCCCCGATTACACCAGCGCCACCTGTAAGAACGCACACTTTGCCTTTTAAATCATCAAATGAAATTTTCATCATAATAGTTTTTAAATTTGGAATTAAGTTTATCTATTAGTTAGACACCAACTCAGTGGTTATAAGACATGATTTTTGTAAATTTTTAGGTTATAAAGATACAACAAGGCAATTTTTATAAAAGCAAAAAATAAGTTAATTTCGAAAGCTGATGAAAAATATTTGTTATACATTCCATTAGATAGAATTAGAATTGATGTTTCGTGGAATAAATTATTGTTCCTTATATTTGAAAATGATTTAAAACCTAATATTTAATTTAAAAATTTTAGCAATGAGTGAATTTTTAGATGATAATTTTATTCTACAAACCACAACAGCGCAGAAGTTGTACAACGGGCATGCAAAAAATATGCCTATTATCGATTACCACTGTCATTTATCTCCCAAAGACATTGCGGAAAATCGTCAATTTGACAACTTAACCCGTATCTGGCTCGAAGGCGACCATTATAAATGGCGTGCAATGCGTGCAAATGGCGTAAACGAAGAGTCCATAACAGGGAAAATCAGTGATTATGATAAGTTTTTAAAGTGGGCTGAAACAGTTCCTTATACCATGAGGAATCCTCTTTATCATTGGACTCATATGGAACTTCTACGCCCTTTTGGAATAAAGAAAATACTTAATTCGGATACAGCCAAGGAGATTTACGATGAAGCATCAGCTATGCTTAAAACTCCTGAGTATAGTGTGCAGGGTATATTAAAGAAAATGAACGTAGAAGTAGTTTGTACCACGGACGATCCCATTGATTCTCTCGAATACCACAAGAAAATAAAAGCCAGCGACTTAAAAATAAAGGTTCTACCAACATGGAGACCTGATAAAGCTATGGCCGTTGAAAATTTAGAAACCTATAATAATTATATCACTGAATTGGAAAAAGTTACCAACTTAAATATTGATAACTTTCATGTGTTATTAGAAGCTTTGGAGAAGAGGCAGAATTATTTTGCAGAAAATGGCTGTCGTGCCTCTGATCATGGGTTGGAAACGTTCTATGCCCGCGAATATAAAGACAGTGAAATTACCTTGATATTTTTAAAAATAAGAAAAGGTAAGTGGCTTGATAAAGAAGAGATACTTAAATTTAAAAGTGCTATGCTTTATCATTTTGCGGTAATGGATCATTCGAAAGGCTGGGCTCAACAGTTCCATATCGGTGCTATTAGAAACAATAATACCAAAATGTTCCGTAAACTTGGCCCCGATACAGGTTACGATGCTATTGGCGATTTTGAAGTTGCACGTGAAATGTCTAAATTTTTCGATCGCTTAGCCTTGGAAAATAAGCTTACCAAAACAATCGTTTATAACCTCAATCCGAGAGATAACGAGTTGATAGTAACGCTTGCATATTCATATAACGATGGAAGTCTCCCGGGCATGATGCAATTTGGCTCAGGCTGGTGGTTTTTAGATCAAAAAGATGGTATGGAGAAGCAGATTACAGCACTCTCAAATCTTGGATTACTTAGCCGATTTGTAGGAATGTTAACAGACTCACGCAGTTTCCTTTCTTATCCAAGACATGACTATTTTCGTCGAATCCTTTGCAATATGTTGGGTCGTGATATTGAAAACGGGGAATTACCGTCATCAGAGATCGAATTTATTGGAAAAATGGTTGAAAATATAAGCTATAATAATGCAAAGGCGTATTTTGGCTTCTAACGAGCTAGTGTTTAAACTTTTAATTACTATAAAAATTGAGCTCTTTGCTTTTTAAGCGTAGTTTTTCGGTCTCCTGATCGAAAAACTACGCTTAAATTTAAACTTATTTAAATTCAAAGTGGTTTAGTAGGAGAGATAATTTTGTAACTAAGTCTAATGGTAGATAAAATTCTCCTTTCTATCGTCAAAATTATGTCAATGATGGATTTTAATTTTTGAAGTCCCAATCATTTCTTATTATTGTCGAATACTGTGGGCTTTAAGCAGTAACTTTTTTTAGTAATTCTGAATTTGTGTTTTAGCGATGATTTTATTTGAAAATAATGTCAATCCCATGCAATGCCCAATCATTTAAATCCCAGGAAATTATTTTTCCTTATTTTCTTATTGCTGTGTTTTTCAAAAGTCTTTTCTCAAACAAACAAAAAAGACACATTCATTCCATTTGATTCTGTCGTTAATTATTTGGAACAGAAATATACGATCGACTTATATTATAAGCCCGAATGGTTTAAAAATAAACGTTTTCATGCTACCATACTGGATCTCCCACTGGGTGAAGTTATCAGTCTGATAAAAAATGCGGGAAATTGTACAACCATTCAATTCGACTCTTCTTCATACGTTTTTGTACCGGCAAATTTAACATACGATAGTACTGCCATAAAAAATGTCAATACTTATATTACTATTGGCAATTCTTTGGAATACGGAAAGTTCACACGTGGCACCATTAATGGAGTTATTTTAGATGGTAAAACGGGTGAACCTCTAAAAGGGGCTGGAGTTTATGTTGATAAAACCAGAACTTATGCGGTTACCGATAAAAATGGACATTTTAAGATTACATTACCAGTTGGAGATTACGATTTAAAACTTTCCTATGTTGGTTATGAAGATGATCACTTTAAAGTAAAGTTATACAATAGTGGTTCGGCAAGTTTTGAGATCATGGAAAAATCCATCAAACTTAATGAAGTTATCATTATGGCTGAACGTAATGATAATAACATCGTTAATACTCAAATGAGTCTTCTGCAGTTAAGCAGAAAAGATATTAAGGAATTACCAGTTACGTTCGGCGAAAGCGATATTATAAAGAGTGTCATCCTTCTTCCCGGAATTCAAACAATTGGTGAATTCGGAACCGGTTTTAATGTTCGGGGCGGAAGTGCTGATCAGAATTTAATACTCATTGAAGATGTACCACTGTTCAATTCTTCACATCTTTTTGGTTTAACTTCAATTCTAAATCCCGATGGAGTTACCAGTGTTACTATGCTGAAAGCCGGTATCCCAGCGGAATATGGAGAACGTGCATCATCATTGATGGATATTCATTTAGGTACTACCAACACTGAAAAATTTAAAGCCAGAGGGGGAATAGGGCTCATAAACAGCCGGTTAACCATGGAGCTGCCCATCATCAAAAATAAAGTAAGTCTTTTAGTTGGGGGACGTACCACCTATTCGAACTGGCTGCTTCATAGTATACCCGATATAGATTTGATGAATAGTTCAGCGAACTTTTATGACATGAATGCTCTTCTTACCATCACTCCTAACAGCAATAACAAGCTTACTGTTTTCGGGTATTACAGTAATGACAAGTTTGCATTTAACCACAGTACGAACTATCAATATGCAAGTACACTGGCATCAGTGCGTTGGAGTCATGTTTTTAGTCAGAAATTTTCAACCAACCTCATGACAGGGCTAAGCCGCTATGATTATAATGTTTATGAAACAGACACCTTAGATCGCACGGAATCATATCAGATTAAGTCGCAGGTGATGTATAACAATGCCAAATGGAATTTCAGCTGGCATCCTTTCGATAATCATGTTATTGATTTTGGCGCCAGTGGGGTGCATTACGCTATAAAACCCGGAAACCTTTTACGTTATGGTCAGGAGTCGCTGGTAAAACCTATTTCGGTGCAGCAGGAAAAAGCTAATGAATTTGCCGTTTACGTTAGCGATAAAATCAATATTTCATCTAAGTTAAGCGGTGAAGTTGGGCTTCGTTACAGTTGGTATGATTTAAAGGGACCAGGTACGGTTTACATGTATCAACCCGGATTGCCCAAATCGTCTGATAACATAATTGACAGCACCACCTACAAAAACAATAAAACCATTATAAAATATTCCGGTTTTGAACCCAGGATATCGATTCGGTATAGTATTAGCGACTTAAGTTCAATTAAATTGTCGTATACTCATGTAGATCAATACATTAATTTAGTTTCAAACACTTCTGTAATGACACCTTCAGATGTTTGGAAATTAAGTGGTCAATACACACCTCCTTTAAAATGCAACCAGTTTGCAATTGGCTATTTCAGAAATTTTAAAAAGAATGCCATCGAAACATCTATAGAGTTATATTATAAGCCATTAAAAAATATTATTGAATATAAAAATGGAGCACAAATTTTACTCAATACACATCTTGAAACGGACCTTGTTAATGCTAAGGGCTATAATTATGGGTTTGAGCTTTACGTGAAGAAAAATACCGGAAGACTCACAGGTTGGGCTAGTTACACTTATTCACAATCCATGCAAAAAACCAACGGTACTTTCTCTTCGGAACAAATAAACAACAATAGTTATTTTCCATCAGATTATGATAAACCACATAACGTGGTATTAAATGCAAATTATCATATATCGAGGAGATGGCGGTTCTCTGGGTCATTTACATACAACACAGGAAGACCGGTTACTTTACCTGAATTAAGATATCCGTCAGGTGGTTACGAGCTGATTTACTATTCGGATCGTAATAAATACCGTTTGCCCGATTACCATAGACTAGATGTTTCCATTACGTTCGACGAAACATTAAGATTAAAAAGAAAATGGAAAGGAAGCTGGACATTGTCAATCATCAACTTGTATGGACGTAAAAATGCTTATTCGGTATTTTATCAAAAAGATGGTGGTGAATATAACCTTTATAAGTTATACATTATTGGCCGACCTTTGCCCACGCTCACATACAACTTTAGTTTTTAATTAAGCATTATGGAGATGAAACAACCTGTATTTTTATTTATTTTGATTCTTAGTCTTTGTATGTCCTGTGTTAAGGTATATAATCCGAATATTAATGCACCACAGGATGCTCTTGTGGTAGATGGCCTTATCACTAATGAGGTTAAAACCTATTGGATCAGGTTAACCATGTCCTCGGCTTTCGACAACCCCAATGCGGGATATAAGTTTGTTACCGGTGCAAAATTATCAATTTCCGATAACCTGTGGAACAACTATACTGTTACCGAATTTAAAAATGGAATGTACTTCACTGATTCTACTCAACTGGTTGGAATACCAGGTAGAACTTACACGCTTCATATCGCAACCGATGACGGTAATATCTATGAATCTTCTCCACAAGAGATACTTTCAAGTACATCTGAAGATAGCGTTTATGTTGCTAATACTACAAAAACAATACTGGTTTCAGATGGTTTTGGTGGATATAATCAAATAACTACCGCAGGAATTGATTTGTTGACAGACATCACTAATAACGGAGATGTTTTGCCCCGCTTCAGGTTCAAATCAACAATAACTACCGAAAGCTCTTTTTCGCAAAGTAAACCAAACCCGAATCCTGATTTACCCGATTTAACGGTTAATAGCTATTGGTGGAATGCAGGTTCTACCGATGATCTGGTTAACCTTACCGGAGAGCAATACACCACTACTTCCTTGAACATTCAAGCTCATGTTATATGCTTTGTACCAAAAGTAATCGCTGTAACACAACATCGTGCCCCTGCAATTTTCGTTGATACAACAGTAGTTCCTGGAGACACCGTTCATATACATATTGGTACTTTTGACACCATCATTATTGCAAAGCCAGATACAGCTATACTTAAAACCAATGTTTTTCCAACAGATACTACGATTTTTGCCGCAGTCAATAGCCGTATCATAAAAGTTTCAAAATACCGGCTTAACAATGAAACCTATCAGTATTACAAGAATATCAATTTACTTTTATCAGCACAGGGTAAGATTTTCGATCCCATTACAACCCAATTTAAAGGAAATATCACATGCCTCAATAATCCGCAAAAATTGGCTTTAGGTTTCTTTGAGGCATCATACGTAAGAACAAATGTTTATACCAATAAGCCCGGGGAGATTAAGGTTTATCAAATACAAAATTATTCCCCACCTTCAAGTAATGGTTTTCTGATGTATTTGAACGGAGGCCCTCCCTACTTTTGGATTAATTAATAAAAACTATGCACAAATTCATTTGTTATTTAACTATTTTTCAATTGTTTATTGCCGCAAATATTGCAAATGGACAGTCTACATCGTCCAGTGAAAGAATTTATCTTCATACCGACAGAGATATTTACATTGCAGGGGAGGAGCTATTTTTTAAGTGTTACAGGTATGATGCAATTCAAAACTCATTGACAGGCAGTAAATTTGCTTACCTTGTTTTAAGAAACGAACAAAACTCCATGATTAGTGGAATTTGTTTGAAGCTGGAGAATGATATGTTTTCAGGAAGTATCTATCTCCCGGATACCTTAAGTACAGGAAAATATCAGCTTGTATCTTATACCAATTGCATGAGAAATGCAGGCGAAGGTGTTTTTTTTACAAAAGAAATTCTTATTGCTAACCGTTTCGATCAGGACCTAACCAGATTAAAACGTTATGATGCCTCTTATGATACCCTCCAAAAGTCGAATGCTGGCTTTTTTCAGGCTGAAAATGACAATCATCTGATTTCAATTAAACCTGAAAAAAATATCTACCTCAAACAGGAGAAAATAAAAATATCCCTTGACGTTGTTGGGATTAAGCAAAACGAAGTTGCCCAACTTTCAGTTTCAGTGCATGAAAAGGCATTAAAGTCTGATTATATGCAAAAAATATTAATTAAAGCGGATACCTTTGAGTCAAAGGAACCTCATTCATGTTTTCACCTGCCTGAAATCAATGGAATCATGCTTGAAGGTCGTGTTATAGGCACCGACAATCAGAAAACTATTCCTGATGCTAAGGTTTTTCTTTCTTCGCCCGATACCTTTGCCAATCTGCAATTTACGTATACCAACTATGATGGTATCTTTCGTTTCATTCTTAACGATTACTACAATAATAAAAATTTGATTCTGAATTTACCGGATATTAAAAGCGGCCGGATAGAGCTTGTCGATAAATATGAACTTAAGGAACCTTTTATACCCTCAAAACAATTTCCTGATTCCATGATCAAAAGCTACCTGATCAAGAGTCAAAGTATCGTTCAGGTTCAGAAAATTTATAAGATTGAAACAAAACAAGACGTTACTAAGGCGATTTCATTACAGGGAGCTGCACCGATGGTGTATCCGCCTGTCACAAATCCGATATATCCTTCAGATTTTGTGAGTTTGCCTGATTTTGTGGAAATTTCGCGGGAGATTCTTCCTTATCTAAAAACCAGAAAGCATGACGAAAGGTATGAGGCCAGGATGGTAGATGTGGATAATGCTCGTTTTTTTAACTACGATCCCCAAATATTTTTAGATGGTGTTCCTATTAATAATATCAATCAGATTATAGATTTAGGAACTGAAAAGATCAAAAAAATAGAAACTGTCGCTGTTGAAAGGTATGATGGTAATCTTTTCCTCCAGGGAATTTTGGCGGTTTTCAGCTACAAAATGGAAATTAACAACATTGTATGGGAGTCGCCGGCCTTGTTTACCAAATATATTACATTTCATCCCGAATCAATACTGAAAACGCCCAGTGTGGCTAAAACTGGTAAAACTCCTGATTTTCGTCAGTTGCTTTATTGGGACCCGTTATTAATATTGAAGGCAAATGAAAAGAAAATACTTGAATTTTCCGCTTCGGATGAAAAAGGAGCATTTGAAATTACGGTGGAAGGTATTACCAGTGAGGGAAATTTTATACATGTAAATACAAGTTTTAAAGTTAAATAGA
>CAYZNC010000166.1:0-2678 GCA_964478555.1 uncultured Bacteroidales bacterium | reverse complement strand
CAAGACTGTCAAATGACTGGTTTAAGCCGATTTACTAGATTTTTTGTGTATATTATTTATATAATACTATAAGAATGAAATATTTAATGGTTATCTGTTTATTAGTGTTTGTCATGGAGGCTTATGGGCAGGATAACAAGCCATGTCCCTGTAATAACGAATTAACGGAATCCTTTGAAACAAGGCTTAAGGGACAGGTTTACCATAGATTGCCAGGTATGATTGGCACTGAATTTTATACACCGACGTTTGTAAAAGGAGATATTTTTCTCGAAAACGGAGATATTGCTGTTGATCAACAAATCCGGTATAATGGACGAATTGATGGATTGTTACTGTTACCTCAGTTTAGCCGGGAGATTCTTCTGGATAACTATTTTATCAAAGGTTTTTGTTTAAAGGATTTCAAGGAAATACCTAAAATCTGTTTCAATAAAATTAAAGTTATAAAGGAATTTAGCAATGACTCAATCCAGGTTTTTGCCCAGATGCTGTATCAAAATAAGTTATCACTTTATGCTTTTCGCCGATATGTTTATCAGGGAGAAGTAATAGAGTATGTACTTAATAAACAGGTTTCCAGGAAATCTTTTGGTCCTTCATTCGTGTATTATTTTCAGCTTTCGAATCACAAAACCATTGGATTTAAGAAATTCAAACGAAAAAATCTGTATGCACTCTTTCCTGAGCGTAAAGAGGCTATGAAAAAACTTTTCCGGGAAAACCACCAGCGAAAATTTAATAATGAGTCGGATCTGGTTCGAATTACGGAAATATTGAATTCGATCATGGAATAACTTAACCGGCTTCAACTTCTTCAGGCACAGCGTGTCTTATTTTCACTCTGGTTACCTGACGGTGATCTTTTCGAACCATAGATTTCGCAAGTACTTCTGCAATGTCCATTACAATGACTGGTGCCGAGAGTGCAAAGGTTTTCTTACACAGAGGGCAACCGGTTATCAATGCGTCCGGATTACTTACAGTAAGTGTTTGCACTGCGTTTAAAGTAATCTTTTTCCTTTCGTCGTTTGCAATTTTGAGGTTGGCTAAACTACCTCCGCAACATAATGCAGTTTCTTTCTCCTGAGTTGAAGAATTTAAATGTAAAATTTTGTTCAATAATTCGCGGGGCTGCTCATAAATTCCGGAACCACGTCCGAGTTCACATGGGTCGTGATAAACGGCGCGAGTATCCAAGCGGTTAAAAGTAATCTGTTTCTCTTCCACCAGTCGAAGTAAATATTGGCTGTGATGCAGCACTTCGATATTGAGTTTGTATTCTTCATTAAAAACTTTAAAACAAATAGGGCAGGAGGTAACAAGGGTTTTGGCGCCGCTGGCTTTAATCATGGCAATGTTCTTTGCCATGATTTCCCTGGCCTGTGTTTCCTTACCTGAAAGCATCAGAGGACGCCCGCAACAAATGCTGCCAGCTTCGTCCATAAACCAATAATTAACATCTGCAGTGTCCAATATGGCTACCATCGATTTCTTTACGGCAGGCTGTAGTTGAGTCATGCAACCTGCAAAGTAGATGACATCAGCTTTTTTAGAAATTACCTGAGGCAGATAATCAAAGGCATTCTCCACCTGAATGGCATGTTGCTTGCGTTCAGCCATGCGGATGGATTTAATATCGACACCAACGGGGCATGTAGAATCACAACGGCCGCACATTAGGCAGTTTAAGGATTTATCCTCACAGGTTTGCTGATTTCGTACATTTTGTAAAAAATATACGGATTGTACTCCTTTAAGATTTGCTGCTGAAGCCAATTGGCAGGGATCGATGCACACTCCGCAACGGGAGCAAGAATTTACTTCAACCTGCGTGTAGGTAGAAAATTCTTTTTTCTCCGAAACTCCATATTTTCTAAGGAAGATAAGCAACACTTCAGTTGGGATATGCATATAGCGGGAAAATGGCAGTGCAATAAAGAAAATACCCAAAGCAAACGAATAAGCCCACCAAGCAGGATACATTAATAGCTGAGCAGGTAAAAAGCTTCCCAGGAAGGCACCGGCATTCGATGTTAGAAAATGCCCCCCTCCATAGCTGGCCGAAGTAAAACTTTCAGCCAGAAAACGTAAAGGAAATATGACCCAGAGAGATGACAATGCCAACCGATCGCCCAAACGCAGCACCGTTGTTTTTTTCATTCCGAAGAAACGGGAATAAAGTCTCTTGGACCAAGCCAGAATCACACCACTCAGGATAACCAAAAGGATCAGGTCCATAATAAACGAAAAGATGCCTTCGTACCGGAATCCTTCAGGATGTGGATTAAAAAAACGGAAGAAAATGGGAATATAAGGTGGACTGCTATGACCATGGTAAAATACACGACTTTCAAGATTGCCAACCAGAATCAGCATAAACCAACCAAATGCGAAGCAGGTATGCATATATCCAAGTAACGGATTTACTTTGAATATTTTACGATGCATTAAACTTTCCAGGAATACTTCCTTAACTGCATGCAGGGATTTGAGCGTAAAAATGTTCTTTTTTAGCTTTGCTTTTTCTTCTGTTGCCAGGTTTTTTACCCAGGTGACATACTTAACAGCCAGGTATCCCGCTAAGAATATCAAGCCGAGCGTAAAGGGTACTACAAACCAGTTAAATTTTTCCATCATCTTAAGTTTAAAAGTTAGGAACTTTAAACATTAGCAGA
>CAYZNC010000165.1:0-12916 GCA_964478555.1 uncultured Bacteroidales bacterium | reverse complement strand
CCACTTCGACTCCGCTCAGTGTCCGGTGCTCACAGTTGTTAAATGTCCGGTACTCCCGGTCGTTGAGCGGAGTCGAAACGACTTCTTTTTAAATCATAGGTACTGCTGATGGTCCACTTCGACTCCGCTCAGTGTCCGACTTTGAGCGAAGCCTAACAGTCTACCTCTAAAACCTCTTCATATACCTATGGCAATACGGTTCATGGCCATTTTTTTCATAATAATCCTGATGATAATCTTCTGCTGGCCAGAATGTTGTTGCCTCAGTAACCTTAGTGGCAATTTTAAGTCCCTTCTTTTGAAGTATATTAATCAGTTTTTCAGCAATTTCTTTTTGTTCCTGGTTGAGGTAAAAAATTTCCGACCGGTATTGATCGCCTACATCGGGACCCTGACGATCTACCTGGGTAGGGTCGTGGATTTCAAGGAAGAGTTTTGCCAGTGTTTCATAAGTTGTTTTGGATGGATCGAAAATAACCCTGATAGCTTCGGCATATCCGGAGGTATGACTGCAAACGTCCTCGTATGTCGGGTTTTTCATGTACCCGCCAATATAGCCCACTTCTGTTGACAATACCCCCTCTGTTTTTTGCAAATAATATTCTACACCCCAAAAACAGCCACCTGCGAAGATTGCAGTCTCGGTCTTAACTTCTGTATTTATAGTTACCGGAACAAAATCCAGTGATATTGAATTAACACAATGGCGTGTATTTTTGTCGGTGAAACCCTCACCTGTAAATACATGACCCAGATGAGCTCCGCATGTTGCGCATTCAATTTCAACGCGTCTGCCGTCAGCATCAGGCAATCTTTTGACTGCGCCGGGTATTTCATCGTCAAAACTGGGCCAACCGCAATCCGATTTAAACTTATCGGACGATCTGTACAAAGGAGTTCCACATTGCTTACATACATATGTCCCCTTGTCAAAAAACATGTTGTATTTTCCGGTAAACGGAGCCTCTGTGCCCTTAAACAAAATAACTCTTGCTTCCTCCTTACTAAGTTCTTTATTAGTCATCTTTGATGTCTATTATTGTTTGAATATCCTAAACAACATTACATACAAAATGTTGACTAGGCTGAAATTGGATCTGAAGCATAAAATTAAAAAAATGTTTGAAATTTTTGCGTAACAAGATCAGCTTCTTAAGCTTAAAAAAAACCAGCCTCGATGGGCTGGATATTTGACTTCCAAGTTCCAAAAAATCTTGAATGCCTGAAGGCTTAAAGATCGTTGGTTATTCTTTCGGAGGTTGGAAAGTTATGGTCATTTTAAAAAATTGTTTTACAGGATTACCGTCTTGCTTACCAGGGACCCATTTGGGAGAACTTAAAATAACTCTAATAGCTTCATTATCCAGGTCGGTATAAGCTCCCTGCATCACTATTGGGTTTTCTACATTTCCCTGTTTATTAATTACAAATTGAACCATTACTTTACCGCCAACACCCATTACATCGGATTCATGCGGATATTTTAAATGTTGACCAATCCATTCTCCAAAGTTACCTTCAAATCTTGCCGGTTCCTGAACATGCCACCTGGGCTTGTTATTATCTGTAGTATCTATTGGAATTGTACCTACAAAACCACCTTCACCGGGTCCTCCCGGGAGCCCTTTTCCCAAATCGCTTGTAGAACCCATCAATGCAATTAGTTGCTCGTTGGTTTTGAGTTCTTTGGCCGGATCCACATCAGGAATATCAACAACTACGGGTACGGTGTATATTATTTGTTTTATCAAAGATTGACTAATATGTGCGGGAGGTGCTGGAGGAACAACAGGAGGATCAACAGTGCCAGAGATTTGACCTGGGTTAGTCCAGACACGGTCGGGAACATTCACCGGTTCCGGATGCCTGTTTATTAAAGTAAATGCCAAAATGCTGATTGCTAATGAAGAAGCAAAAAGAAAGGATACATTGGTGTATTTATGATGGTTTTTACGCAGGGCGTATGCACCATATGCATGATTGCGGCCATCAAATATAATGTCGTCCAAACTGATGACATTACTTATGTTTTGGTGATTATAATTTGTTTTCATAATTGACAAGGTTTGAAAGATTGAAAGATGTTTCCGTGTAATAGCCATGGAGTTTTTGCTGCTCACTAGCTTAAAGAACCTTGAAGTGCATCACAAGTTGTTTGATGAATTATTGTTTTTGTGGTTTGAGGCAAATGCAGAGCGGAATTTGTATTTTCCGCTCTGCATTTATAATTCATTCATTAATTACCATTACTTGATAATTTGAACATTATAGCTATGGTGAATAGTTGACGTACAGGATTGCCCCCTTGTTTACCAGGTGCCCACAGTGGGGAATCCAATACAACTCTTCCAACTTCCTGGTCTAAATCAGGATGGATGCCGCGTAAAATTTTTACATCTTCTACCTTTCCTTTTTTGTTAACTACAAACTGAATAATAACTTTTCCTTCTACTTCTGCGGCAACAGCATCACTGGGGTATTTTACATGGTTCCCGATCCATTGTCTGAAATCGCCATGGAATGTTGCCGATTCTTCAACAACAAGGAATGGAGGGTCATCTACCGAAGGGATATCTGTTGAAAAGGCTCCAGGAATTCCATTGGTGAATGGTCCTCCAGGTGTACCTGTGTTTGGCCCATTAGTAAAACCATCTTCAGGAAGAGCAAGGGGTGCTGCTCCTGCAGGAACTTCATCAACTATCAGCGGGTGACAGGTTAATTGATCAATTAGCGATCTGCCTACTGTAACTTCTGAAGGAGGCGGAGGCAGTGTAATAGTTGGCTGCGTAGTAAAAACCGTGGTAACATCCGGCATGATGGGATCAACAGTTGGTACCGTTGGTTGCCTGTTAATCAAAGTAGCTGCTATAAGGGCAATTGCCAGTGAGGAAGCAAGCAGAAAGGAGATATTGGTATATTTATGATGGTTTTTCCGCAATGCATATGCACCGTAGGCATGGTTGCGACCATCAAATACAATGTCATCCAGACTTATGACACTGCTATTGTTTTGGAGATTATAATTTGTTTTCATAATTGACATGGTTTGAAAGATTGAAAGGTGTTTCCGTGTAATAGCTGTTGTGCCTTATTTTGCGCAATAGCTTAAAGAACCTCAAAGCTCACCGGATGTTGTTGGTTGATGGGGTATTGTTTTTGGCCGGCGGCTTTCATCAGAATTGGGTTTTTGGTTAAACTTTTCTTCTTGCAATCAGACAAGATTTAAAGTTAAACTGTTTAACCCTTTCAAACAGTGAATCAAAGAACTTTATAATCCTAATTAGGTTTGACTTTGGTGCTCTAAATTTTGGTGGTCCTAATTATTTTCGCATTTTCCGGATTGAATGGATCAATAATTAAATTTTTGAGCAACCATTGTTATAAAACAATATACAAAAGGTGTGCCAAGTCAATAATCACTAAGTAAAATCAGAACAAAATAAAATCGCCATAGGGTTTTGATTTCATCTTTGTTAATGCTTATTTTGTTTATTTGAATCTTCACCCAAACCGTTTATAAACCGGCCAATGAAATTAAGTCAAACAATATTTATATTAGTCTTTACTGGTATTCTAATATCCAATAATTTAAATGGACAAATAAGCCACAGAGGTAAACCATATACCTACGCGAATGCTTTTTTAAAGTCAATGCAGACTGCAAACACGGTTCATTTAAATGTGATCGACAACAATAAAGAAAAGAAATTAGCTGATTCTATTGGTGAACACAATGGCATTGCACCTAACCGTTTTTATGGGAAAGGTATCGATGTGGATATCGATATTAAAGAAAAAACAAGTCCTGTGTTACTTAGCAATGGCAATAATCTTTGGCTGTACAATGTTAAATCGGAGAATGCTTACGCCATGCAGTTTTATTTTGATAAGTTCAGATTACCGGCAGGAGCAACTTTATATTTTTACAACGAGGAAAAAGATATGGTATTGGGCGCCTTTACAAAGGATAATAACAATAATAATCTGGATTTTGGCACCCAGTTTATCAAAGGCCAATCTATTTTTATAGAATATACGGAGCCCGCCAATCCTGAATTTAAAGGAGAACTGCATATCGATAAAGCAGTACATGTTTTTCGCGACCTATTCAAGAGTGGACCATGGGGTTCAAGTGAAACATGTAATATAGATGTAAGCTGTTCTTTAGGTTATGATTGGAGAAAAGAAATTGCATCGGTTGCTTTAATCCTGTCATATGATAAATTCTGGGATTTAGCCTCCTGGTGTAGTGGGGTTTTATTGAATAACACGCGCAACGATGGAAAAGGTTATTTTCTCACGGCTAAACATTGCGGTGACACAACCCGTATTCCGGAAGGTTATTCACGGCAAAGGTTTGATTATTCAACGTGGGTATTTTTATTTAATTACGAGGATACCGTTTGTAGTGATGCAAAATCTATCAACTTTCCAATTACTTCTGTTTATGGTGCCAGTTTGCTTGCTGCCGATGGAAACGGGTCCTTAACTTCTGATTATCTTTTGCTGAAATTAAATGCTACTAAGGATGAGTTAGCCTCAATAGGAGCAGTTTATGCCGGGTGGGAAATAAACGAATCAAATGCATTATCGTCACCAAATGCCGTTTGTATCCATCACCCAAGCGGAGATGTTGAAAAAATATCAAAAGATAATCATTCGCCGGTTTCAGCTGATTATGGTAATGGACCTTACTTTTGGCAGTTAACCTGGGATTCCGGTACCACGGAGCCCGTTTCGTCAGGAGCTCCATTGTTCAATTCCGACCATAGGGTTATTGGGCAGCTTTATGCAGGTGATGCCGACTGTAGTAACCCTACCGGTAACGACTACTTTGGTAAATTTTCACTTTCATGGACTAGCGGAAATTTTGCTCAGTGGCTCGATCCGGCTAACAGCAGTACAACTTTTGTAGATACATACCAGCCCAATAGTAAACCAAGCATGGTAAGGGATAATCAATTTCTTATAAACCCAAATCCTTCGCATGGAATATTTCATATTGGTTTTACTAGCAGGTCTATAAGCGGTTCCCTATCAATCAAAATATATAATAGTATTGGTCAGTTAATTAAGCAATTTACACAAACAATATTGGTTAATAATGAAATAGATCTTTCTAATGAACGAAAAGGCTTATATTTAATACAAATTGAGACCAGCGAAGGGATTGATGTCGAAAAAGTATTGATTTTTTAAATTGAGGTTTCGACTTCGCTCAACCACCGGTTTGTCAACTAATTGAGGTTTCGACTTCGCTCAACCACCAGTGTGTCAACTAAATTGTAGTTTCGACTTCGCTTAACCACCGGCTTCGTTCATCTAAATGTGGAGTCGGGCCAGGTCCCTAAGCGAAGTCGAAGGGGCCATTTAAAGGAAAGCATAATCTTATAACCTAATGACTTCGCCATTCGTATACCTGTTTATAAAATCTGTTTAAGTGTTTTTTACAATCCTTGAAATTTCTACATAAAAAATAAAGAATTTTGATAGATCAAATTAATAAATTGTTTAATTTTAATGTCACGGGAAATTATAACTAACCAAATTTAGCTTATGAAAGATATTTTGATACGACCAAACAATGTAGTTAAGACTCCGCTGGTTGATTTTAAGACTACAGGCGAATTGCGTATAGAAGGTAGTTCCTTTTCGGAAAATCCGGTTGAATTTTACGAACCTTTGGTAGAATGGATTAAAGAATTGAAAAATGAAGCGCCAAAAACAATCACCATGAGGATAAAACTTGAATATTTTAATACCAGTTCAAGTAAATTAATCCTATATATGTTTAAATCATTGGAAAATATCCATTTTAATAAAGAAAGTGAAGTAACTATCGTATGGTTATATAATAAAATAGACCAGGATATGTTAGAATCCGGCAAAGATTATAAAAGTATAGTTAATGTGCCTTTCGAATTGGTAGAATATTCATAAAAAACCTGGATTTTTATTAAGAAGTCTGATTAATTTTGTCTTGTCGATAACCAGCCGGTGCGCTTTGTTATTACTTTAACATGTTAATTGTAATTTTTTAATTTACTTAAATTATTCGTGGAATTGAGTGAATTGTGGCGTGTTTTTAATGAATTCAACTCATTAAAATAAAAAAGTATGGCAAAATAAACTAATTTTGCATTCTGTAAAAAAAAATATATATAAAAAGCGATCATAATGAGTTTTATTAATAACATTCTACAGGTATTTGTAGGAACCAAGGCGCAACGCGATCTTTCGGAAGTACAACCTGTTGTAGAAACCATTAAGACGGTTTACCAGGAAATAGTAAACCTTACTAATGATGAATTAAGAAATCGCAGTAGCGAACTTAAAATTAAGATAAGAGAATATATTCGTCCTGATGAAGAAGAAATCAATGCTTTGAAGTCAAAAGGAGAAAGTGATGATACCCCCGTTGACGAAATAGAAACCATTTATACCCAGGTAGATAAACTCGAAAAAGAGTTGGATAAGAAAACTGAAAAAATTCTTAACGATATTTTGCCTGAGGCATTCTCTATTGTTAAAGAAACAGCACGCAGGTTCAAGGAAAATGAACGCGTAATTGTTACGGCCAATGATTTTGATCGTGAGCAGGCTGCTAATAAGGATAGTGTAATTATTGAAGGCGACAAAGCCATTTATCTGAACCATTGGATGGCAGGTGGCAATGAAATTACCTGGGATATGGTTCACTACGATGTCCAATTATTCGGAGGAGTTGTTTTGCATCAGGGAAAAATCGCAGAAATGGCTACCGGTGAAGGAAAAACTCTTGTAGCCACATTGCCGGTGTTTCTAAATGCATTGGCAGGAAAAGGAGTTCACATAGTAACTGTTAATGATTACCTTGCTAAACGTGACTCTGAGTGGATGGGACCTATTTATGAATTTCACGGATTATCCGTTGATTGTATAGATAAACACCAACCTAATTCTGAAGGCCGTCGTAAAGCTTACTATTCCGACATTACTTTTGGTACCAACAATGAATTTGGTTTTGATTATCTCCGTGATAATATGGCTTTTGGTACACTTGACCTTGTACAGCGTAAACATCATTATGCTATTGTCGACGAAGTTGACTCTGTGTTAATTGATGATGCCCGTACGCCATTGATTATCTCTGGCCCTGTGCCAAAGGGTGATAATCAGCTTTTTGATGAACTCAAACCCCGTGTTGAGCTGTTAGTAAATGAACAGCGCAAACTGGTAACTCAGATATTCTCAGAAGCTAAAAATGTAATAAGCAAAGGTGAAAAAGGTTCCGATGAAAAAGGCGGGTTGCTGCTTCTCAGAGCTTTTAAGGGATTACCTAAAAATAAGGCTTTAATAAAGTTTTTAAGTGAGCAGGGCATGAAACAACTTTTGCATAAAACGGAGAATTATTATATGCAGGAGAATAACAAGAACATGCATATTGCCACGGATGAGCTGTTTTTTGTAATTGATGAACAACAAAATTCCATTGAACTTACTGAAAAAGGTATCGATTTAATTACGTCCAAATCGGAAGACGCTCATTTTTTTATTTTGCCCGACATTGGCTCTGCGATTGCTGAAATGGAAAAAGCCGATCTATCCAAAAATGAAAAAATAAGCAAGAAAGATGAGTTATTACGGGATTATGCCGTAAAATCCGAACGAATTCACACTGTAAATCAGTTACTCAAGGCATATACTTTATTTGAAAAAGACGATGAGTATGTGGTAATTGATAATAAAGTAAAGATTGTGGACGAACAAACCGGCCGTATCATGGAAGGCCGCAGATACTCCGATGGTTTACATCAGGCAATTGAAGCCAAGGAAAGAGTTAAAGTTGAAGCTGCAACTCAAACCTTTGCGACTATTACGCTGCAGAATTATTTCCGTATGTATCACAAGCTCGCTGGTATGACAGGTACTGCTGAAACAGAAGCTGGTGAACTTTGGAACATCTACAAACTTGATGTGGTAGTGATCCCTACGAATGTGGATGCAATTCGTAAGGATAATGAGGATTTGGTTTATAAAACAAAACGCGAAAAATATAATGCCGTTATAGAAGAAATAGAGGCACTAGTAAAACAGCAGCGTGCTGTGTTGGTGGGAACAACATCCGTTGAAATTTCGGAATTGTTAAGTCGTATGTTGAAACTGAGAGGTATTAAGCACAATGTGTTAAATGCCAAGTTACACCAGAGAGAAGCTGAAATCGTTGCTGAAGCAGGCCATGAAGGTACGGTGACCATTGCCACTAACATGGCCGGTCGTGGTACGGATATAAAATTAGCGCCAATCGTTCGTAAAGCCGGAGGTTTGGCCATCGTAGGTACTGAACGTCACGAATCACGGCGCGTTGACCGTCAGTTACGTGGACGTTCCGGACGTCAGGGCGACCCCGGTTCTTCACAGTTTTTTGTATGCCTCGAAGATGATCTTATGCGTCTTTTTGGTTCTGATAGAATTGCCGGTTTAATGGATCGTTTGGGATTAAAAGAAGGCGAAGTGATCCAACATTCGATGATTACCAAATCAATTGAACGCGCCCAGAAAAAGGTTGAAGAAAACAACTTTGGTATTCGTAAACGACTTCTTGAATATGACGATGTGATGAACTCACAACGTGAGGTTGTTTATACCAAACGACGTCATGCCTTATTTGGAGAACGTATTAGCCTCGATATAGCTAATATGATGTATGATGTAATTGAAAAAATTGTGGGCGATTATCAATCTTCGAATGATTTTGATGGCTTTAACCTGGAACTCATCAAGGAGTTTTCCATAGAATCACCTATGGATGAATCTGAATTCCTAAAACTCAGTAAGGAAGAAATCGTAGACCTGGTTTGCAAAGTGGCTCAGGAAACTTACAAGCGCAAGTCTGAAGGAATATGTCAACAATCATGGCCGGTAATCAAAGACGTTTATGAACATCAGGCAGCCCTTTACGAAAATATAGTTGTGCCCATTACCGATGGCGTGAAAGGCTACAATATTGTAACCAATCTGAAGAAAGCATACGAAACCAAATGCCGCGATTTAATTCGCTCATTTGAAAAAACAATCATTCTTTACATCATAGAAGAGGCGTGGAAAGAGCAATTACGCGAGCTCGACGATCTTAAGCAATCTGTACAAAATGCTACTTATGAGCAAAAAGACCCGCTGTTGATTTATAAATTCGAGTCGTTCGAGTTATTCAGGATCATGGTGGAGAAAATGAACCGCGATATTATATCGATTCTGATGAAAGGTCAATTACCTGCAAGCGAAGCCAATCAGGTTCAGCGGGCGCAAGCACCTAAACGTCTTGATTTGAGTAAATATGAAACCAGTAAGAAGGATATATACGGCAACGGTGGCGGCGACAATGGCCAAAATGATACAAGGGAACCTCAAAAATCACAACCCGTAAGAGTTGAAAAGAAGGTGGGCCGTAATGATCCATGCCCCTGCGGAAGCGGTAAGAAATTTAAAAACTGTCACGGAGTGACAGTAGCATAAAAAAAAGCCGGATTTTACTGATCCGGCTTTTTTTTTATATTTTTTTATCTATAATTCTATCGAATCTTTTTAATGATTTCAGCCAGTTTATTGAAATGTTTTTCTGACACCGATGTTAGCGGTAAACGAACAACATTCTGAACTAGTTTATCCATGCTCATCACAGCTTTTACGCCTGCTGGATTACCTTCAGTAAATAAGGCCCCTATAAGTTCAAGTAAACTGTAATGTATTTTACGGGCTAGTGGGAAGTTGCCGCCCAGGGCTTCTTCCACCAAGGTAGAAAAGTCCAATGGACAAGCGTTGGCTACAACTGAGATTACTCCTGTAGCTCCCAGCATGATCAGGGGAAAAGTAAGCGCATCATCGCCCGAAATTACTTCAAATCCTTCTGGTTTATCGCGCAGGATTTCCATGATTTGCTGAAGATTTCCCGAAGCCTCTTTTACAGCCACCAGGTTTTTAAAATCATGAGCTAATTTCACGGTTGTTTCACCAGTCATATTCACGCCGGTGCGGCCGGGAACATTGTATAAAATAACCGGTAATGGGCTAACCTGTGCAACTGCTTTGTAATGTTCGTATAAACCTTTCTGATTAGGTTTGTTATAGTAAGGTACAACAGATAGGATACCATCGATATTACTCAGATTTACGGTTTTTATACCTTCAATCACATCCATGGTGTTGTTACCTCCAATACCAACAACTATAGGCACTCTTTTGGAAGTAGTTTTTACAACCGTGTTAATGACCTCTGTCTTTTCATTTTTAGTTAATGTAACTGATTCTCCTGTTGTTCCTAAAACAACAATGTAATTTACTTTGCCTTTGATGCAGTGTTCAACTACCCGCTCCAGAGCAGGATAATCTACGCTGTAATCGCTCTTGAAGGGTGTTATGATGGCCACTCCTGTACCACTAAATCTTGTATCTGACATGTAATGAAGCGTTAATGTTTTTTTTTACGCACGTAAAAATAACTCAAATTTTGAAAATGCAAAGCGGAATTCAACCCTGATTTGAAAAGTTAGCGGATCTAAATTTAAACGGAAGATTTAACGTGAACCGTTGAATGTATAACCACTTTACTACGAGCGGCTTGTGCTTTTAATGAGATTCAGATAATTCTTTATGTGCTCCAAATAATTATCCAGGTTATTTTCTTTCTGAATTTCAAACATCAAATCGAGGCCGGTATGGTTAAACGTTAATCGTCCGATTTTAAATTTTGATTTCGATAACCTTGTTATGTATTCTACAGGAAAAGAGTCAGTAAGGCTCAGATCAAGAAGTAAATCAAAGGGTTTGTCGATGAAATCGGTAACTATCTGGGAATTTGGTACCATTGACCAGCTTAGTTCCTTACGGGAAAAAAGGTTAATGCCTTTCCAAAAAAGAAAGGTTTCGGGGATAATTTTCGAGTCGATATAGCCAAGCACGAAAATCTGAAGTTTATAATGACTCAGGTAGCTAATAAAATGCTTGATCTGTTCAAAGCTGATTTGATCCGAAGGTGTAAAAAGAATGCCCGCTGTTGTTGCGGTTTCGAAATTATGGGTTTCTCTATTTCTTTTGAAATGACGTAATTTACCGTTTAAAATACGCTTTCCTGACCTTAATTTAAAGTTTCTCACGAAATTCACAGTTTAAATTTTAAACTCGTTGCAAAGTTGAGAAAAACTTCATAATTATTCAATCATTTTTACGAAATCATTTTCAGAAATAATAGGGATCTTTAATTTCTGAGCATTCACTAGCTTACTAGGTCCAATATTACTGCCAGCCACCAGGTAATTTGTCTTGCTCGAAATGGAGGATACATTTTTCCCCCCATGCGCTTCAATAAGTTTTTTGATTTCCTCTCGTGAAAAACGTTCAAAATTGCCGGAAATTATAATATTTAATCCATTTAGTTTATCAGAAAGTTTTTCGACCAATGTTTCATCCATACTTAGTTGAACACCTGCTTTTCGCAGTTCTTCAACAATATTCCGGTTCTTTTGGTCGGCAAAAAAGTTGATTACGCTTTGTGCAATTCGTTCTCCTATTTCACCTACTTCAGTGAGTTCTTCCAATTTGGCATTCATCAGATTGTCAATATTTTTGAAATGCGCGGCCAGTTTCCTGGCCACTGTTTCACCAACATATCGTATACCAAGTGCATATAGAACTCTATTAAAGGGAGCTTTTTTAGAATCTTCAATGCTTTTAAAAAGATTTTCAGCTGATTTCTTGCCAAAACGTTCCAATGAAAGTAAGTTTTCTATGCTAAGAAGATATAAATCACTTACCTTATTTACTAATCCGCTCAGGAATAAAAGTTCGGCTGTTGCCTCTCCCGCATTAATATTCATTGCTGCCCTGGCTATAAAATGTTCTATTTTGCCGGTTATCTGAGGAGGACATCCGTTTTCATTGGGACAATAAAAGGCGGCTTCCCCTTCATTACGTTTCAATGGAGTGCTGCATTCGGGACAACGATCAATAAAACTTACAGGGCTACTTTCGGCACTGCGTTTCTGGAGATTTACGCCCAAAATTTGGGGAATGATTTCTCCCGCTTTTTCAACATATACAAAGTCGTTAATACGAACGTCGAGTAAAGCAATTTGATCGGCATTATGCAACGAGGCACGTTTAACCGTGGTGCCTGCGAGTTGCACGGGTTCCAGATTGGCCACTGGTGTTATCGCGCCTGTGCGTCCCACTTGAAAATCAATTGACAAAAGTCGGGTTTCAGCACGTTCCGCCTGAAACTTATAGGAAATCGCCCATCGGGGTGTTTTGGATGTAAAGCCTAATTTTCTTTGTTGTATCAGAGAATCAACCTTAATTACAATGCCATCAATATCAAAAGGGAGATTTTTACGTTCAACATCCCAGTAGTCTATAAATTCGAAGATGTCGTCGATGGTATAACAATATTTAATATGTTCCGGAATTTTAAAACCCCATTTACGAGTAGTCTGGAGATTTTCGTAATGAGAGTCGGAAGGAAGCTGATCGCCTACCAGGAAATAAAGATAACAGTCGAGCTTTCGTTTTGCGACCAAAGATGAATTTTGCATTTTCAGTGTTCCTGAAGCTGCGTTGCGTGGATTAGCAAATGGTAGCTCTCCATTCCTTACTTTTTCTTCATTTAACTGCTCAAATACTTTATGAGGCATAAAGATTTCACCCCTCATTTCGAACATTGGCTGATATCCGGAACCACTTAACTTTAGCGGAATACTTCTTATCGTTCTTACGTTGGAAGTTACTTCATCACCTCTAATGCCGTCGCCACGAGTAACTGCGTGGGCTAACTTTCCGTTTTGATAGGTAAGACTTACCGAAACGCCATCATATTTCAGCTCGCAAACATATTTATAAGGTTCATTCAGCGTTTTTTTTACCCTGGCATCAAATTCACGAAGAT
>CAYZNC010000164.1:0-12923 GCA_964478555.1 uncultured Bacteroidales bacterium | reverse complement strand
GAACTCGAAGAAAACGAAACGATTACATTCTAAACTGTAAATTATACAGAAAATGGACAAAATATATAAAGAATTCAAGCCAACCAGCTGGAGTATCAACAACAAAACCAGTATATATGTGCTGGCAGTAATGATTATGATCTTTGGCTTGATCAGTTATAATTCGATTCCCAAGGAACAATTTCCTGAAATAGTTATTCCTACTTATATTGTACAGACGTTTTATCCGGGAACTTCTCCAACTGATATGGAAAACCTGATTACCAAGCCATTGGAAAAGACACTTAAATCAGTTACAGGGGTTAAAAAGATAACCAGTAACTCTGCACAGGATTTTTCAAGCATTGTAATGGAATTCCGAACCAATGTAAAACCTGAGATAGCGAAGCAACGTGTAAAAGACGCTGTTGATAAGGCAAAAAAGGATATTCCCACACAGGATATAAAAATGGGTCCTGATATTAAAGAAGTGGAATTATCAGATATTCCCATTATGTCGATTAACCTTTCCGGTAAGTACAATCTCGATCGGATAAAAAGTTATGCCAAAATGGCCCAGGACCAATTTGAGGGCTTAAAGGAAATCACGCGGGTGGATATTCTTGGTGACCTTGAACGTGAGATCCAGGTAAATGTGGATATGTATAAAGTTCAGGCCGCAAACCTGAGTCTTTATGATATCATTGGAATGATTGGCAAAGAAAATATAACTATTTCCGGTGGTAACGTAAACATGCAAGGTATGCAGCGTTCGGTTCGGGTAGTGGGTGAATTCAAGGATATCAGTACTTTGCAAAATATTGTTGTGAGTACACAAAAAGGTGTAAGGCTCTATTTAAAGGATGTGGCAGATATAAAGGATACCTATGCTGACAGAACCAGCTATGCACGTCAGAATGGTAATAATGTAATTACCTTAAACATCATTAAGAAAAGCGGCGAAAACCTTTTGGATGCTTCCGATCAAATAAAAACGATTCTTAAGGATTTACAAAAAACTAAATTCCCAAGCGATCTTAGTGCAGTTATCACTGGCGACCAGAGTAAGTATACACGTACTACACTTTTTGATCTGAATAATACCATCATCATCGGGTTTATATTGGTGACACTTGTACTCATGTTCTTTATGGGGTTAACCAATGCCTTGTTTGTGGGTTTGTCAGTTCCACTTTCCATGTTCCTTGCATACATAATAATGCCTGGTATTGATTTCACAATGAACATGCTGGTAATGTTCTCCTTTATTTTTGCATTGGGAATTGTTGTGGATGACGCCATTGTGGTCATAGAAAATACACATCGGATTTTCAGGAAAACAAAAATGGACATTGTTTCATCGGCTAAAGCTGCAGCTGGAGAGGTATTTGTACCCATTTTATCAGGGACATTAACTACGCTTGCTCCTTTTTTCCCACTTTGCTTCTGGCCGGGGGTGGTAGGTAAATTTATGTTCTTTATACCGGTAACGCTTATCATAACTTTGTTTATGTCGCTTATCGTTGCATACATCATCAATCCTGTGTTTGCTGTAACCTTCATGAAACCAAATGAGGAAGATATTCAAACCATGAGCTCCAGGAAAATATACTTTGTTTCAGGTATCATTGCATTCTTTGGTATATTATTCCACTTAGGAGGGGGACATGGTTTTGCAAATCTGTTGTTGTTTGTGGCTGTATTTTTTATTATCCATAATTTCTGGGGATATAAATTGTTGCTGCATTTCCAACATAATGTAATTCCTAAGATGCTTTCGCGCTATGAGCAATTTCTGAGTTGGGTATTAACCAAACGCAGACCATACTATTTATTATATGGTTTGATAGGTACGCTGATCATTACTTTATTGATTACAGTTAAGTTTTCGAAGCCACCTGTATTTTTCCCGGATAATCAGCCGAATGCAATATACACGATGATAAAAATGCCTGTGGGTACGGATATTGATGTGACTGATTCAGTAGCTAGCATTGTAGAAAATAGAGTTAATAAGATATTACGAACTGAGGAAAAAGCGTATCTGGAAAAAAATGGCGATTCATTAAAAATTGTTGAGTCGGTTATTACAAATGTTGCTAAAAATGTATCCGAATCGAATTTCGATTTTGGAGGTGTAACTCCCAATATGGCAAAAGTAAGTGTTAACTTCGTGGAATTCGCAGAACGCCACGGTTTTAATACCAATGTTTTAATGCCTAAAATCAGAGATGCTGTTAAGGATATTCCTGGTGCAACCATTACGGTTACTAAGCCTAAAGGTGGCCCACCTACTGGCAAACCAATCAATATTGAAGTTACATCGGATGATTTGCAGGAATTACTCAATACCTCGGATAGGCTTATCAGTTACATTAACGGCCTCGATATTCCTGGTATTGAAGAATTGAAAACCGATTTTGAAAAGAATAAGCCCGAAGCAATCATTGAAGTCGACAGAATAAGGGCTAATCGAGAAGGAATCAATACACAGCAAATTGGTGGGGAACTAAGAGCAGCCATTAATGGAGTTGAAGCGTCCAAATATCGAGATGGTGAGGATCAATATTCCATTCAAGTGCGATACAGCAAGGATCAACGAACGAATATCGATAAGTTACTTAATACCAAGTTGACTTTTATGGATCAGAGTACCGGCACAATTCGTCAAGTACCTCTCGCCGCCGTTGCAAAAGTATCATACCTTAATTCATATGGTGGTATCAATCGTAAAAACGCAAAACGAATTGTTACCATTTCTTCCAACTTGCTCACAGGTTATAATGCAAATGAAATTATTCCTAAAATACAAAAAGCATTACCCGCCTTTGAAAAGTCTGATATGGTGGATATAAAAATAACAGGTGAGCAGGAAGATCAGAAAGAAACCATGAGTTTCCTTGGTATTGCAGGATTGCTAGCCCTTTGTATGATCATGTTTATTATGATTACGCAATTCAACTCTCTGAGTAAGCCTTTGATCATTGTATCAGAAGTATTGTTTAGTATCATTGGCGTGTTCCTTGGCTTTATTATAACTGGTATGACCGTTTCAATTATCATGACCGGTATGGGTATGATTGCTCTCGCAGGAATTGTGGTAAGAAACGGGATTCTTTTGGTTGAATTTACGGATAACTTGAAAGCACAAGGTTATAGTACCCGCGATGCAATTATTGAAGCTGGAAAAACGCGTATTACTCCCGTTGTGCTTACTGCCACAGCCACAATACTTGGACTCATACCTTTAGCCATTGGATTTAACATAGATTTTGCCGGGTTATTAACGCATTTTAGTCCACATATCCACTTTGGTGGTGATAATGTGGCATTCTTCGGACCTCTGTCCTGGACTATTATATTTGGGTTGTCGTTTGCTACCTTCCTTACCTTAATCTTTATCCCTGTGATGTATCATATATTGTATGACAGTGGTAGAAAGATTAAGCAAGCTGCTCAAAAATTGGTAGACCGGATGTCAGATAACGAAAATGAAGAATTGGTTTAAACAGTTGTGATTATTTTTTAAAAGGGTTAGTTTAGATTAAAGCCTGCTTGGTGTTAAAACCGGGCAGGTTTTTTAATTTAGTGACTCTGATACAAGATAGAGAGTC
The DNA here is from genome assembly GCA_964478555.1 of uncultured Bacteroidales bacterium. GTDB lineage: Bacteria > Bacteroidota > Bacteroidia > Bacteroidales > JAAUTT01 > JAAUTT01. The sequence goes on along the minus strand of CAYZNC010000164.1, from coordinate 9,330 downwards.
AGGCTCCGAAATAATTATACCGGCTGACCCCCCAGTTGAATAATTGAGCGTAATTGAGGTTTTAGTGAGCTCAGGGTATTGCCTTTTTTTTATAATTTTGGAGGGGACAAGACACTGCCTCGTCCCCATACCAAAAAGTCCCGGTTAAAGTTTAATCTTTATACAACCTTACAGTTTGAGTCTTATTTCCTGTTTTAAGCTTCAATAAATAGATACCCTTTTGCGTCATGTTTAGTTTCGATGCATTCAAACCAAATTCATTTACACCTTCGGATACTTTGCCTAAATCTCCCTCATAAATTTGTTTTCCGGAGATATCGTAAACATTTACTTCTGCTGATGAAGCTGTTTTTGCTTCCAATCTTAATGTAAATTCATCACTTATTGGATTTGGATATGCAGTAAGGCTATTATCAGTTTCAATAGTGTTTACATCTGAAATTTCCTCAGCAGACTTTGCGGAAGCGACAACAGGCCAACCACCACTATAGGAAACAGTCCCTGTCATAAGGCTAGGATTTCCACCATTGTTGCCATCATAAAAGAAATAAACAATATTGCTACCATTGAAACCTACTCCACCCGGGCCAATGTAACGCCCAGAAGTTACGAGAATATCGGAACCACCACCACCGTTGCAGTTTTTTCCATTTTTATCGAGGAATGGGCCTGTTATGCTGGTTGAACGACCAACCTGAACATGGTAAGTGCTGCTTGTTCCCTTACAACATGAGCCCCTATTGAACCACAGGTAATAATAACCACCACTGGAAGTCATTGCTCCACCTTCACAATCTCCTGTTGCAACGCAAGTTTTACTTCCTGTATTGCTGAGAGGACATATACAAATACCTCCAAAATATGATCCGTAGATAAGATAATTGTTGAAAACATAAGGGTCAATGGCATTGTAAGTACTACTGGAATTTGAATACACTACCATTCCCTTATCGGTATATGTTCCTCCGGGCGTTCCGTTCATTTTACCGATAACTGAGGTTTTTGAACCAAACGTTGAGATAGCATAGTAAACATCATTGCCATTGAAGCATGGAGCCCATGCAAATCCACTAGACCCCGAAACGTAATTTTGGATCCAGCTGGGCCCTTTGCCTGAAAATACCATGGGCCCGGAGGTCCATCCTGTGTGACCGGTCAATGAAGTATTAGACATGGTGTAAATACCTTGGCCGGTAGTAAAAATCCACCATTTACCACCACTATACACCGGGTTCGAAGGATCGGCACACTGCTGGTAACTCTGGGAGTAAACAAGGTTTACAGCTAACAAGAACATCAGGACTAACGAGAATAGTTTTACCCGAATTCCTGAAAAAACATTGGTAAACGTTTTTGATTTCATAGATTAAAAAGTTTAATTAGTTAATATTAATTGTTTAATTAGTTAATTGTATATGAAAAGATAGGTTCCATATGTAAGCAATGTACTATAAGTTCAAATCGGATAAGGTGGACTAATGGTGATAAAATAGGGACAAATGTGTAAACTTGAGGATTGAAAGAAGGAACATTTTAATTCAAAAAAGATTTTATATAGATTTGCAACGTATGTTAAAGCAAACCATAAATAAAATATAAGATTTTTATAAGATTATATGGTTTAAAATTTAAAATAGGATCATAATGAAAACGTTGCTTACCCTTCTTTTAATAACATTAATCGGAATAGTATCAACATCATGTTTTAGAGTGGGGAAGGATTCTTATAAATTATTGGATAGTAATTTTCCGGGAATGGTTTCTAAACCCTTTGGAGTAGGAACATTGCTGCCTAACAAAAAATTTATGCAGTACTGTAGTTTTTCACCTGAAGGAAAAGGATTTTATTTCTCAGTTACTGACTCCGCATGGGGAAAATCAACAATTCTTAAATTGAATGTGTTACATCCTTCCCAAACCGACACCTTAAGGTTGACCTCCGGAGATTATCAAAGTGAACAATTTATCGATAAATCAAATAGTAAAATGTTTTTTACTTCCATTCTTTTTTCAGGAGGCGAATGGAATTCAGATATCTATATAGCTGAAAAAATTGGTGGAAAATGGGGAAATGCTCAGCATTTAAAGGAGCCCATAAATTCCAATATGTGTGAATGGCATCCGACTTTAACCAATAAGGGTGTTATGTACTTTGCATCAGAAAGAAACAGTGATCATACATCGGCTGATTTATACAAGGCTGTTCCGGTTAATGGTGTTTACGAAACGATAGAGAGACTTCCGTCTCCCGTTAATACATCTTACAATGAATCTGATGCGCTAATTGCTCCTGATGAAAGCTATCTGATATTCTCATCAAATCGGCCCGGCGGTATAAGCGGAAATGATTTATATCAAAGACCCAACGGTTCGGGAGAATTGGATTTATATATTACTTTTAACAAAGGAAATAACCAATGGACAGATCCCCAAAATTTGGGTCCCAACATTAATACAGATGCTTGGGAATTTGGGCCTGCTTTATCGCCTGATGGGAAGTATTTGTTCTTTACACGGAGAAAAGCATTTAAAACACTTGAGTCATCTCAAATTTATTGGGTAAGTATAAAATTTATAGATCAATTCAGAGAAAAGTAATTGAAATTTAATGGTAACCAGCAACCAACGAACATCTCTTTTTACTTGATTATGGATTACAACTGTTTAACTATTAAGGTGTCGATCAGCTTCAGTAGCTTATGACTATCGATAGGCTTTGATATGTATTCATCACACCCTGCCTCTTTGCAAAGTGTAACTTCTTCCTGCATGGCATAAGCAGTTTGTGCAATTACCGGTAGGTTCTGTCTGATTTTCTTGATTTCGCGTGTCGCAATGTAGCCATTTATCTCCGGCATTTTGATATCCATCAGCACCAGGTCTATCTTAACATTTTCCTTACAAAGTTCAATCGCTTCCTTCCCGTTTTTTGCATGAAGAATAGTGGCATTGGTCAGTTTAAGTACTTCATAGAGGTATTGATAATTTCTGATTTCGTCTTCAGCCACCAAAATTGTTTTATCCTTCCAGTCAAAATCATCCGATTTTGTTTCCGAAGCTGGTTTTGGTTTGTAAAGAACCCGCTCGAGATAAGGTTTATAAGGAAGGGAGAAATAGAAAACCGTACCTTTGCCAAGTTCCGATTCTACCCACATATTACCTCCCATCAGGCGAATAAGATTATTCGAAATAGTTAACCCTAACCCTGTTCCACCATATCTGCGAGCCTGCGATTCGTCCGCCTGACGGAAACGATCGAAAATCATTTCAAATTTATCGGGCGGTATCCCTATTCCCGTATCCTTTACATAAAATTTAAGCTGCGAGGGCGATTCCAGGATATACCCAAACTCTATGAGCCCTTTTTCAGTAAATTTTATCGCATTACTTAATAAGTTTGACATTATCTGGCTTAGCCTCGCATGATCCGTAAAAATCTGATTCTCCAGTTTGAATTCCGGTAGTTTTAATCGAACAGATAAGCTCTTATGCTCTCGTTTCTCCAGCATATTCTTAAATAGAATGTACTGATCATACAATATTTGATCGAGATAGCATGGCTTTTCTACGATTTTCAATTGTCCCGCTTCAATTTTGGCGACATCCAGAATGTCATCTATAATTTTTAATAAGATAATACCGTTTTGGTTGATAATTTCGATATACTCCTTACGCTCCTCAACGGATGGTTCCCTTTCATTCAAAAGATTGGCAAACCCCAGGATACCATTCATGGGGGTCCTTATTTCGTGACTCATATTTGCAAGAAAAGCTGACTTTAGCCGGTCAGATTCTTCAGCTTTGTTCTTTGCTTTAATAAGTTCTTCTTCTATTTTTTTTCTGTCCTGAATATCGCGTGCTAACTTCAGGTTATTATAGCCGAGTGCTGAAATTTCCTTGGCCATAATCCACAGAAATTCCACTACTTTATTAAACTGCACGGTACCTATATAGTTGGCATGACGAAGCGATTCAGTTATAGCATCTGTATCAATGCCAAGTTGCGATACAAATTGAACTAGCTTATCCTTATTGGTATCTTTGCTTATGCCCTGACTGATCATCCAGTTACCGATGTGTTTACCTCCCACAATAATGGGAGCACCTGCGTCAGTGAATCCACAACTCAAGCATTTCATAGAAAAAGGGCGCAAAGTTTCGCGGGCTTTTTGTCCGATAATTTTGTCCGAAGATTGACACAACGACCTTCCCGCCTGAGTTGATCGGATAAGTGTGCAAACCTCCGAGAAATTACTGGGTTGGGTGATGGGTATACCATCCTGATTGGTTATAATGGATGCCACATTATGGGAAACCGCAAAAGCATCCTGAATTTTTTGTAACTGGGATTGGTCAAAAATATCGGTAATTTTAAAATCGCCTAACGGTTTCTCAGGAGATAAGATAAAGTCGAGTTTGGCACGTAACCTGTTTTCACTTTCAGTGAGAGCATCCTGCCATTTTTTACGTTCGTCGATATCGAGTACGGTAATTAAAATAGCCTTTTTACCATTATAAACAACAGTTTTTGCCCAATGCGACACCCATTTTATAGTGCCGTTTTTAGTTACCCCCCGGAATTCAAAGTTTTCTTCTTCTTGTTTATCAGAGTCAAGTATTCTTTCGATAGAAGCAATAATGGTTTTTTCATCATCGTGATGAATTGCTTTGATAAATTCGAATTCCTTCCACCACCAGATTTCTTCCTCAGTATATTCGGAAAGTGATATAAATGCCTGGTTAAAATATTTAATTAAACCATCCTGCAGTATTAAAACGGCTAACTGAGATTGTTCAGAAATAACCTTAAGCTTTTCGTCACTTTCAACAAGTTTCTGGTACGACCTGCTAATGTCGTGATTACTGTTTTTGAGTTTTTCATTAACTCTAAACAAAGTATCATTACGTAACTGAATTAATTTATTTTGTAAAAATATTTTTTCTTCCGATTCTTTCTGAGCAGTGATATCGGTGATTAATCCATGGCAATGGGTTATTTTACCTGAGTTATCGCAAACCTGTTCCAACACATCTTTAATCCAGAAAGTTTCGTTTGTTTTTGAAACAATCCGGTATTCCAAATGAACATTTTTCTTAAAAATTCCGGAATTTAACGCAATTTCGGTTTGAACTCCAACCAAATCATCGTGGTGAATAAGATCTATGAAATTAACCTTTTTTTGATAAAATTCCTCTGGTTGATAACCAAATTTCGAAATATTGGAAGAAATAAAAGACACTTCCCACCGAGGTTCCCCATTTCTGACATAGGCAACAGAATCGCTTTGCAGGATTATTTTTTCGAGATGTTGCAGATGACTCAGCAAGCTATCCTCCTTCTCATGAAATCCTTCATGGGACACATGATCGCCTTCGTTATATTCATTTGTTGGGGTCAGGCTCATACTACTTTAGACCTCCGAATATAATCAATTATTTTTACAATTAAGTACTGAGGAGTCCGGTATTTTCTTAAAGACACAAAACAACCAATTAATATCCATTTTTGGGGATAGTATATTTTATTGAAAATAAGTTAATTAAAAATGTAGTATCTGGAGGGCAAAAAATAAACAATTATTTTATTTTATCCTTTTCTCCGTTAGAATATACTTTATAATATCCGGAGAAATCGATGTAGACGGCCTGCATTGGTTTTCCAGGCAATAAATAAAACGGAACATCGAGTCCGAAAATTTTCCCTGAATAATAAGAAGTAACGTGTTTTAATGTGGTATGTCCCACCATAATTGCCGTGGCATTGAAGGAAGTTAGCATACGGTTAATATCTTCTTCCGGTAAATCTTTATAAGTTTGATGTGGTATGAGGCCCCTATACCAAAAAGGTCCATTGGCACTGAGTAAATAACTGAGAAATTCGGAATCTTCTTTGTGTTTTTGGTTGTCAGTCAGGTATCTGTATATGGTAATATTCACCGAATCGATAGATACTTTATACTTAAGCAAACCGGGATCTATTCCGCCATGGACAAAAAGAATATCATTTATTTTGAGCATGGCATTTTTTGATCGAAGCCACCTGCCCAGGACAGTTTTATTATTATAGAATTTATTATAATCGAGTTTTAGATCTCTGAAAATAAAATAATACTTATCGGAAATATTCAATTGACTACGCTTATCATCGGTTAAAACCATGATTTCGTGATTGCCAAGGATCAGATGAACTCCGCCACCTGTCAGCGTTGCTTCATGCTCGAGCCGGTATATAAGCCATAATGTTTCGGTAACTTTTTCACCCCGGTCAAAAATATCACCAAGAAAAACAATATGTCCCTGACCAAACTTCCATCTCAGTGATTTGTCTATAATCTGGTTGTTAATCAGGAATTTGCAAAGTGTATCGTATTGCCCATGCACATCACCTATAACAAACATTTTGTTAACACCTGAGATGAATGATTTTTCAGGTTTATATTTGGTTTTAATCCTGTATGAGGCAGTATCCCCCGCAAATCCATAAATAGGAATATCTTTTTTCAGTATATAATGCTGTGTGAATTTATCGGTATGTCCGTTATGCGAATCGTGTTTAAAATAGGAAAGTTGAATTTTATGTTTGCCTTGATATTGAGCATAAGGTCCATCGAAATAATCCGGCAAGTGATTTTCAAATACCGATCTGAGATAATGAGCGACAGGTTGATTGTTTGAATGAATGGCTATATCGTATGCTCTGAGGTCGTCATGATTTCTAACATTTAGCAAAGCTCCCTGACGCACCAGCAAATTTACGGTTTTAATTTTTTGAGAAACTGCGGCATACATTAACGCCGTATTACCGGCTGAATCAGTCTCATTGATTTTTGCACCCTTAGAAAGCAATAAGCGAATTTGTTTGCCTGAAGCCTCCTGACAAGCATACATAAGCGGTGTGAGCCCCTGGCATGAAAGATTAGGATCTGACTTAAGCATTAACAGGAGTTTAACTATGTCAGGTTGATTTGCTTTGATAGCCAGAACTAATGGCGTAAGTTTTTGTTCAGTTATATAATTGACACTGGAGGCATTGATTAAATGTTGAACGGTCTTGATATCTCCCGATCCGATAGCTGAAATTAGCAGTTTCTCATCGATTTTTTGAGGTTGTGAAAATACAAAAACCGATCCGGCAACAGAGCATATGACTGAAATAAGGATGCGTAAAAATACATGGATGAAACACTTCATTCGTAAATTTTTATTAAAAAACAAACTTACCATGAAAATGGCAATTGAGATAATAATCTTTCGTTCGCATGTAACTTTTTAAAATGCATGTTCGTCCTATGGATGAACTTAAATATAAAATCAAAAATATAAAATCATGAAAACAATTTTAGTATTGATCGCAATTTCTACCATATCAGGGAGTATTTTGGCCCAGAACGATACCCTAACCCAGGGGAAGAGTAAAAAAGACACCACCAAAATTACAGTTGGCAGGAAAGAGATTAAAATTGTAGACACTGACCAGGGAACTGATATAAAGGTTTATGATAAAAACCGCAAAAACGGGGAAGCACATGATACCGGTTATCACGAAATTAAAAAATGCAAAACAAAAGGATTTGCCGGTCATTGGGCAGGTATTGACCTGGGGTTGAATAACTACGTTAATAAGGATCATTCAGTCAGTCTAAAAGGCAATGACGCATTTATGAGTATTAATTCAGACAGGTCGTTGTCTGTCAGTATCAATTTTTTTCAACATAGTATCGGACTTATTGGAAATAATTTTGGATTGGTAACTGGCTTGGGAGTTGAGTTTAATAATTATTTTTTCGATCATAATAACAACATCACTAAGGACAGCATGGATGTTATCGTATCAAAACCTTACGACCCTGTGCATTTGGATAAAAGCAAACTGGAAGCGACCTACCTTGTGGTTCCGTTGATATTTGAAGTTCAGTTTCCCGGTCATGTAAGCCGATCAAAACGGTTTCGCTTGTCGGCGGGTGTTATCGGAAGTTTAAAATTAGAATCCCATACAAAAGTTGAATACAAGGATAGTAACAGAAAACAAAAAAATAAAGATCACGACGACTTCAATATGAACTTTTTACGTTATGGCTTCACGGTTCGAGCTGGTTTGAATAAAATTAACCTGTTCGCGAATTATTATCCGGTTAGCTTGTTTGAAAAGGATAAGGGTCCGGAGCTTTATCCCTTTTCAGTGGGGCTTTCATTCTCCTTTCTGTAATTAATTAGCTTCTAAAATCGCTATTCGTTAATCCTTGTTCTTAAATCATTTTTATTTGAGTTATTGATTTACGAACAAGGACTAACGATTTTTGATTTAGGAAATACAGACATCTTTACAACATCATATCGTTTTAGGATCTGTAATGAAACGATTTATCAGAAGTTTATTTAGCTGACTTCTTAAATCGCCATTTGTTAATCTTTGTTCCAAAACCATACGGTTATTTAACAAAACTGCTAAGTTGTTAAACTGAAAAAGGAGTCGTTTCGCGAAATTTTTTCTTTCTTTGCAGCTTCAAATTGCTGCATGAAAAATCTTTCTGAAAATTACAAAGGCATCCTTTATTCGATAGTGGCAGCTCTTATGTGGAGCGTATTGGCCATCGCATTGAAAGTTTCGCTTAACATATTATCTCCGGGTACTATAGTTTGCGCACGATTTATAATTGCGTTTCTTATATTAGCTGTTTTTCTTCTTATTAAAAGACCACAGGCTTTTTCAATTTTTCGCAAGCCTCCCTTAAAGTTAGTGATAGCTTCGCTTTGTCTTGCTTGTAATTATTTTGGTTTTATGAAGGGCATACAATATACAACCCCTTCAAATGCTCAGGTTTTTATCCAATTGGGGCCCGTTTTATTTGCAGTGATCGGCATTTATATGTTTAAGGAAAAAATAAACTGGAAACACATTGTCGGGTTTACTGTACTTTTAGGTGGATTAGGGCTCTTTTTCAGAGAACAATTATTGGCTCTGGGAAACCAAGGCTCCTATTCTTTGGGTATAATTTGGGTAACTGGTGCAGCTGTGGCATGGGCATTTTATGCAGTGCTGCAAAAAGATTTGGCAAAAAACAGTTCCGTTAATCAGCTAAACCTGTTTATTTATGGACTATGTTCGATCATTTTTCTACCTATCGTAAATTATAACAATTTAGTAGGATTGAGTTTTGGCATGTGGATGATGGTCCTTTTTCTGGGATTAAATACATTGGTTGCATACGGTTCTATTGCCATGGCATTTCGTTATCTCGATTCCAGCAAAGTAAGTGTTATAGCAACCATGAATCCGGTGGTTACCTTCATTCTGATGTTTTTTTTAGGCAAGATGAATGTTTCGTGGAT
>CAYZNC010000163.1:12653-13051 GCA_964478555.1 uncultured Bacteroidales bacterium | reverse complement strand
CAGAACGTAAACTGCAAACCACATATATGTTAAAGGTTTTGTCAAAATAAAGACCTCCCTGATCAGTAGTGCGTATGGTTACGCTGTAGCTTGACTTTGCCTCATAAATAAAACTTGCGGACGTCTGTAGAGTATTACCTGATATGCTAAATGAAGCTGCATCACCTCCCGGTCGTATGGAATAGGTAAAGGTACCGGTTCCATCAGGATCTATTGTAGAAAGATTGCCCACCAAAGTGCCGGAAGGTTTATTTTCAGCGACTGTATTATTAGATAAGATAATATCCGTAGGCGTTTCGTTTACATTTAAAACGGTTACTGCAATATCCTGTGCATCGGAAACTGTTCCATCGGAAACTGTCACCTGTACATCGTAAACATTATTCCCGCCATTATCT
>CAYZNC010000163.1:0-12553 GCA_964478555.1 uncultured Bacteroidales bacterium | reverse complement strand
ACAGAAGCCGTTGCTCCGCCTCCATTGGAAGTGATCACCGGGGCTTCGTTTACATTTAATACGGTTACTGCAATATCCTGGGCATCGGAAAGTGTTCCATCGGAAACTGTCACCTGTACATCGTAAACATTATTCCCGCCATTATCTGTAGGGGCTTCAAAGTTGGGAGCACTGGCAAAGGTTAAAGCACCTGTCGAACTATTGATGTTGAATTTAAGCCGGTCTAAACCTCCTGTTAGGCTATAAGTAAGGGTGGTTCCTGCATCAGGGTCTGTAGCGGTTACCGTTGTTACTGCGGTAGTGTTTTCATTAATGCTGACAGAAGCCGTTGCTCCGCCTCCATTGGAAGTGATCACCGGGGCTTCGTTTACATCGGTAACGTAAATGAAAAAATACTGTTCGGAATAATGAGTTGCATCGTTGGAGGCTCTGACGCCCAGTATATACTGATTATCATGATTAGCATTTGCAGGAGCTTCAAAATTTGGAGATGTTTTAAAGGTTATAGCTCCCATTGCATCAATATTGAATAAAGATGCGTCAGGCTGAGTAAGTGAATAGGTAAAGTTTTTCCAGGCAGGGTTTGTATCTTCATCAATTGCCGACACCTGGGCGATAACAGTAGTTGTAGGAGTATTTTCAGGAATACTAATAGTTGCTGTAGTATAATTACCGCCGTAAGATGTAAAGGTAGGAGGATCATTTGCATCCAAAATAGTAAAGGTCATGGGCACATCGGTATAAAGCGTCCCATCGGAATACCTGACAATTATATCGTAGGTATTATTATGATCTGCATCTGTTGGAGCTTCATAATTCGGCGAAGTTATAAATGTGATATCTCCAGTGGTGTTATTAATATTAAACAATGACTGATCTGCCCCACCCACTATGGAATAAGTTACAGTTTGTGAAGGAATGTCCGGATCAACACCTCTTGCTGTAATAACAATACAGCCATTGCAAAGATTTTCATAAAACGAAGCGGATCCGCCGGCGGTAACTACAGGGGGTTCATTTACATCATTTACATTAATGGTAAAATCCTTATCATAGGAGAGACCATCCTGATCGGTGGTGCGGATAGTAATCTTATAACTTGGTTTGGTTTCGAAGTCGAATATGGAAACTGTTTTTAAAGTAGTTCCGGAAATATTGAAAAATCCAGCATCTGTACCTGGTTGAATGGAATAAGTAAAGGTATTGGCTGCGTCGGGATCCGTTGAAGAAAGATTTCCCACAGCAGAACCCACAGGCCTATTTTCATCGATATTATTGTTGGATAAAGTAATATTCGTAGGTGCTTCATTGACATCCTTCACATTAATGGTAAAGGGCTTATCGAAAAAGAGCCCATCCTGATCGGTTGTTCTGATGGTTACGCTGTAGCTTGGTTTGGTTTCAAAATCAAAGCTGGTAGTTGTTTGCAAAGTAGCGCCACTAAGGCTAAAAGAAGCGGCATTGCCTCACGGTTGGATAGTGTAAGTAAAGGTATTACCAACATCCTGATCAGTAGAAGTAAGATTTCCGACAGTTGTTCCAACAGGCTGATTTTCTGCTACAATGTTATTGGATAAGGTGATGTTAGTTGGCGCATCATTAACATCAGTTACAGTGACAAGTATTAATTTACCAGGTTTATTAACCCCGTCCGAAGCCTGAACAACCACTCCATAAACATTATTATTTACCGGTGCATACAGATCATTCGGACTTTCGAAATCCGGAGCACTTATAAAACTCAGAGCCCCTGTGACTGCGTTGACAGAAAATTTGGCACCATCTAATCCGGTTGCAATAGTATAAGTTATAGCAGAACCTTCAGGATCGGTAGCTGTTACCGTTATTACCGATGTAGAATTTTCCGGAATGCTTTTTAACACAGTTCCTGGAGCAGAAGCTCCGGTAAATACGGGTGCTTCATTAACATTATTTACAATTACAGTAATGATTTGTTCTGTATAAAGAGGAGTTGGAACAGATTGATCCGTTGCTCTTACAATGACAATATATTGATTATTTAAATCGGCATCTCCCGGATTTTCATAATCGATGGTACTAGTGAAGGATAATACTCCTCCGCTCGTCATGGAAAATTTTGCAGCGTCAACACCACCGGAAATAGAAAATGTGGTTGTACCAAATCCGGGTGTGGCTATTACCGTTGTTACCACCCTTAGAGGCAAATCTGTTGTGGTATTTTCAGGCACACTTATACTAGCCGTTGCTCCACCTCCATTAGATGTAATAACAGGTTGAGCAAACAGTTCCAACGTCGAAAATGTCAATAAGACGAAAATAAAAAGTTCCTTTCGGAGTATTCTGCTTAAAATCTCATTCTTATTTACTTTTTGCAAGTAGTGTAGTTTCATCAAATTAATTTTTTAAAATATTTTTATGGCTTGAATTGAGCTAAACCCATTCATTTAATCGCATACCTATAAAAGAAACTTTGAAAATCTAGTTACTTTAAGGCAGTTAATGCTATCAACCTCTTACAACCCTTACTTTAAAATGCTTGAAATAATTTCAATTATTTTAATTGACTAAACTTTAATCTGACTAATTCTCTCTAAATGCTTACTGATAAGGTTGTTTATTTTTTTTAAAAATTACCTATCTTTCTTTTTATCAATATGAAACATAAGTATTGTTAGATAATATATACGCATATGACCTTCTTTTGTTTCTAAATTGGAAAGAGAATTTTAGAAAAGTTGAGGATTTATATGGGTTGAGGGTTGAAGGAAAATAATTATTATTTATTTGGTTAACCCAAATATGATAGAAAACGAGACCTGTCAGGTTTTGCAACTAACTTAATTTGTCAGCAGGCTGCAATTATGGGTTAACCAAATAATATGATTTGCCCTCTCCTTCACAATTTTCCATTAGCTTGTTTCATTGTTTTCCAACTCTAAGAGGGTTTCTGGTATCATGGTTCTAATCATAAAAAAACCTTAAGGACTTTCTCCTTAAGGTTTTTATCAAGTTCTTAGTAAACCTGTTAGATTGAAGCCAGGTTAAAACCCTCAGAGTCTTGAAAACCCTGAGGGTTGGGTGTTACTTAACCAATACCAGTTTTTGTCTGTACACTTTGCTATTTGTCCGGATAATAAGGTAGTACGTGCCAGATGGTTTACCCGAAGCATCCACCTCTACTTTGTAGGACTGAGATGCTTCAACCTCATTATTAAACAATGTGCCAAGTGAGTTTCCATTTACCGAATACATGTCAATTTTTACTTTAGCGTTTTCCGCCGGAGTAAACTCAATGAATGCCATATCTGAAAATGGATTAGGATAGACGTTAACCTGAAATTCGTTACCATCTCCCGAAGAACTAGCCAGTGCATTCTTTGTGCCACTGATAGCTGTGACCAAAATCTGGCATACGCTCGGATCGCATCCATTCGGACTGGTTACGGTAAGCGAGAAGGTAGCACTTGTACCTACAGCTCCCGCATGATAAACAAGATTCGCAGAATTAGCTCCCGATACAATCGACCAACCCGCACTGGATGAAGGCATGCTCCATGCATAGGAACCACCATTAACCGGTTGAGCTGTTAAGGTATGATTAGTCAAGGCAACGGGTGAATCCGAACTACTAATATTGCATACGGGTGATGCATTATCTGCAACAACCGTTACTGTGGTTGAATTTGTACATCCATTCGCAGTGCTGGTTACCGTTACAGAATATTCCCCGGCTTCAAATACCAGAGCATTCTGATCCGTAGGATCGCTTAATATTACATTATCCGACCACAGGTAAGTTACCGGCATGGTCGAACTGGCTGTAATTGTTATCACCTGTTCTGAACAGGTAATAGCACCTCCCTGAGCAACCAAATCGGGTTTCTGATTATTTTGAGTTACCACAACCGAATCAATTTTGATACAACCATTGGAAGTGGTTTTGGCAGTAACATAATAAGTACCCGGAGCATGTATACTAATAGGATTCACTCCTGTTGCATAACCGGTCCAGGTTAAAGTAGTACCTGGTGTAGTGGTTGATGTAGTGAGTGTTACAGAAGTTGCATTACATGTTAGCACGGTACCACTGTTACTAATTAACATATTAGGTTTAACAATGTCCTGGGTAACGATAACATCTTTACTTATGGTACAACCATTAGCAGGATTCAGTGCTGTTACGGTATAAGTACCGGAACTGTGAACTGTTATCGGATTCTGACCCGAAAAACCTGTCCAGGTCAAAATTGCCCCTGGTGTTGTGGAAGATGCCGTAAGTGTCTCCATAAGATTGCTACAGGTGAGAATACCAGTGCCCGAAGCAGAAGCCGATAGATCCGGAGCCACATTATTTAATCCAACCGTAACCGTTGAAGTGTTTGTACACCCATTGGCTGGATTGGTTACCGTAACCGTATAATCTCCCGATAGAGAAACTGATGGATTCGATAGCGTCCGGCTAGCTAATGCAACATTGGTCGACCAAAGATAAGTTGCCCCTATTGTTTGTGAATTGGCTATGATATTTACGACCTGATTACTGCAGGTAATGGTTGCTCCCTGTGCACTTACATCTGGCGCCTGGAAGTTTTCAGTCACCAAAACCGAATCTTTTGCCCAACATCCGTTGCCTGTGCTGGTAACGGTAAGCTTATAAGTACCGGAATGGGTGATGATCGCATTCTGAGCGGACGATGTAAAACTATTGGGCCCACTCCAGTTATATCCTACAGTTCCTGTTGAAGGAAAGGCTGCTAGGGTCACTGAGGTATGGGCACAGTTAAGCGCACTGGATACGGTAGCATCCACATTTGATGGAGGCACAATATCCTGCGTTACAGGTACAATCCTTGTTTCAGTACATCCGCTGGTGGGATGTGTTACAACAAGCGTATAATCTCCAGGAACTGTGACAAAAGGACTAGCCAAAGCAGAGTTAAAACCTGAAGGCCCTGTCCATCGGTAAGTGGCTCCTGTAGTTGTAGATGTACCCGAAAGGTTTCTGGAAGGATCAGAACAGGTGAGCACACCGGATACGCTTGCCGATATTCCTAGTGGCAAAGCAATATTCTGCGTTACTGTTACACTGCTCGGTTCCGTACAACCATAAACCGTATTGGTGATGGTAACATTATATGTTCCAGCCGTCTGAACCAATGGCGATTGCAACACGGATGCAAAAGAACCTGGTCCGCTCCAATTGTAAGCAACTGAAGAGGTAGTAGATGAAGCAGATACATTGACACTGGTTAAATTACAGCTCAAGGTCCCCGAAACAGAAGTTGTTATACCAGTAGGTTTAGCGTTATCAAGCCCTACAGGTATTGTTTTGATAACCTCACAACCATTCCCCGGATTGGTTACCGTAAGAGAATAGGTACCTGCATTCGATACCGAAACGATAGGTAAGGTAGAAGTAAAGCCAGGACCTGACCAGTTATAGGTAGCCCCCGACGTAGTAGAAGTGCCTGTTAAAGTTACATTCTTAGCCGTACAGGTTATATTTCCTGATGATGCAACGGTAACCCCTTGTGGATTTAAGGTATTTTCTTCAACATTAATATTTGCCACCGTAAAGCAGCTATTTAAATAATTAGTAACTGTTACCTGATACAGTCCTGCATCAGAAACAACGGTTTCCTTATCGGTTGAAACAAAATTATTAGGCCCGCTCCATACATACGATACATCGCTGGCAGAAGTTGAAACGTCTATGGTTGCATCGGTAACAGAACAGGTTATAATGTTCGAAGAAGTTGCCACAACATTGGCAGGTTTTATAGTATCAATAGCAACAATAATGCTATCCATCGAGGTACATCCATTGACAGGATTAATTGCATTAACCTTATATTTACCGGCAAGCGCAACTAATGGATATTGTTCCGTGGAATAGAAATTTTGAGGTCCACTCCAGCTATAGGTAACTCCGGAAGTAAGGGAGCCTGCCGACAGGTGAATCAACGTTTTACCACAGGTTAACTTATCAAATACCGTTGCATCCACACCCGGAGCCGCAATATTCTCTTGCGTTGTTATACTATCTGTTGATATACAACCGTTCACAGGATTAGTAGCAGTAACCTTGTATTTACCCGAAACAGAAATTTGCGGATATTGTGTTGCTGCTGTAAATCCGTTAGGTCCAGTCCAACCGTAAGTTACTCCTGAAGTAGGCGAAGTTGCCCCCAAAGTTATTGTTTTTATGCTACAGGTAAAGACACCAGCTACCGAAGAAGTAACTCGGGGAACAGTGATATTCTGTGCTACTGCTGTTACAGTTGAGTCTTTACATCCATTGGCAGGATTAGTTATCAATACTTTATACGAACCTAAAAGACTTACTGTTGGAGTACGTGATTCAGACGAAAAAGTACCTGGTCCACTCCAATGATAAGTTACGCCAGGTGTAGAAGAACTTCCCGTTAGGGTAACACTGGTTGTGGCGCATGTAAGTGGTCCGTCGTTAACTGCTTTAATGGAACCTGGTTTGGTAATATCCTGATCTACGAAAGTACTGGCACTGATCGCACAATTATTTACAGGATTGGTTACCACTAATGTATAAGCACCATTTTTATTAATTACCGGTGTGCGCAATGCAGATGTGAAACCGTTTGGTCCACTCCAGCTATAAGTTACGCCCGAGGTTACCGCATTACCGGTTAGGGTAACACTGGTAGTAGCGCAAGTTAGCGGTCCGTTATTTTCTGCTGTTACACCTGCAGGTAAATCAACATTCTGTCCCACCACAGTGGAAGCTGTTACAGTACAGCCATTAACCGGGTCAGTTACAGTTACTGTGTAGGTACCTGGCGATGAAGTATTGGTTATGGCAGAACTAGCCGAAAAATTACCAGGTCCACCCCATTTATAAGTTACCCCTGAGGTTAACGAACTACCTGTTAACGTTATCCCGCTTGTAATACAGGTCAATGGACCATTATTAATTGCATTAACTGTGGCAGGAAGCGCAACATTTTGAACTACTACAGTATAGGTGTTTTTTGTACAACCGTTAACAGGATTTTTAACCTGTAACGCATAGGTACCCGGACTTGTTATGGTAGGATTCTGCTCTGTTGAGCTGTATCCGCTTCCAGTCCACTTATAGGTAACACCTGAAGTCGTAGAACTCCCGCTAAGTTTAACACTCGATGTCAAACAGGTTAACGGACCATTATTTCCTGCTGTTACATTGACAGGAACAGTTTTATCCTGTCCTACCAATGTACTGGTAGTATCTATACAGTTGTTGGTGATGCTTCTAACAGTAAGATAATACCTACCGGGTGTACTTACGGTTGTATTTTGCGAGGTAGACGAAAAACTACCAGCACCGGTCCATGTGTATGACACTCCAGTAGTTGAAGTATTTCCTGACAATGAAGCACTGAGCGTTGTACATGATAAGGGTCCACTATTGCTTGCTGTTACGGATGCCGGGATGATGGTATCTTTCGCAATAATAGTATTGGCAATTGTTGAACAATTATTAGTAAGATCAGTAACCGTCAGCGTATAAGTGCCCTTTAAAGTGGCAATCGGATTCTGCAGTGCAGAGGTGAAGCCCGAAGGGCCAGACCAACTATATTTCACATTACTGGTAGAAGAACTACCAGCTAAAGAAACACTGGAGATTGTACACGTAAGCGGCCCATTATTAGCTGCTGTAACGGAAGCAGGCGATGCCAGATTTTGGGATACGATTGTACTTGCTGTTCCTGTACATCCGTTCGCAAGGTTAGTTACGGTGAGATTATAAGTTCCTGCTAAATTTGTAGCAGGAGCTTTTATAGAAGATGTAAAAGCAGAAGGCCCGCTCCATTTGTAACTAACACCCGAAGTAGATGAATTTCCTGTTAACGTTACATTGCTGGCAGAACAAGTAAAAGGACCGTTATTATTTGCTGTCACAGAAGCAGGAGGTGTCATATTTTGAACTACTTCCGTGCTTGTCTCAGACGAGCAGCCGTTGATAGGGTTTTCTACAGTAAGCACGTAAACCCCAACAAACGAAGTACCGGGATTCTGTGTAAACTGAGTTCCGAATGTGGCAGGTCCCACCCATTTATAGGCTACTCCTGAAGTAGATGACGAACCTAAAAGATTTACTGTTGCATTTACACAATTTAGTTGCCCGGATGTATCTGCTGACACTTTAGGTTTTACAATGTTTTGTGTTACGGTAAAAGTATCCTTTGAAATGCAACCATTGATACCACTTGTGTTTTTAAGTATATAGTCGCCTGGTACACTGGTAAATGGATTTTGAACTGTGGATGAAAATCCATTAGGCCCTGTCCAAGAATAGGTAACATTTATGATGTTCGCGTTAGCGGACAATGTGGTAGACATATTTGCACAGGTAAGTATTCCCGCTCCTGAAGCTGATACTGAGGCTCCGGGGGCTGTATAATCGCCAGCTACAGCGATATTTTTAGTCGACTTACATGTATTGATAGAATCGGTAACCGTAATTTTATAAGTTCCTGAGGCTATAACAACAGGATCTTGTAGTTGTGAAGAAAATCCGTTAGGACCTGTCCAACTATACTTAACCCTGGATGTAGGAGAAGATATATCAATAGTCACTTGGCTTGTAGCACAAGAGAGAATACCAGGCGTTAAATTGGAAACACCCGGGGAGGCAATATCTTTTGTAACAACGATACCTGCAGTTGAAGCACATCCGTTAACTGGATTTGTAACTATCAGGTGATATGTTCCTCCATCACTGATCACAGGATCCTTTAGTGTGGAGCGAAAAGTTGTCGTAGAATTAATCCAGGCAAATGTAGCACCTGACGTTGAAGTAATTGCGTGCAAAGTTGTGTTGGGATTTGAACAATTGATGACCCCAGAAACCGCTGCAATGGCGATAGGTTGCACAGTATCCTGTGTTACCACAATATTTGCTGTGGAAGTATATAAGCCATCTTCACTCGTAACAGTGAGCGAATAAGTTCCGGCAATATAAATAGCCACTTTCCGATCCCTTGACGAGAAACCGTCAGGACCTGACCAGCTGTAAGTGACTCCTGTCGTTGACGAACTGCCAACCAGTGTTACAGAATCCTGTGTACAGGTTATAATCCCTGTAACATCTGCCGCTGCTCCTGGAGGAATACAGTAGCTTAGTTTAGTTTCCATGTTTTTCCCCATCCATTCATTTTGAGTAGTAGCTATGTTTGGAAAAAAATTGCTATGTGGTCCCGTGGAAAGCGGAGTTTCCGGGTTCGCCGAAAACACGCTCCCAACCAAAAGCCAGTGTATAAGCGTAAGCACAATAAAGGGCTTACCAACTATTCTTGTAATTTTACACCTAAGATTCATAAAATTAAATTTAAGTTTAAATGGTAGCATTTATTCATTTGTTTGTTAGTTATGATTTAGTACAGAATACAATTTTCGCTTTTGCCCTCCTACCCACCCGTAATCCCCGCCAAATTGAGAGGGACAACAATCAAAAAACAATAGAATTTTATTCATATTTATATGGTTTAGATTTGTAAAAAATGAGCATATTTAAAATCTCCATTGTGAGCATTGCTATCGTTTCTACCGTAACTTTATTTGGAACATTTTTCACCTGACACGGTCACATTAGCTTTAGAGAAACATCCTGAAGTTCTTTTGATTACTTTAACATGGTAAGAGCCGGGTTTGGTAACCTCCGGATTATCTAAACCGGAAGAAAAATTATCCGGACCATTCCAGGTATAAGAAAACGCTGAAGAGGATGGTGTGCTGCTTATTTTAACAGATTTAACCTCACAGGTAAGTGACCCAGAAACAGAAAAGCTAACCGTAGGCCCAATTGTATCTGGCATTACCGTCAGCATTTTTTTAGTTATACAGCCGTTTACGGGATCGGTAACAATCACTGTATAATTCCCAGGGATACTGACTGTGGTAGTTTGCATTGAAGATCCAAAACTACCGGGACCTGACCAGTTGAATTCTGTTCCACTGGTATTTGATGAGACTTTCAATAACACTTTGTGCGTTTTACATGTTAAAGTATCCGGTGTAATTGCCGTTACCTCAGGTTCTTTTATATTTTGTTCAGCGATCACATTTGCTTCTGAACTGCATCCATTTGCCGGGTTTGTTACTGTCAGTGTGTATTTTCCTGCCACTGCTACCGATGGTTTCGGTAACGAAGAGGTAAAATCCGGACCTGTCCAGTTGTATGTAACTCCTGGGGTTACTGATGTTCCTGTTAATTTTACAAACGGAGATTTACAGGTCAGTACTCCTAAAGCCGAAGCAGTAACTCCTGCCGGTGGAATAACATTTTTCTGCACCTCTGCTTCGGCAAAAGATTTGCACCCATTCGCAGGATTAATTACGGTTAATAAAAATAGGCCGGGAAAGGTGACTGATATTTTTTGGTCCGCAGCGCGATATTCTCTTGCACCTTTCCATTGATAGGTTACCCCTGGCGTGGTGGAACTACCGGATAAGATTACAAAAGTATCCGCACAGGTAAGCAATCCTGAAACTTTCGCCATGGTTTCTTCCGGAGGAATTGTATCGACAATAACTTTTACCGTGGCGGTGGCAATTCCAGTCTGAGCAACAACCTTTAAAGTATATTCTCCCGGAGCAATAGCAACTGCATTGCGCGACGTGGCTTTGAAGCCACTGGGTCCTGTCCAGCTGAAACGGGCATTTGGCGAATCAGAATTGCCAACCAGTGTTACCATCTTATTCAAACAATTAATCGATCCACTGACATTGGCTTTTACATCAGTTTTAACCTGGGCTTGTAATCCGGGTAAAAACAGGAACCCGAAACACGTAAAAAAAGTAATTAAGGTACAGCGCCTAGCTACTTTCCGAAAACGATAATGAATGCAACTTGATTTGTTCATTTTTGCTTTATTTTAGTTAGTTATAAGGCTTTAATTTCAATTATTAAAAGTCGAATTACTGACAGTACAAATGGGCGATGTATTTTTAGAATCAACAGTTACTGTCGAATTTGGACATCCGGTATTGGTAACTGTAACAGATAAAAATCGTGTAACCATACAACCATTTACAGGATTGGTTACTATAAGAAAATACGTTCCGGGACGAGTTACTAAAGGAGATGGCAAATTAGAACTGAGGCCAGGGCCCGACCAGCTATAAGTAACCCCCGGGGTACCGGAAGTACCTGTTAAAGTTGCGCTGCTGTAAATACAGTTAATCATATTTGAAGCTGTAGCTGTTACACCTTTTGGAGTTATAGTATCCTGTTGGACAGTAACACTATCGTTTGATAAACAGCCATTTACCGGATTAATTACCGTGAGTGCATAAAGACCCGGATCATTGATCGTCGGGCTTTGTTCATTGGTGCCGAAACCATTTGGCCCTCTCCAGCTAAAATTTACATTTCCGGTACCGGAGGACCCATAAAGAGTGACACTATTGACAGTACAAGTTAAAGCACTCGAAACAGTGGCTCTTACTTTGGCAGGCTTCATCGTATCTATGGTAACTGTGACACTATTGGTGGATGTACATCCATTGACAGGATTTGTTGCCGTGACAATATATTTACCTGCCAATATAACAAAGGGATAGCGTTCCGTTGAATAGAAATGTTCCGGTCCTGTCCAGCTGAAATTAACTCTGGGTGTAGAAGAATTTGCAAAGATACTAATTAAAGTCCTGGCACAGGTTAAGGTATCAGAAACCGAAGCAGTAACACCCGGAAGGTTTTTATTCTGGTTGATGGTTACCGAATCTTTGCTGCTACAATTATTTGCAGGATCAGTCACAGTCAGTTTATAAATGCCGGCATCAGAAACTACGGGAGTCTTTAAAAGAGAACTAAACCCATTAGGTCCTTTCCAGGTATAGGTTACTGCCGGTGTTGAGGAACTACCAACAAGTGTTACATTGGTATTAGCGCATGTAATATTGCCTCCTGCAGCAGTAACATCAGGCTTCACCGCATTTAGATAAACCATTGCTGTATCTGAGGCAATACATCCGCTTGTATTATCTGTTACTGTAACAATGTAAGTTCCAGGTCGTTTTGCATCAGGCATTTGCAAAGCAGATGTAAAATTATCAGGCCCTGACCAGGCATAGCTACCTACTGAAATACTTGAATTGGTTATCAATGTTACAATGGTATCTTTACAGGTTATGATGCCTCCTGAAGTTGAAACACTACACTCACTGTCAATACAAGATCCCAAGTAATCCCCATGATCTAAATGGGCTTTTAAGGCATTTTCACTTATGCATAAAGTATTCTTTCCTTTATGACATATCAACACTTTATTTGCTCCACAACTAACTTTCTTTTGGGAATAAGCATTTTGGTGAAAAAATATAATCACTCCTAAAGCAAAAAACAATAATCTTACCGCACCTTTCCTAACATCTATTTTAATCATTTTCTCTTTTTTTAGTGACTATTCATAACAAGTGCCTAAAGTTGGAAGTGTTTGGAGTGTCTAAGGTCTTAGGGAATATTTTTTAATAACTTTAGGCACTCCAAACTTTTTCTTACTTAACTAATATCAGTTTTTGTCTGTACACTTTTTTATCTGTTTGAATAATA
>CAYZNC010000162.1:0-13081 GCA_964478555.1 uncultured Bacteroidales bacterium | reverse complement strand
TGCAAATAAAAAAGGCGGCCAATATAAATAAGAATGACCAGAGCAAATATTGCACTTACAATATATCTCCGAAACGCAAACGGATTCATTTTATCGTCTTAAAGTAAGAAGTTGACTCAGGACTACTAATAAAAGTGTAAAAATGGAGCTAAGGATTACCCTCAGTAATGTAGCAAAAAATTGCTGAAATTTAAAAGCTTCCATAAAAAACAAAGCAAAATGATGAATCAGGATAAGGATAAAGGCGTACTTTATAAACCACTCTGCACCGAAAAAATTAAGGTTAGGCTGTGTCCCGGTTTCATATCCTTCTCGAGGAGCAATGTATTTTAGGAGGTAAGGTCGTAGAAAAGCTATCAATACGGTTGCAAAAGTATGCATACCAATAGCATTTGAAAAAAGATCGATACTCATCCCAAGCATAAAACCTGTAATTAGGAGTAACCATTTTGGCGTTTCAAAGGGGAGCAAAATGATAAACAAGACATACAGATAGGGGTTGATGTAACCACTTACCTGGATATTATTCAAAATAAGCACCTGGAATAGTATCAAAAAGATGAAATTGGCGATATGTCTTGAAAAATATCTAATCATGTTTCAATTTTTGTTCAAGGTCAAGCTGTTCCTGTTTCATTAGGTTATCTATTACACTCACGTAATTCAGGCGTCTGAAATCATTTGAGAGTTTTACCTTAATCGTATATCGATCGCTTTTTAATTCAAATTCTTTTACAACACCCACCGGTATTCCTTCCGGAAAACTATGGGAATTATTCACAACCAAAGTATCCCCCACATTTATTTTAACATGGAATAAAATTTCATTCAGGGTAGCAATTTGGGGGTTTAAGCCGTTCCATGTTAATGGACCATGGTCCGTGCTTTGAACAGAGCCCTTTTTAAGTTTGGTATCAACGGTGAAATACCTGTTTAACACCGATAAAACCGTAGCGTAGTTTCGTGATACCCCAATAACAACTCCAACGATGCCATCGGGTGATATAACGGCCATATCGGGTTTTATTCCGTCTTTAGAGCCTTTATTAAGGGTAATATAGTTATATTGTTTATTGATGGAGTTGTTGATAACCTTTGCAGAATAGTAAGTATATTGTTGCTTATACAATGTATCAATAACCGTGTCTTTTCTCTCCCTGATTATTCTTCGTACAGATGCCAATTTATTTTTTAATTCTATGTTTTCTTTAGCCAATGATTCATTAGTTTCCTTTAACGAGAAATAAACTTTAAAATTGTCTAATTTTTTATAAAAACTTCCTGAAAGGCCTTGTGAAAACTGCGTAATTTTAGTGCCCTGAAACTGATTGTTTTCAGCTATCAGAAAAATAGCCAACCCCTCAAGTAGAACAAATAATATTAGATTATTGTAGGTGTAAAGAAGTTTTAAAAGGTTTCGCATGAATAACTATATAATTTTAGTTTTCATCAGTTGTTATTGTTAAATTAATTACCAGACGCCCGCCTGTTATTCTGTCAGGCCCGCCTACACATCAGGCAGGGCGCATCCATAAAACATATTTTAAACTTAATGTTAAATACCTGTCATTGCTGGTGCATCGGTAGAGAAACGGTTTCCACTTTTGATCCTAAATATTTAAATTTTCTCTATTTAGCGCATCAGGAATGTAAACCGGTCTACATTCTTCAAAGCTATACCGGTACCTCTGGCGACTGCTCTTAATGGGTCTTCAGCTACATGGAACGGAAGGTTGATTTTGTCCGTTAACCTTTTGTCTAAGCCTCTTAACAAGGCTCCTCCACCTGCCAGATAGATGCCTTTTTGAACAATATCAGCATACAATTCGGGAGGAGTTTGTTCTAAAACGCCAAGAATTGCAGTTTCAACTTTTGAAATGGATTTATCAAGACAGTGTGAAATTTCCTGGTACGAAATGGGTACTTCAACCGGTAAGGCAGTCATCAGGTTTGGACCACGAACAATGTAATCCGCTGGTGGATCATCCAAATCGGGTAATGCCGATCCTACTTGTATTTTGATGTCTTCCGCAGTGCGTTCACCCACTTTAATATTATGTTGGTGACGCATATACGCCTGAATGTCGGCAGTAAATCCATCACCTGCAATTCGTATTGATTTGTTACAAACAATACCGCCAAGTGCGATAACTGCAATTTCGGAAGTTCCACCACCTATATCCACTACCATGCTGCCTTCAGGAGCTTCTACATCGAGACCAATTCCTATGGCCGCTGCCATCGGCTCGTATATCATATATACATCACGACCACCGGCATGCTCGGAAGAGTCTCTAACAGCTCTTACTTCTACTTCAGTGCTACCCGAAGGGATGCAAACTACCATACGCAAAGAGGGCGTGATCCAGTTATTTTTACTATTGATCATCTTAATCATACCACGAATCATTAACTCGGCTGCGTGGAAATCGGCAATGACACCATCCCGAAGAGGACGAATAGTTTTAATATTTTCATGTGTCTTACCGTGCATTTGCCTTGCTCTTTCTCCTATGGCAATGAGTTTGCCTGATGCCGTATCTATCGCTACAATAGAAGGCTCGTCAACCACAACTTTGTCATTATGGATAATGATTGTATTAGCCGTGCCCAAGTCGATGGCGATCTCCTGTGTTAAAAATGAAAAAAGACCCATGTATTTGAATTTTTTTTGTTATCCTTTAATTTAATGTTTAAAATGTCTAATTCCTGTGAAAACCATCGACATATTGTGTTGATCGCAATATTCGATTGAGTCTTTATCTCTTACGGATCCGCCAGGTTGAACTACTGCCAAAATTCCAGCATTGTTGGCAATTTCAACACAATCGGCAAAAGGGAAATACGCGTCGCTTGCCATTACGGCTCCGGTAAGATCGAAACCAAAGTTCCCTGCCTTAGTAATAGCCTGTTTAAGAGCGTCGACACGAGATGTTTGGCCCACACCACTGGCACAAAGTTGTTTGTTTTTTACAAGTACAATGGCATTCGATTTGGTATGTTTTACGATTTTGTTGGCAAATATCAGATCGGAAATTTCAGAGGCAGTAGGTGAAATTTTGGTTACTGTTTGCATATCCTTTTCGGTTTCCGTAGTTAAGTCCCTGTCTTGCATAACTAAGCCGTTCAGGAGCGATCTATGGCTTATCCGTTGTTGATTTGTAGAGTTTTGTGTAAGTATAATGCGATTTTTGCGTGATTTCAAGATATCTAAAGCCTTTTCGTTATAAGCAGGTGCTATCATTACCTCAAAAAACAGCTGATTTATTTCGGTAGCGGTTTCCTCATCAATTAAACGATTGGTAATCAAAACACCTCCATATGCGGATACCGGGTCACCGGCAAGTGCATCTTTCCAAGCCTGCAGAATTGTTTCTCGTGATGCTATACCACAAGCGTTGTTATGTTTTAAAACAGCAAAGGTGGGTTCCCTGAAATCAGCTATCAAACTGATAGCAGCATCAATATCCAGCAGATTATTATAGGAAACTTCTTTACCATGCAATTGCGTGAACATAGCATTTAAATCGCCGAAGAAATAACCTTTCTGATGTGGATTTTCACCGTATCGCAAGGTAGTTCCATTGGTAACGCTTTGTTTAAACACAAGGATATCCCCATCTTTATTGAAATAGTTAAAAATAGCAGTATCGTAATGCGATGAAACATTGAAAGCAGCAGCCGCCATCGTTTTTCTTTCTTCTATCGAAGATACCCCATTCTTGGCCTCGAGAATCTGGAACAATTTTTCGTATTCATTTTTTGAGGGTACAATCACCACATCCTTGAAATTTTTTGCGGCAGCACGAATAAGAGAAATACCACCTATATCAATTTTTTCAATTACCGATTCCTCATCAGCGCCGGATGCAACAGTTTCCTCAAAAGGGTATAAATCTACAATAACCAAATCGATGGGGGGAACTTCATATTGATCAACTTCTTTATAATCATTTGTATTATCGCGACGAAATAAAATGCCTCCAAAAATTTTCGGATGCAACGTTTTTACGCGTCCCCCAAAAATAGAAGGGTAGGAGGTAACATCTTCAACCGATGTTACTTTGATACCCAGTCCTTCGATAAAATCTTTTGTTCCTCCGGTTGAGTATAATTTAATGTTCAACGAGTTAAGCTTTTGAACAATCTTTTCAAGGTTATCTTTATGATATACTGAAATTAATGCTGACGATATCTTTTTTAAATCGTTCATTTACAATATTCTGTTATTTAAGCGAAATTTTAAAAGTCCTATAATGCTATTTTTAGAATAATTACAACTTAAAGAATTTTCAATATAAAGTTAAGCCATAAATTCGATTTTTTGACAAATAGCTATTTTTCGGTTATAAAACCCTCAAAAATATAAATAAAAGTATTCTTAAACTATTACATAGAAGAATTATTAAAATATTTTTTTGGCAAATTTTGTTTAAGTGATTTTTGAGATAAAGACCGTGATAATTAGTTTTTTTTGAAAATAGGCTTAACAGAATTGTTTTATACGGTCGCTGTATAAGGGTTTTAAAAGGGAAACGGCTACTAATGTTAGAGTTTAAGCGCTACTCAGCATAATTAAAAATTTGGCTAGCATGGTTTTTAAATTTCACTGAAAGTGCTGAAACGAATTGGAATACAAAAACCAAAGCCCGGAAACAGATTAGATTCCAGGCTTTGATAAAAAATGCATTAGATTTTTTAACTATTTAGGTTTATAGGCAAACCCTAACCAACAAGGACTAACAACACGATAGGGGGCTATAATTAATGAATCTTGTGCTATTTTAATTACTTTCAAACTTAGACTCATGCTTTTTACGGCGGTTGCATAATCACCACCCCATAGCAAATCAGACCCATTGATACTTAGGGTCCCCCCCTTAAGATCTAATGTGAAGGTGCCGCTGGTTGTTGTAGCAGCTCCTAATGCATCCAGAGACGTTTTGCTGTAATGAAAACCGCCATTTAAATCAAAAGTCATGGTACCATAATCTCTGCTGGGCATGGTCCATGTGGCATCAGAATACTGAGGGATATAAGTCCAGGTGTCTGATCCTTTCGGATCTGGCCACGTTGTTCCGTAAAATCCAAGTGGTGATGTCAAGTCCAATGTCCATGTTTTACCAGTTGGGCCATTCGTCAAAAAGTTCCATCTCGGATCGCTAAAATATGCTGGAGAGTTCTGGGCAACATTAAATTTCTGCGAATCGACCACAAATCCTGAGTTAAAATAGCCGTAACATTTCACCCAATAATCACCTGGAAAAGGAAGTACTACGGTATCTACACGGTTATTACCAGAAACTATGAGTGACATGTCGGGATTAGATTTGACCTCCCAATAGGGCACAGCGTTGTTATTATTTAGTGTTAATATAACGTATCCATTGGATTGTGAAACTGCAAAATCCAATTTTCCATTTGCTACCCCTGAAATATCGTTTCTGGACATTTCAGGTTTCAAGCACGAACTCAGCGCAAGGCTAGTTAATGCAACCCATCCAATTATATTACATTGTTTTTTCATTTTATATGAATTAAATTATTGTTTAGTATCCTGTGTTTTGATGAATGACGTTATTCATCAATCTGATTTCAACCGGCGGAATCTGGAATAGTCCCTTTACCGCCGCTGCATTGTTCCCATCTACTGTTTGACTGTTCAAATCCTGGGGACTAAGACCATTAGGATCAGTGGTAGTTAAGGCCTGAACCAGAGGAGCAAAATTATTGTTGGGATTACTACATTGACGCATTAAATCCCAATAACGTTGGCCTTCAAAAGCCAATTCAAATCTGCGTTCCTGGAAAATCAGCTGTTGGCTTGTAGCATCATTTCCCGTGAGTGTTACCGCATGATTACTATTACCAAAACCTCTTGTTCTCACCAGATTTATGTAAGTATTGGCTAAAACTACATTATCGCTTAAATGTAATTCGGCTCCCATTAAAAGTACATCGGCAAGCCGCATATCCATGAAGTCTTCATATCCGTCATATTGCCAGTTGGTAGAACCTAATGTAACATCCTCAGGCTGTCCGGCAACGGTGCTAAGATTTTCATATTTTTTAGCGTTAAAACCTGTGTATTGCCTTTGATCACCCACATTTGTGTAAGTGAGCTTTTCGCGGGCCCACGAAAGAATTGAGGCGTTCCTTCGTATCGTATCTGCGGCATCAAAGTCATTCCATAAATGTGGATTTACTGTTGCAGCGCCCCAACCCTGACCATAAGGGGGTACATTGTAACTTCTGGGACCAATCATGCGCGACCACCAGTTAGCACCGTGCTGCTGATTCGATTTATTAACGATATCGTATTTGATGGCAAAAACACTTTCGCTATTTCCCTCACCTGCGTAGGTTACTCCTGTTGAAGCTGCCGGTACCAGCCACAAACTGGCAAAATTTGTAACCAACGAATGACCGCTGCTATTGATTACATCATCAATATAAGTTGCAACTTGTTGCCGGGTTACAATGCCTCCTATATCCGGTTGGCTCCAATATCCGGTGTAATATAAGAAGACCCTTCCGAGCATCGCTTCCGCTGCCCATTTTGTTGCATGCCCGTATTGTGTGGGGTCCATGTTTTGATATTTTATTGCTGGTAAGCTATTCGCAGCAAACATCAAATCCTGAGCTATCGCCTTAAAAATATCTTCCGCAGTAGCTGCAGGAGTGTTTTCTCCGGGGGTTATGGTGTGCAGAATTAAGGGTACCTGACCGAATAATCTGGTAAGGTTAAAATAGAAATACGCTCTTAAAAATCTGTCTTCGGCTGTATATTGGGTCTTTAAGGTTGTATCGCTTCCCCAATTAACGGAACCAATGTTCTCCAGTAAAACGTTTGCCCTGTATATTGCGGTATAATATTCCTGCCAAAGATTTTGGTTAACATTATCGCCAATTTGAGGTATAAACCTATCATATCTGGCTAAGCCGTCGCCATCTGAAGCACCACCACCGCCAAAACAATCGTCTGAAGCAATTTCCGAAAGAAGATTGATGGGATCCGTATCTTCATATGTCAGTACATTATAAACGGCTGTAAGTGCGTCTGCTGCATCCGAAGGAGTTTTATAAAAGTCCTGGACAACGTTTTTTGTTACCGGAAGTCTGTCCAGAAAGTTTTTGCCACATCCTGCGATAAATAGGGTAAATATGGATATTACAAGTACTTTGTTCATAGTTTTTTATTTTTTAAAATTTAACATCAAGGCCTACAAAATAGGTTCTGGGTGAAGGATATGTTCCGAGATCGATACCCGCTGCATAATTGTCCTGGACAATACCATTACTGTCCGTATACTGTCCGTATCCAACTTCGGGATCCATTCCCTTGTATGGTGTTATCGTGAATAAATTAGTGGCTGCTACATAGATCCTGAGCTGCTTTATCCCAGGCATCTTTTCCCTTAGGAATGTTCTTTTAAAGTCGTAACCAATGTTTATGGTTTTCAGTCGCAAAAAGCCGGCATTGTGTACATACAAATCTGAAAATCTCGACCAGTTTTGATTCGCTTCGTCACCCCGTGTTACCCTGGGCTGGCTATTGGATGTTCCCGGACCTGTCCATCTGCTAAGTACGTCAGTGGAATAGGTGTTGTAATATCGTGCCGGGTCCCTGAGGTTTTCAACCACCTGATTTCCGGTTTGACCCTGGAAATAGAAGGATATATCAAAACCTTTATAGGAAGCTGAAAGATTAAAACCGTAGATATAATCGGGATCAGGTTTCCCCAACATCGTTTTGTCTGCATCGTTTATGGTGCTATCACCATTCAGATTCACAAATTTAACATCGCCCGGTACGGCATTCGGTTGAATTTTATTTCCGTTTCCATCGGTGTAACTGTCAATTTCCTGTTGGGTTTGGAAAATACCGGCAGTTTTTAACCCCCAAAAATAGCCGATGGGATAACCCTCCTGCACGCGATAAATTTCCGGAGCTCCGTTAAATAATACGCCTGTTGTGCCATGTATTATCTTTTCTGCGTTAGGAATATCCGTTACTTTATTTTTATTGTAAGCGAGATTGCCTCTTACATCGATGGAGAAATCGCCTAAAGCTTTGGTATATTCCAGACTCAGTTCAACCCCTTTATTGGTTACATTACCACCGTTAATAAAAGGAAAATTATTTGCAAGGCCAGTGGTAGAAGGAACCGGGGTCTGTACTATCCAATCTTTACTTTTTTTGTTGTAAAAATCGAAGGTAACGTTGAAGACCTTTATTATGGTTGCGTCAAAACCAATATTGGCTTGCTGGGAAGCTTCCCATTTCAAATTGGGGTTAGCAAGAATATCGGGCGAAATACCCGGATTTTGAACTTCTGTTTTGGATCCGAAGTAATAGTATCGGTCGGTAGCTGATAATGTTGATAAGTATACATACGGATCTCGTGGCTCCTGACCATTCTGCCCCCAACTGGCGCGGAATTTGAAAAAGTCGAGCCAGTTATTTTGGGTCATAAAATCTTCACGGGTGATAACCCAACCGATAGAAGCAGAGGGGAAATAACCATAACGATTATTTGCACCGAATCTGGAAGAACCATCTCTGCGTAAAGAGAGGGTAGCCAAATATTTCTGGTTGTAGTTATAGTTTAAACGGCCAAATATAGAGAACCGTGAATCTCCGGGACCTGCATCTCCGGTAACATCAGTTGACGCATTAACCGTGGTGTAATTTGAAAGCACCGAATGGAAATAATCGGTGAAGAGGCCGCCATATTTTCTCGCATTTTCAAAAAAGTAGTGGTTATCCTGGGCATTTGTTCCAACTAACACTGTAAATCCATGCTTATTAAGCTGTAGATCGTAGGTTAAGGTATTATCCCAGTTAATTCCGAAGTCGCGACGCATATTTTGGTCGCCATAGGCAACCGTGTTATAATCGGATTGTGTATTTTGGTATATCGGGTGAAAATCCTGCAAAGTGTTCATATTTAAGTTTACACCAAAATCAGTTCTAAAAGTCAGGCCTTTGATAAGTTTTACATCCCCGTAAACATCGCCTGTAACATTATCGGTTTTGTTATGGCCATTGTAATTGTAGTGCATAAATGCCAAAGGGTTAGCCTGATCGGGATTAACGTAAGGAGTTCTTCCATAACCATCAGGCTGGGTTGGGTCATAAGCATTCATGATTGGGGGAGCTTGTATCAGATTTCGTAAAGTATTGCCATAGATGTTACCCACACCAATACCCTCCGAGTTTACATGTGTGTATGTCAAGTTCTCACCGAATGTGATAATTTTCCAGAACTTATGACTGGAGTTAAACCTGAACCCATAACGCTCGTAGAACGATTTACCCTGGTAATCAAGCAGCCCCGCCTGACCGTTATAAGATAGCGATGCCGAAAAAGTTGAAACTTCATTGCCACCTGAAAAGCTAAGGTAATGGTTTTGGAATGGGGCATTATGCAACAGAGCTGCCTTTTGCCAATCGGTGCCCTTACCTAGGCTATTAATTTGGTCTGGAGTATAAATGGCAGCTTGTCCGGAGTTGGCGTTCGCTTCATTCATGATTATACCGTATTCTTGTGCATTCAACATGGGAACCAGGCGGTATGGATTGGATACACCGTAATAACCATCATATGATATTGTCATTTGGCCAGGTACTCCCTTTTTGGTGGTAATAAGAATAACCCCATTAGCAGCGCGTGACCCGTATATTGCAGCAGCGGCAGCATCCTTTAAAATGTCGACAGATGATACATCTTCCGGATTTAAATTACTCAGCGAACCCGGAACGCCATCGATAAGTATAAGCGGTGTACTATTGTTTACCGTTCCCAGTCCACGAATGGTAATGTTGAAATCAGAACCTGGTTGATTGGAGCGTTGAGTAATATTTACTCCCGGTGAAATACCCTGCAAAGCTGATTCAATCCGGGTAACATGATTCTGAACCAAATCTTCATTGGAAACTTGTGTGGTTGATCCGGTTACCAATTTCTTCTGTTGCACGCCATATCCTATTACCACTACCTCGTTTATCCCTGAAACTTCTTCTGACATAGCAACGTTAACCACCGTTTGGCCGTTAAGAGGGACTTCGATACTTTGATAGCCTATAAAGGAGAATACCAATGTTGCATTGGGGTTGTGAACAGTTAATGAATATCTTCCATCACCACCGGATACAACACCATTAGTTGTACCTTTTTCAATAATATTGACTCCTGGCATAATACTACTATCTGAATTTGCAGTTACCCGCCCGGAAACAACATTCTGTTGTATAAATTTTACATTGGCTGTAGTGTTATCTGCACTGCCAATGACACTCTCCGATTTATTGTTTGCAACCATTTTCAAAGAGTTTTTAGCTTTTAAAGGGTTTTCAGTTCTCATCGTTGCATTTACTTTTAATACAGAAGTAACTAACAACAACAAAGCTATTTTTGGAGGAAAACTAACCGTAGAAATTTTCATAGTTCTCTAGTAAGATTAAGTTAAACTAAAATTGATATTTATGTGTATGTAGTGAATATCATCGTCAATGTTTTATTGACATTTAGGTTAACTGGGTAGCTTAAAGTACGTAGCACTATAACCATTATTAAATATATAAGGGAAATATGCTTTAGACCGTTATTTTAAGGTGGGTTTTTATTGATCATACTAATTCAATTTTAAATGAGTTGTTATGATGTTGATAATCAATTAAAATAAAATTTGATCTCTACTTTAAAGTTGTAGTTTGGTTGGTGGGTAGTTATTTATATACTTTGAAGGTGGAAGGTTTCTTTCATGAGCGTTAGTTTGAATTTAGAAATTCAAAAAACACTATGAACGTTATGGATGCTTAACCAAATACGGAATAAAATATTTGCAAATGAAAAATGACCTTTCGACGGATATTAGAAAACAGCTAACCGTCATGATTGTTCAATTTTCTAATTTATTATATGAAGTGGTTTGATGAGGGAATTCGAAGAATGAGAATAGGTCCTTGGTAATCAAATAACAAAGTCTTGCCCTTACATCTTTTTCGCATTTTGAAATTCACCTGTGTTTTTAAGCCGAATCACAGTGCCACAAGCGAAAGCCAGGGACTGCTTTTTGAGCAATCCCTGGCCGTTTTTTTTTGATTGTAAAGCTTATTTTTTAGTTTTTTTCAAGTTTCCACGACTGTGTACCTGCATCGGTAATTAACCTCAATACATATATCCCCGATGGAACTTTAGATAAATCTATTGATTTCACCCCGTTAGCCACCTTTATCAACATATCAGCTACTTTTGAGCCTTCTACATTGTAGATTGCAATTTCTACATCTTTATTCAGACCTGTCAAATCTACATTAACAATATCTTTTAAAGGAATAGGATAAACTTTAATATTCGAAAACAAAATCTTGTTTACTCCACTTAGTTTTATAACCGTTATGGCACCTATTAAGGTTATTGAATCACGACAACTATTAGGACTGATGGCTACTAATTTAATGTCCTTCTTGCCTTCGAAATTACAATAAATAGAGGGAGCATTTGTTGATTTACTCGAAACCGGATTCCCCTCCATTGTGCTGGTTCCACTTTTAAATACACTCCATATGCAAGAATCTCCATTTACTGTATTGTTTATTACAAGGGCTTTAGCACCTAGCTTCACGGTATCATTGCCAAGCAAAAAGCCAGCTTTAACTTTATCAACAAGAATGTCAACTGTTTTTATGGGAGAAACACAATTATCAGCATCGGTATATTGAATGGTAAGCGATAAATCTTGCTTAATTGTTTTGATATCATAAGTTGTTGCTGAGGACGTATTACTGCCATCATACCATTGTATATTGTTATTTCCCTGCTTGGTAAGCTGTAGCGTTTGGTTGGTTCCGGAGCACATAATTGATTTGTAACTTAATAACTCAGGAATAGTGGGTCTGTCTTTATCCAATATGGAGACTATTCCATGGATCAGATTTGAGCAAGTTCCGTTAGAATATGTATAAGTGATGGTATGATCGCCGGGGATTAGACCATTGGGATCGAACTTTCCGTCATTGGTTACACCGGTGCCTTCATAAGTACCACCGGAAGGTGTACCTGCAGAAAGTATAAATGGATCGGCGTTTTTGCATACAGGGGGAGGTGTAGCATAATATACTCCCACATTATTTACTAAAATTGTAGTGCTCCCGGTGTTAGTACAACCTGAGGCAGTTTCATTATAGCTATAAACAATTGTTTTTGTTCCTTCACCAGCAGTAGCGGGAGAAAATTGACTAGTGCTTGTATTTACACCAGGCCCGCTATAACTCCCACCCAAAGGAGTAGCACATGCTAATGTTATTGGATTTGCATTTAAGCATATAGGACTCAGGGAAGACATTGTAATAATTGGCAGAGCTTTAATGGTAACATCTTTAAAGTCGCTTGTACTTACGCAATTACTGTTACCGTAAGCTGTAAGCGTTAATTGGACTGTTTTACCTGCATCAGATAGTGCCGGAGTGTAGGTTGGAGTGAGCGTAGAGGCGTTTGTAAGCGATCCGGCACCATTATGTGACCATAAAAGGGAAGTAGAATTTGAAGTTGAAGCTCCTCCGATTGTAACTGCAACGTTGGCACAGGTTGATGCATTTGTTCCTCCTTCAGCTGTTGGCTTTGCATACACTATGATGTCTTTTGTATCTGTTACTGCATCGCAAGTACCGATGCCTGTTGCTGTTAAAGTTAACTTAACGGTGTTACCTGCATCACCTGCGGCAGGAGTGTAGATAGGCGTGAAAGTAGTATTATTGGTTAGTGAACCTGAACCAAGGGTAGTAGCCCATTGTACGGATGAATTATTTGCGGCAGAGGCTCCACTTATCGTATAAGCATTATCAACACAGGTGGCAGCACCTAAACCTCCTTCAACAGTTGGAGGTGTTTGTATATATAGTACTTTGGAATCATTCACTGAAGTACAATTGCCAGTTGTTGCAAGGGTTAAGGTTACATTTGAACCGGCTTCGCCTGCGGCAGGAGTATAAATGGGTGTAAGTGTAGTTGCATTTGTAAGCGTTCCACTTCCATTGTGGGACCACAGAACAGAAGGGTTGTTTGCTCCAGTAGCA
>CAYZNC010000161.1:5836-13098 GCA_964478555.1 uncultured Bacteroidales bacterium | reverse complement strand
AGCCCAGCGGGCTGAAATATCGGTAGAAAAGTAAAAATATATGAATTTCACAAAAGCCCGTTGGGCTGGCATATCAAACCAAAATTCACCAAAATTAGGCCTTGCTTTCCCATTGTTACCAAAGCATTTACCTTCAAGTCCTCTCGCTAGTAAAAATTCTTCCTGTCATCTCTGCACGGCCATTGCTATTATGCCATAAATCACACCTTTGTTGAAGATATGTATTACTTTTTTTCTATTTGCTAAAAAATTAATTTTCATTTGATTAATTTTAGACCTTAGGAACGATTGTGACTTTGTCTCAATAGATCATAAATTTTCCCAAATCAATTCAATTTTCATTTCTCATTGTTCACTGCCCATTGTTCATTGCTTTTTCACACCCTCGTAACCCCTCCTGAGACAATAAATTTCATTAATTCGCCTGCGGGGATATCGAGCGTTTTTACACATTCAACAGGGACAATCAATAATTCGCCTGTAAATGCATAGGAAAACGGCAAATACACTGCCACCTTATTTTGTATTTTTAATTCTGAAAGATCGTGCTGCGTAATAAATCCGAATCGCTCAATTTCCGGGTTATAACTTACAATAACACTCACCGGCTGGTTGAATTTCTTTTCGCGTCCTACGAATGCTTCCATAAAGTCGCGGATGGAAGTATACACCATGTTGAGTAATGGCGCTTTTTGCATCAATTCTTCCAATACTTCTTTAATTGGCTTGGCTACGACGGTTTGTCCAATAATTCCAACCAGCGTTATGAGTATTACCATGAGTAATATTCCTAAACCGGGCACGGCAAATTTCAGATAGCTTTCTATAATAGGTTTTAATATTCCATCTGAAAAGTTAAAAACCAGAAAAATTACATAAATGGTAATACCTATTGGGGCAGAGTATAGCAGTCCCTGAAGAAAATAACTGGTAAATTTTTTCATTAATGAGTTCTTCTTCATAATTTTTCGTATTCGTTTTTTAGTTTTCCTCTTAATTGTTCAATAATTAGATTATAGGAATGGTCGATCCATTCGTAAATTAGTTTTGAAGGGATACTCCCGTCTATAAAAACGGTATTCCAATATTTTTTGTTCATGTGATAACCGGGTTGTACTGCGGGGTATTGTTCACGCAGTTCTATCGCTAAGTCAGGATCGCACTTGAGGTTAATTGAAAATTCACTATCGAGACTGGTTAATGCAAACATTTTCCCCATGACTTTAAAAACAAGTGTATCTCCGCCAAACGGAAATTCCTCGGTTACCCCTTTTTTTGCAATACAATAGGCTCTGAATGTTTCAATGTTCATTTTACACTCGGATAAAAAGCGTTTTCAATATGTTCGATCTTAGGTTCTTTTCTGTTCACTAAAATGGAAATAATATCAAACCGTACTTCATCATTGATGTTGAATTTACGAATGTAGGCATTGGTAGCAGCTATTACCATTCGTTGTTTGTTTCGGTTTACGGATTGAAACGGCTCTTGTATAAAATTATATGCCAAACTCTTAACTTCAACAATAGCAACGATTTTATCTTTTTTTGCCACAATGTCGAGCTCAAAATGGTGGTGACGCCAGTTGCGGTCTAATATTTCGTATCCATTGGTGATTAAGAATTGAACGGCTAATTCTTCGGCACTTGCACCTTTTTCGTGGGTTGTTTCCATACTTTTCAGGGATTATTGGAAAATTTTAGTGTTACTTTATCGGGCTTTACGTCAAAACTAACATTTCTTCCTAATAGCAGCGGAAGGTTTGGTTCACAATGCCCCGCAGAAAAATTAAAAGCCACAGGGTAATTGTAATTGCTTACGGCGTCAGCAATAATTTCATAAGCAGATTTACCAAAGGGAATGGTATTGTCCTTCATCTCTGTCATTCCTCCTATAATCAATCCCTTCAGATTTTTGAGTTTTCCTGAAATTTTCAGGTTCATCATCATCCTGTCGATATGGTAGAGATATTCATCGAGATCTTCGATAAATAGTATTCTTCCGTCGGTGTCAATATCACAAAAAGTACCCCGCAAACTAAACAGTATAGAAAGGTTTCCGCCAACCAGCATGCCATTTGCGGTTCCTGGCCTGTTTAATTCATGCGCAGGTAATTCATAATCCAAACTATCTCCCTGCAAAACCATTTTTAGTTTTTGCCAGGAATCATTGCATCCAAGTTCCGAACTAAAAAGAATGGGCATGGTTGCGTGTATGGTTTCACATGCTATTACCTTGTTAAAATACGAGTGTAACGCCGTAATATCACTGAATCCGATAATCCATTTGGGGTTGTTGCGGATGAGTTCAGGGTCAATCATTTCCAGTATCCGCACGGCGCCATAACCTCCACGGGCGCACAGCACTGCTTTGATTTCCCTGTTGTTGATCATCCACATAAAATCTGCTGCCCGATCTTCATCACTTCCGGCAAACTGGTTATATCCGTTGTAAAGGTTATCTCCTGATATTACAGGGTAACCCCAGCTTTCAATCAGGGCAATAGCTTCTGTTAGCTTGTCGCGGCTAATCTTACGAGATGGGGCTACAATACCTATTTTATCCCCAGGCTTCAATGGTGCAGGTACAATCATGAAAAATTTATCAGCATTAAATAAGTTATTGGTTTGATGCCTGTTGTCGGGCAGGGAACAGCTATTATAAATGTATAATTTCCTTGTAAATTGCTAATCATGGACGTTTCATTTATATTTGTCATTCCATTACAAAGATATAAATTTTGGATATGAAGAATTATAAAAGATATCTGATTACCTCCGCCTTACCTTATGCAAATGGTCCGGTTCATATTGGCCATTTGGCAGGAGTTTATGTGCCTGCCGATATATACGTCCGCTATCTGAGGCTGAAAAAACGCGATGTTGTTTTTATCGGCGGATCGGACGAACATGGTGTACCCATTACTATCAAAGCACGACAAGAAGGTGTTAGTCCACAGGATATAGTGGACAAATACCATAACATTATAAAAGCTTCCTTTGAAAAGTTCGGGATTTCATTCGATATCTATTCCCGTACAACTTCAAAGATACATTATAACACAGCTTCGGAGATTTTCAGGACCTTGTACGATAAAGGTGAATTTATAGAAAAAACTACTGAACAGTATTATGACGAGGAAGTACATCAGTTTTTGGCCGATCGTTATATTACCGGTACCTGTCCCATTTGCGGAAATGAAAATGCTTATGGCGATCAGTGTGAAAAGTGTGGTAGTTCTCTGAATGCCACTGATCTTATTAACCCCCGGTCGAAGCTAAGTGACAAACCCCCGGTTTTAAAAAGCACCAGCCATTGGTACTTGCCTTTGGATAAATATGAACCGTTCCTTCGCCATTGGATTTTGGACGAAAACAAACATTGGAAATCCAATGTATATGGTCAATGTAAATCGTGGTT
Source organism: uncultured Bacteroidales bacterium (assembly GCA_964478555.1). Lineage (GTDB taxonomy): Bacteria > Bacteroidota > Bacteroidia > Bacteroidales > JAAUTT01 > JAAUTT01. Next base: position 9,678 of record CAYZNC010000161.1, on the reverse strand, counting down.
GGATCAAGGGCTTCAGCCTCGTGCCGTGAGTCGCGATCTTGATTGGGGCATTCCGGTTCCGGTGGAAGGGGCACAGGGGAAAGTTTTGTACGTGTGGTTTGACGCGCCTATCGGATATATATCGAACACTATTGAGTGGGCCGAAAGGGAAAACAAAGATTGGAAAAAGTATTGGAAGGATGAAGACACCCGGCTGATTCACTTTATCGGGAAAGATAATATTGTGTTTCATTGCATCATATTTCCGGCTATATTAAAAGCGGAAGGCACTTATATTTTGCCGGAAAACGTGCCGGCTAATGAATTTCTGAATCTCGAGGGCGAAAAAATCTCTACTTCGCGCAACTGGGCAGTGTGGCTTCACGAATATCTTGAAGATTTTCCGGGAAAAGAAGATGTGCTCCGTTATGTACTTTGTTCCAATATGCCTGAAACGAAGGATAACGATTTTACCTGGAAAGATTTCCAGGCCCGCAATAACAATGAACTGGTAGCCATTTTGGGAAATTTCGTGAACAGAACCATGGTGCTAACGCAGAACTATTTTGGGGGCGTTGTTCCCGAACCTGGAGAACTTACTGCCTTTGATGAAAAAATGTGGAGTAAGGTAGCTTCTTTTAAAGCAAATGTTGAAGAGGGGCTGGAAACATTTCGTTTCCGCGAGGCATTGAAAGAAGCCATGAATCTGGCTCGTCTCGGAAACAAATATTTAGCAGATACAGAACCCTGGAAGCTTATTAAAACAGACGAAGCGAGGGTAAAAACAATATTGAATATATCTCTTCAGGTAACCGCTAACCTTGCATTGCTGATGGAGCCTTTTCTTCCCAAGACAGCATTGACATTGCGAAAGATGTTGAATCTCGAAGTTGTGGAGTGGGAGCGGATAGGAACAAAACTATTGGAAACAGGGCATAAAATCAACCAGCCGGCATTACTTTTTGATAAGATTGACGACGCTGCCATTGAAATACAATTAGAACGTTTAAAACAAACTAAAGTGGCAAATGAGCTTTTAAATGCCAAAGCATCCCCACAAAAAGAAAATGTGAACTTTGATGAGTTCTCAAAGATGGATATACGTGTAGGGACCATTCTTGAAGCTGAAAAGGTTGTAAAAACCACTAAGCTGATGAAACTTTTAGTGGATACAGGTATCGATAAACGAACCATCGTTTCAGGCATTGCTGAACATTTTACACCTGAAGAAGTAATTGGCAAACAAGTTAGTGTATTGGTAAACCTCGAACCCCGAAAAATCAAAGGCATAGAATCGCAGGGAATGATTCTTCTGGCTGAAGATTTTGCAGGGAAACTAATCCTTGTTGGCCCACAGGTGAAAACTGATGATGGCGGAATGATTAAATAATGTGAATTAAGGGTTGAAATTGTTAATTCATTATTAGGCTGAAGGCCTTATTTACTTCAACCCGACGGCATTGCCTCGGGTAATAAATTCCGGATTCACCTCGCGTCCTGAAGGACAATTCGCATAAATAACCTCAGTTTCCAAATTAAGATCATTCTTAATATTTACCGAAATTAGTTTCGTTCGGGTGCTACAGGTCATTGTATGCCTTTACTTCTAATCCATTAATTTCCAGCCGAAATCGAAAATCAAGTTCATAACTTTTTTCGTTATGTAGGGCATTTGTAGTGCTCAATTTATTTTTTTTTAGCATCCTCATACCTATGTTTGCATCATTCGTGAAGTGCGCTATTTGTAAAAATAAAAGCGGAAAATTTATGGAAAAGGATCTAAAAAGGAATCCTATTAGCAAAACGGAAAACCATGACCCAAAATCTTATGGAAGTTAAAATTGAAGAAGAAGCTGAAACAACATTGGCCAAGGCAAGCCATTCTAAAGGATGGCGTCTGCTTTCCGAACGTCAGCGCATACTGTTGATGGAAGGATTCTTCGAAGACGTTCAGCATTCTGAAGAGATATATCCCTGCAATGATAGCCAGATTGACAAACGTGCACTGCGCGAATTGGCATTTTTAACGATAGAAACCTATAACCACAAATTACCCGATAAACCTATCGATGTTTATTCAGGCTTGCAACACGAGATTCTTGCGACCGCGCTGGCTGATGCTTATTTGGTTTGTATTAATCCTCAGCCGAACGCAGTTTGTCACTTCAAGTGATATTTCAAGCATCTTGTCGAAAGACTAGCTCCTTTCGTCGAATATATTTTTGCATCTGTAAGTCTGATGCAATATTTGCATTATTTTTATATATTTGTTTAAAATATAGTTTAATATGGCAGGACTATTTAAAAAGGCTCTTTCCGTCTTTGTAGAATTTGACGAGGAGTCAGGCAAACCGGCCAATTCCGGTACTAATCAAACTACTTTTAACAGTTCCACAAAAACTACTTCTTCAAGCAACGAAAGTCCCAAGATTTCCTTGAATAGTGATGAAATTGAGAAGTTCGAGAAGCATTTCGATACCCTCATGAATGATGCAAATATGCCCGGGCCCGATTATTTTGAATTTTGCAAAATGATGGAGGCGCTGGAAGCAGCAGTTCCCGACGAGAAGGCAAGGTATGCTGCTGTTTTTGCGTCGCTGAAAGTACAGGGCTTAAACAAAGAAATCCTGCTTAGTACTGCAGGCAAGTATAAATTGGTTATCCAAGATGATAAAACCAAATTTGAAGCGGCGGTTAACGACAAACTAAAAGGAGAAGTGGAGTCGCGGAAAACTCAGCTTAAGGATTTTGAGAACAAAATTGTCCAAAATACAGAAGCGATCAAAAAACTTACTGCAGACATTAACGATGCTCAAAATAAAATCCAATTGCTGAATGCCGAAATTGGCGAAAAAGAAAGCAAAATAAAAACGAACAGTGAAGGTTATGGTGTTGCCTGCAATGCCATGCTTAACAAAATAAATCTCGATATTCAAAAAATTCAATCTCTAATCTAATGGATCTACAAGCATTTCCAAACAGCAACAGTCCGGATCAAAAGTTAAAATCGTACTGGAACCGGCCAGGTGGTAAATTTGGTATTTTGGTCGCCCTTGGTCTTTTGGGCCTCCTTGCGTATTATGTGATTCCTATTCTTACACTTATGGTGTGGAATATATTCAATTTTTGTGTTGCGCTCGTTTGTTTAGGCGTATTCCTGTTTGTGGTTACCAATCGCAAGCTCAGGCTCAGTTTTTTCTATTTGTGGGAAATTTTAATGAAAAGACTAGTTGGTTTGGTCATTGAACTTGACCCCTTTATAATTGCCGAAGATTATATCAATGATATGCAAAAACAACGCGAGAAGTTGTATGAACAATCCACGGATGTGGATGCTCAAAAGGAAAAGATTGATATGAAAATCAAAGAAAAGGCAGATGAGCAAAAGAAGCTGTTAGCCCGTGCAAAAGCTGCGGAACAGAACGATATGAAACCCGAATTGGTGAATGCTACACGACAAATGGCCCGCATCGATGAATATATAAAACAACTATCACCTATTCGCGATAATTTGGCCCGTATAGGAGACTATTTAACAAAAGTTCATAAGAACAGCGGCTATCTGATCGAAGATGCTAAAAACGAACTTGAATTAAAGAAAGATCTTTATAAATCCGTGACATCCGGAAACAGAGCATTGGTTTCTGCCATGAAAATTTTTAATGGCGATCCTGAGAAAAAATTACTTGTGGAGCAATCAATGGAGTACCTCAAGGATGATATCGCTGCAAAATTAGCCAATATGAAAAAGGCTATTAATTACTCTTCTGATTTTATGCGGTCTATTGATCTGGATAACGCCACCTACGAACTTCAGGGCTTGAAAATGCTCGAATCCTATGATCCCGATACCGAATTTACTT
>CAYZNC010000161.1:0-5826 GCA_964478555.1 uncultured Bacteroidales bacterium | reverse complement strand
TGAAGGCGGCAAAAATGTGAAATCGGAACTCGGCAAAGTGAACACCTCCGCATACAACGATTTATTAAGTTAATATTACAACTTCAAAAAATTAAATTATGGCAGCAAAAGTTAAAACCTCAGGTAAATTATTGATCATTATATTAATTCTGGGCGCTATTTTCGTAGGTAAGGTTTATTGGTATGATAAACGTCCAAAAGAAGCTAAACAATCAACTGATATTGGAAAAGTTGCTTTACCCGATGCTCCTGAAGCATCTCTGAAAGGGAATGCCAAACTTCTCACATTGCCTTCTGCTGATGTCTCAGCTAACGGAGGAACGGCAATTACATGGAAAGTTATGGCCTGGAATGCGCAGTTCGCGCTTATGTACGCTAATGGTGGTGCTAAAACAACCAAAGGCTCACTGATTGACAACGCTAAATTGCAAATTGAGGTGGTAAGACAGGACGATTGTAATAAACTTTGTGCTGATATTGTGAAATTCGCCAATGATTATAAAAACAACACTTCAACCCCAGCATTATTCGCTTCTTTTATGGGTGACGGTATGCCAGCATTCTTTGCTGCACTGGTAAAGGAATTGGCTCCTCTCGGACCGGATTATCAACCTATTGCTTTTTACACCATGGGTAAATCGTATGGTGAAGATCAGGTAATGGGACCTCCTGATTGGAAACGCGATCCACAAATGGCTAAAGGTAAAGCATGCGCATGCGTACTTCGCGACGGCGATATGAATATCCTACTTAAATGGGCAGGCGATAATGGTATAAAAGTAAATCCCGATGAAAAAACTTATGATAAGGATGCTATTAACCTTATTTCAGCGAACGATTTTCTCGATGCTCCCGCCAAATACATTACAGGATATAAGGAAGTTCGTAAATTAGTTGTGAATGGTAAAAAAATCAACCGAGACACCACCATTGGTGTTGATGCAGTTGCTACATGGACACCTGGTGATGTAAACGTTGCGCAGAAAAAAGGCGGATTGGTAACCATTGCTTCTACTAAACAGTATGCAACACAAATGCCCAACGTTACCATAACTGTTAAAAAATTTGCCTATGATCACCGCACTGATATGGAAAATCTTATTATAGCATTGGCTCAGGCCGGCGATCAGGTACGTTCATTTAAAGAAGCCAAGAAATTTGCTGCTGATATTTCCGCTAAGGTATACAACGAACAAACCGGTGATTATTGGTTGAAATATTACAATGGCATGGAGGATAAAGATATTCAGGGGCTTAATGTAAAATTGGGTGGATCGATGGCGTTTAATTTATCTGATGCCGCCAGTATGTTCGGTTTGGGGGCAGATAAGGTTGATCGCTATAAAATTGTGTATACAACCTTTGGCGATATCATCTGTAAGATGTATCCGGAATTAGTTCCAAAATATCCTGAATATAGTACCGTGGTTGACAAGTCCTTTTTACAGTCTGTAGTAGCCAATCATCCGGAACTTATGGAAGGAACCGCACTTAAGGTTACTTATTCTCCGGAAATGACTCATGAAGTATCATCCAAATCCTATCAAATCCAGTTCGAAACAGGAAGCGCAGCTATTAAACCTGCTTCATATAAGGAATTGGACGAAATCTTAAAAAGTGCTATTGTGGCTGAAGGTTTGAAGATAGGTGTGTATGGTCATACCGACAATGTAGGAAACGACGCTGCAAATATTAAACTTTCTGAAGACAGGGCTTATGCGGTAAAAACTTATTTAATTGGCAAAGGCTTATCCACGGAACGGATAGAAGCAAGAGGTTATGGTTCTTCCAAACCTATTGCTGACAATGGTACCAGTGCCGGAAAAGCTAAAAATAGAAGAGTACAAATAGTACTGGGAGAGTAAATCTACCAACTAATATAAAAAATAGTATCTGAGAACTTTGGCGACCCTTGAATAATCGCCGGAGTTCTCAGCACTTTTTTCTTATCTTTATATCATAGCTCATCTAAATCGGAAATTTTTATGATGAAGAGACTAACTAACCTATTCGAACCATTAAGGATCGTCAATAAAGAAACCATCACCATATTGATTTTTATTCAAATTGCGCTTGTTTTAGTATTATGGCAGGCAGCTGGGGTTGGACTTATTCCCTCACCGGTTAAAGTGGGAAGATCGATAATAGATATTATTACATCGCACGATTTTATTGAGGACTTATTTAGCAGTTTGAGTCTTACTTTAAGAGGAATGTTCTATTCCATTCTAATTGCACTTGTATTAAGCTATCTGGCACTAATTCCATTTTTTAAGCCCATTACAACTTTTATTACAAAGTGCAGGTATCTAACTTTAACAGGTTTGATTTTCCTGTTTACCTTGCTTACCCAAAACGGTCATCAGCTTAAGCTTAGCTTGTTAATTTTTGGTATCGTTCCCTTTTTTGTGACATCCTTACTCTCTATTTTCACCAGCATTAGCCAGCAGGAATTTGAATTATGCAAAACTTTACGAATGAATAATTGGCAAGCTTTATGGGAAGTTGTTATCCTTGGAAGGTTGGATCAGGTATTTGAAGTTTTACGACAGAATTTTGCCATTTCCTGGATGATGATCACCATGGTGGAAGGTTTGAGCATGTCCGAAGGAGGCTTGGGCACTATGCTTATCAAATCCAACAAATATATCGACCTGGGCAAAGTATTTGGCATTTTATTTATCATACTGCTGCTGGGTATAATGTTCGACTATTTATTAGGTCAGCTTCGTTTGTGGTTCTTTCCCTATGCTAAATATCAAACGCTAAAGTAATGCCAAACTCATATCAATTAAAGGACGTCATTCTTAAGGTAGAGAATGTTAATTTATCCTATAGCAATCGCCGTATTCTGAGAGATGTTAGTTTTGAAATCCAAGACGTTGTTCGACCTGGTATGATCCAGGGGCAGATTGCGTCATTTATTGGACGAAGCGGCATTGGTAAAACTCAGCTATTCAAAATATTGGCTGGACTTAACGAGCCCAATTCAGGAACGGTAAAAATTGATGTGGACCTGCATCCGGTGAGAGCCGGCGAAGTTGGTGTAGTTTATCAGAATTATATCCTGTTTAACCATCGAACTATTTTTGATAATCTTAAGTTGGGATTGGACTATTCAGGCCAAAAACTGAGCACCGCTCAAAAAACAGATATCATTAAGGATTATGCTCAAAAGTTTGATTTATCCGAACATTTGAAGAAATATCCAATGCAACTTTCCGGTGGACAAAAGCAGAGAGTAAGCATTATACAACAAATACTCACCGGCAATAAATTTATTTTGCTTGATGAACCTTTCTCCGGCCTGGATATGATTATGGTGGATAAAGTAATAGAGTTGCTGAATAAGATTGCCTGCACCCATGAATATAATACCCTCATTATAGTGAGCCACGATGTTGCAAGTGCCTTGGCTATCTCCGATACTGTATTTTTAGTAGGCAACGAAAGTGGTAAGGAAGGGGCTACCATCATCGACAAAATCGATATGATGGGGCTTGGCTTGGCATGGGATCCGGCAATAAGAACTAAATTAGAATTTCAAAAGCTGATCGTTGATATAAAAGCAAAGATTTAGCAGAGACTTAAAAAGGCTTTAGGAGATAGACTGTAGGCTAAAGGAAGTTCACTAAATTTAAATTTTAACTTTAAATTTATAGTCTAAGAACCTACCGCCTAGTATGTTAATTTAAATTGACTTGCTATGAAAGCTTATTTCAAACTTTTACTGACAACCTTACTAATCACATTTCTTATCCTTGCCTGTACTAGCAATGACCATTTCCAAATTATAAAAATCAAGGGGGAAGGCGAATCCTATAATTATTCCAAATCCATTTTTGGATATGTGGTTAAATCCGATAGTATACATGCTGCGGCTATCATCGCTGACCATGAAGACGTTTTAGCGTTAGGGAAAGATGGAATTTACTATAACACAGATCACAAACAAACCGAACTTGAATTTGTCAATGATCCGCCTTTTTTTAAGGTAAACGGGAAAGTCATCAATATTGAATTGAAGGAAGATAACAGACTACTTTCCTGGTTTAAACATATGAAACCCTCGGATATTAAAGATTTAGAATTATTACATGTTTCTTCGAAAATCCCCGAAGATTATTTTCCGTATTTAAAGGAAATCGCAAAGATAAAACCGGATATTGGGTTAGGTTTTGAAAAAGACTATGAAAATACGACATTGATGAAGCTTTTCAGGCCAAAATTTTTAATAGGATATGAGCGTTCTTTAAATGATCCTGATTTAGTTTCTTGTTTCAGCAACGTGGAGTTCCTCGTATATGCTTTAAATGATTCGTCGTTAGTATCTCCTATTCCTGCGTTACCTAAATTAAAGCAACTGATTTTATCATCCGATAAACTGAAAGCCTATAAGGATTTGTTAAAAAATAACCCGCAAATCGAAAAACTGACCATCTTTGGTGGAATTGAAAATGATTTCTTCCGGCAGCCCTTAGAGAAACTCGAACAATTGTGCATGATATCAGGGTTACATAATGAGGATACTATGTCATTGAGCTTTTTAAAGGATTTTAAACAACTGGAGGTTTTAAACTTAACCGGATCGTTCAGTGATATAAGATCCATTAATGAATTACCAAAATTACGCTGGCTTTCATTATTTACGGAACCAAATCAGAAAGAATTGGATGCTTTAATTGAAGCTCATAAAAATCTTGAAGTGTTGGAACTAAGGTCCGATTCAGCCTTGAATCTTCACCCTTTGTTAAAGCTGAAAAAACTATACGGACTTGTTTTGGTTGGCCAAAAATTAATAGACACCACCGTTTATTCGATGAAAAATCTTAAATATCTGTCCATGCCAAAGGAAATATTTAAGGATGATGTAAAGATTGCTTCGCTGCAAAAATCACTTCCTGCTTGTACCATCGTTCCCAATGATGGATTTTGTTTAGGCTCGGGATGGTTATTGCTTTTGTTGCCTTTTATTTTACTTTTTCGTCTTTTTCTACCTAAAAAAGAAATGCTGTAATTAATGACGACAGCCGGAACCTCGAAAATTAAAAGGATTTACGAAGCAATACTCTGTACGTTTGGGTTAAGCGTTTTTTCCTTTTTTATCCATTTTTCGTTCCCGTACCGGCTTCTTTCTTTTGCTGGCCTGGGTTCAGCCGCCTTTCTAATTAGCAGGCAGTTACCAACTGTTAAGTTGCCTTTATTTGTAAAGAAATTTACTTTTCGAAATGCTTTTGCCATCCTAGTTGCCATTATTTTGGGGTTGCTTATCGCATTCTTGTACAGAAATAGTTGGAGAATTACTTTGTTGCCTGACTCAATAAAAATATTTGCTGCAATAGCTGCGGTAATAGGTATTTTCGAGGAAATTGTTTTCAGGGGCTTTATCCAGGGTAGGTTAAAAGAGGTAAACGTTATTTTTTCAATCTTTTTCGGTTCGTTCTCGCATACCGTCTATAAATGTTGTTTGTTTTTATCGCCTGTTATGCAGGGCAAAATTGACATTTTTTTTCTGACGTTCTGGACATTTTGCTGCGGGCTATTATTCGGAGTACTTAAACAATATTCAAGAAGCACGATTCCTCCTGCCATAGCACATGCCGTATTTGATGTGTTGGTTTATGGGCAGTGTTTGATTGCACCATGGTGGGTTTGGTGATTGGGGGAGATCATCTTGTCCTTGATAATCAGTAGCAAAGTTCCGTAGGAACGACAGTATCGTAGAAAGCTTTATAGTGAATAGTTCTTTTTCGCCGCACGAGCCATCTTGAGCAAATCCAAAGCTTTGGTTGCGGCGGTGGCAATAATCTTGGAATGAGCATTAAC
>CAYZNC010000160.1:0-13166 GCA_964478555.1 uncultured Bacteroidales bacterium | reverse complement strand
TTTGGAAACCGTGGAAGAAGGAGAACACATCGTTTCCTTAAACTCAATTCTTCCGAATCTTCCATATATTAAACGGTACTTGCCCATGCTTAAGACTTTTTGGAGTAGCGAAACCTTTGAGCCCATGGATAAGCGGTATTTTTCGCTCATCGACAGAATGGAAGGTTCTATCGAGTACTATACGCCGGAATTCCTGGAAACCTATTACCGTGATGATATTTTTAACCGGTACAAATATCTTTTTAATAACCCCAATACCCATTCGTACTTTAATAAGATGACCCATTTCGATATGTTCGGAAGCCTTCCTGCATTATTACAAGTTGAGGACAGGATGAGTATGGCAGTTTCTATCGAATCAAGAGTGCCTTTGCTCGACAGAAGAATTGTGGATTTGATAGCAACCATTCCGCCTAAGATGAAGTTTAAAGGGGGCGAAATGAAGTATATTCTGAAACGTTCTGTTGGGCATTTAGTGCCAAAGAAAATCATAGATCGAAAAGATAAAATGGGATTTCCGGTTCCATTACATATTTGGGCAAAAGAAGAAGCCCGCGATTTTATTTTAGATACTTTATTATCACAAAAGAGTAAACAGAGAGGCATATTTGACACAGGGAAAGTGGAAAAAATGATTGCATCTCAGCAACCATTTAGCAGACAGTTGTGGGGTATGTTAAGCCTTGAATTATGGTTTGGAAATTTTATTGATAAAAAATTAAACGGTACAGAGAGTCTGTTAAAAACCGGCAACCACGTACCAGAACAAAATTTGGTTTCGTAACAGGTTTAGCATTCTAAACTCCACACCCTTCAACTTTGGGAAAATTTATTTATAAATAACTATTACTGTTAACATCCCGTAGCAGCAGTGAGGTTTCGGGATTAAATTATTAATCATTTAATAGCATTAAATCATGAAATTCAAAATATTCAACGGCACTCAAAAAGAGTGGAAAGTCGAAAAAATAGGCGTGATAGGTCCGGGAATCGTAGGAATGCCTATGGCAGCTTTATTAGCTGATGCTCGTATTAAGATAGGTACCGAAAAGCCTGCAAGAGTTTGCGTAGTACAGCGAAATTCAAAAAACTCCGGATGGAAAGTCAGCGCTATTAATCAAGGTAAATCAGTAATAGGAGGTATAGAACCTCTACTCAACGGCATTGTTGAAAAAAATGTTAAAGACGGCATATTAAGTGCAAGTTGGGACTACAACGCTCTATCTGACGCAGATGTAATATTGGTAGCCATTCAGACTGATAAGGATGGTTTTGCACCAGATTATGGACCCTTATTTGGAGGTCTCACAAGTCTTGCAGAAGCATTGCAAAAAAAACCGGCAGATAAGATTCCGCTTATCATCTTTGAATCCACACTTGCCCCATCCTCCATGGCAACAGTTATCAAAGAACATTTTGCAAAGTATAATCTTGTGGAAGGTAAGGATATTTTATTGGGAAATAGTCCGAACAGAGTTATGCCTGGCCGTTTGGTGGAAAGGATCATAAAATCGGATAAACTTGTTGCGGGGTTAAACCCGGATACACCAAAATTGATACAACATCTGTATAAACACATCGTCAAGTCCGGAACCTTGCACATTACCAATAGCTTAACAGCAGAAGTTGTAAAAACCCTTGAAAATGCTTATCGCGATGTTCGTATTGCATTTTCCTCGGAGATTGCAAGGTATTGCGATGAAAACGACATTAACTTTTATCAGCTGCGGGATGAGGTTAATGACCGGCTTGCTCAAAGCGATAATGCCAGTGAAAACCCAAATGTTGTTCCAAGTGGTGGTATTCTCATACCCACAGTTGGTGTAGGAGGACACTGTTTACCCAAGGATGGTATTTTACTCTGGTGGCGCAGAATCGAAAGTGGTGCTGATACCAAACGAAGTTTAATTCTTAATTCGAGAATGATTAATGACGAATCCCCTTCGGAAACCATTCAATTAATGGAAAGCTATTTTGAAAAAATGAGTGGAAAAAATGTCGCTATTCTGGGAGCTGCCTATCGTTTCAATTCGGAGGATACCCGAAACTCTCCGACACTTCAGCTTGCACTACAATTGCAAGCCAAAGGAGCTCATGTTATTATTCATGATCCCTATGTAAAACCTTCGGATCAGAATCTGGTAAAGCTTAAACTCGATCATGTTTTTACACAAGATATTGATAAAGCAGTAAAAAAAGCCGATTACATTGTTGTTGGAACAGCGCATAAGATGTATTTCGAAGATCTGGATTTGATTTTATCGCAAGCTAAGGAATTGAAAGGTTTATTGGATGCCTGCAATATATATGTACAGGATGATTTTGTAGATACTTCACTGAAGTATACTGGCATCGGACGTGGATTAAATCATCCTGATATTGATTTCACTGAGTTTGTATACAATTCTTTTCGGGCTTTTGAGACAGGACTTGCTAATGAAGTAAACGAGCTTTGCACTTTTCTGAATGAGCACTACGCTTACGACGAATTTAATAAGGTTAAGTTTTCCGAAGTAAGGCGATTAGCGGCTAGTTGCTCCACAGGTTGTTTGATTGCGGAACCCGGAGGGATCGGCAATTTGCCTGTGTACGAGGGATTTTCTTCAAGATTATGCCATGATGCCTATTATGCCCGACAGCAAGCTCCTGTTTTGTCATCGTCATATTAAGAATCTCAGGACTTTTCAATTCCATTAGGCCTCACCCCAACCCCTCTCCTGGAAGAGAGGGGTTAAGTGCCTTTCGTATTAGGAACAGTCTAATGTTCAGGGCTACTCCCCTCTCTTTTATGAGAGGGGCCGGGGGTGAGGCCAAAGAGGGGTTGGGGTGAAGCCAGAGGGGGATAGAGACTATCTGATGTATGAAATAATTCAGATAGCGCTGGTGATCTGGTATTTTTTTTAAACATAACTACTGCATGCTTATTAAACAATAATATTTACTGATGACACAGAAGAAATGGGGGATTATTGGTGGCGGAATCATGGGAATGACGCTTGCTCATCGCCTTGCCCAACAAGGTTACAAGGTTACAATTTTTGAAGCGGCCCCTGACTTAGGAGGATTGGCCAGTGCATGGAAAGTTAACGGATTTGTTTGGGATAAATTTTATCACGTTATTCTTTTATCGGATCTGCGAACCAGAAGTATGTTGAAAGAGTTTAACCTGGATGATAAAATTAACTGGGTAGAAACAAAAACAGGCTTTTTTACCGATGGTAAGTTATACTCGATGTCGAATAGTATCGAATTTCTGAAATTTCCACCCCTTAACCTGATGGATAAATTCAGGTTAGGCCTCACCATTTTTGTTGCCTCGAAATTGAAAAACTGGCAACGGCTCGAAAATATACCTGTTGCTACATGGCTCAAACGATGGTCGGGTGAAAATACATTTAACAAAATCTGGCTGCCATTGCTCAGGGCAAAGTTGGGCGACAATTATTTACAAACCTCAGCGGCTTTCATCTGGGCAACTATTCAACGGATGTATGCAGCTCGCAGAAGCGGACTAAAGAAGGAAATGTTTGGATATGTTCAGGGGGGATATGCCCAAATCCTCGAATCGTTCAAAAATAAACTCATTTCCGATGGCGTGGAAATAAAAGTAAATCATGTGGCAAAAAAAATTCAATCTGGGATAGATGATATGCCCAGAGCAATTTTTGCCAATGGTTATGAAGCAGTTTTTGATCATATAATCGTAACCTTGCCCTCAGGTTTAGCAGCAGATTTGTGTCAGGAAATCTCCAGCGAAGAAACTAAAAAGTTAAAAAATACGGAATATCTGGGTGTCGTCTGCGCCTCTGTAGTTCTCAACCGCTCTATCAGCCCATTCTACGTTACAAATATTACTGATACATGGGTTCCCTTTACCGGTGTGATTGAAATGTCGGCTTTGGTTGACAAAAAAACATTCGGTGGTAAGACACTTATCTACCTACCCAAATACCTTAACCCCGGCGATTCCATGTTTAATGCTTCCAATGAGGAAATTGAAAAACTATTTCTTGATGCCTTAAAAAAGATGTACCCGTTTATAACCGAAAGTAATATTGAATATGTGGGCATTGCTAAGGCCAGGCAAGTTTTTGCGCTATCTACACTTAATTACTCGAGAAACCTGCCCCCGGTAAAAACAACGATTCCCGGCGTCTATATTTTAAATTCTTCCCATATCACCAATGGAACGCTTAATGTAAATGAAACCATTCAGGTGGCAGAAACCAAACTTAACGAAATTTTAAATGCTCATGAATAAAACTAAACCCTTAGCCAGTATTTCACTCGATTTGGACAACCAATGGTCGTACATGAAAATTCATGGTGATAAAGGGTGGGAAAATTTTCCATCGTATCTCGACGTATTCGTGCCCTATGTACTCCAGGTATTAGATGAACTGAACCTCAAAATAACATTTTTTATTGTAGGGCAGGATGCCGCCCTGGAGAAAAACCGGAAGGTTCTAAAAAGCATCGTGGACCGGGGACATGATATCGGCAATCATTCGTTTCATCACGAATCGTGGTTACAAACCTATTCAAAAGAACAAATTGAAAATGAAATACAACGAGCTGAGAACATAATTATGGATGTTACCGGTCATAAACCGTTGGGATTTAGAGGACCAGGTTTTAGTTGGAGCATCGATCTGCTTGAAGTATTGCAAAAGCGAGGTTATCAATTTGACGCTTCTACTTTGCCAACCTATATTGGACCAATTGCAAGGTTGTATTACTTTTGGACCTCAAATCTTTCGAAAGACGAAAAAAGAGAACGTAAAGAGCTTTTTGGCTCATTTAAAGACGGACTGCGACCATTAAAACCTTATTATTGGACCCTATCCAATCAACAAAAACTTTTAGAAATACCCGTCACCACTATTCCAATTTTCAAGATCCCATTTCATTTGAGCTATCTTTTGTATTTAAGCGGTTTTTCCATGGGTCTTATGAAATTGTATTTGAGTTTTGCCATTTTCATGTGTAAAATTACTCGAACTGCTCCTAGTTTCTTATTGCATCCGCTTGATCTAATTGGCGGAGATCAGGTTCCTGAATTGGCATTTTTCCCCGGTATGAATATTAAAAGCGATCAAAAAATAAAAGTTTTTAAAATCGTAATTCACAAACTTCAGAAACATTATCATTTGGTTAACATGATTGACCACCAAAAAGCTTTGGCAAAACACACAGAGAAAAAGCCAATTATCAGTTCATCACTTAACAGTGGCGAAGCTTTGAAAACCGAAAAAATTAACGGTAGGATGGTCAAACAAGTATAACAAACTTTCTTTTATAATTAATTAACTATTTGCACCGCCACTTGTTTAAGTTAGCATTAGTTAGCAATTCGTTCGACCTTCTACTTATGAATGGTCTCAAGTAATAACCCTAACAATCACAAAACATCAAGCAAGAATCGTCTGACTATGTAAAAGAAACTTTTAGTTATGAACGTATTATTGCCGGGAAAGGAATTACTGAAGAAGACTGGCGATGTTGATTACTTTGATTGGAATTACCGGTTTCCTATAAGTATTATACAACAATATAGATTTAAGAAAATTACAGAATTATTAGGGAATAAAAAATATTCTACGCTGCTTGAGGTTGGAACAGGCAGTGGAATTTTCTTACCAGAACTCTCAAAGCATTGCGACAAACTTTTTGCATGCGATATTTACGATGATTATTCGCATATTGAAAAGCTTTGCGAGTATTATAGTATCGCGAATTGCACTGTAAATAAGCAAAACATTGAAAAAACAACCTATACGGATAATTTTTTCGATGTTATCATTGGTGTAAGCGTTCTTGAATTTGTAAACAATATTCAGACTGCCATCGATGAGATAAAACGAATAATGAAGCCGAACGGATTTTTTATTACTATTTGCCCAATGCAAAGTGAGTTCCTCGACTCAATTTTGTCGCTCTATTCCAGTAAAAAACCAAAGGAAGAGTTTGGAAACTCCCGGTTGCTGGTTACCGGAAAACTGGAAGCGAATTTCAACATTATAAAAAAGGGATATATGGTACCTTTTATTGGTACATGGTTTCCTGTTTACACGCATTACGTCTTATCAAAATAATACATTTTACCTACCAGAAACTAAAACTTACCTAACACCAGACAAGGCCACTCGATTTACATTACAAAAGTTACTACATTTCAGACTAAGCAACTTCACTAATCGACTGTTAGTGCAATAGCTTAATTCATAAGCATTTGTTATAAGTTTATTACTATTTGGGAAGTTTTATTGAACAATCATGTCTGATTTTTCCTTTATTATTAAACTACTGTTATTTATTTTTAATGAATTTACAATGACACCGGAACAACAAGCCAAATCTAAACCGTTGGTTTCAATTGTTTTACCAGCTTACAACGAAGCATCCATATTGGCTCGTAGCATCGAAAAAATTTATAACTATTTAATTTTATTCGATCACAAGTACCAATGGGAGGTGCTGATTATAAACGATGGGTCAAAGGATAATACCGGAAAGATTGCCGAAGAATTGTCGCATCAATACCCTATTGTCAAGGTTCTGCATCATTTAATAAATCTTAACCTTGGCAACGCCTTAAAGACTGGTTTTAACAATTCCCATGGCGATTTTGTGATAACCATGGATTTAGATTTAAGCTACGCTGTTGAGCATATTGAAATGCTGTTAAATACCATTGAAACTACACAGGCTGATATGGTACTTGCTTCTCCTTATATGAGGGGCGGAAAGGTAACGGCAGTGCCATTCACAAGAATTATTATGAGTAAATGGGTAAATTGGTTAATGTCACTTTCATCTCAGGAGAAATTTCACACATTTACCTGTATGGTACGCGCCTACAGAGGAGATTTTATACGATCGCTAAATTTGAAAACCAAGGATTATGAAATCAATCCCGAGATCATTTACAAGGCAATGATTCTTCGTGCAAGAATTATAGAAGTTCCCGCCCATCTCGATTGGAGTTTTCAGAATCAGGCGGGGAAAAGTCGTGTTTCAGGGATAAGAATATTTAAAGGGATATTTTCAGGTCTAATGGCTTCTTTTATTTTCAGGCCTTACATGTATTTTCTCTTGTTTGGATTGGCTTTAATGTGTGTCTTTTTATATTTATTTATTTGGTTAATCGTCAATATAAGTTTTGTTTATCCCCATATGGTTGCACAAACTAATTATTTCGACGACAGGTTTTCCCAAGCATTAGCGAGAGTATTTAGTGATCGCCCTTATGCTTTTTTTGTTGCTGGCATTACGCTAATTGTGGCTTTGCAATTTTTGAGTATGGGCTTTATTTCATTACAAAACAAGCGGTATTTTGAAGAGTTGTTTCATTTAGACTCATCAATTAAAAATAAACTTATTAATAAAAAAAAATAAATTGAATATTATGGATGAGGTGTTAGAAATAAAGGAAAAAGTAAAAGGTTTTATTTTGGAACAGACTTTTGCAGACAAGTCAAAAGTTATTGATGAAACGTTGATTTTTAAAGAAGGCTATTTAGATTCTATGGGTTTTGTTATACTGATTGCTTTTTTAGAAGAAGCATTTACTATAGAAACAACTGATCGCGACTTAATTGAGGAAAATTTTGAATCTATTAATGCTATTGCAAATTTTGTATTAAAAAAGAATCCAAACGCATTAAAAAATTGATTTTTAATGCAAACATATTTAACCGTATGCTGACATTAATATTACTTAAAAATGTGTGGGATAGCAGGAATATTTAATTATACCTCTGACTGCAATGTTTCGGCGCATTTGCTCGAAAATATGTTGCTAGCCATCAATCATCGGGGACCTGATGAGCGGGGAATATACCTGCATCATAACCTGGCATTAGGCAGTGTGCGGTTAAGTATTATTGATTTGGCTACAGGTCAACAACCGCTTAGCGATGCTTCAGGTAATTTTCAAATAGTATTTAACGGAGAAATATTTAATTATATCGAATTAAAAGATGAATTGGAAAAGAAAGGATACCGGTTCAAAACTAAGAGCGATACGGAGGTCATAGTGGCGTCCTATGCACTGTGGGGAATTGATTTTATTACTAAATTAAATGGACAGTTTGCATTTGCCATTTGGGATAAACAAAAACGTGAATTACTATTAGCCAGAGATAGGGTAGGCATTTGTCCGCTCTATTATTACAATAAAAATGGCACATTTATTTTTGGATCAGAAATAAAGGCTATACTTCAACATCCGGATGTTGTACCCGAGATGTCGGTAAATGCACTATGTCAGGTTTTTACTTATTGGTCAACGTTAACCCCAGCTACACTTTTTAAGGATATTTTTGAAGTAACACCGGGGCATTATCTGAAAATAAAATCAGGGGCTGTTGAAGTAAAACCTTATTGGAAACTTCAATACCCGCAAAACGGAAATTTCCGGAATATCAGTTTACAAGACGCCCGAGAAGAATTGGATGAAATTCTCACTGATGCGGTTAGAATCCGGCTTCGCGCCGATGTTCCTGTTGCTGCTTATTTGAGTGGAGGGCTCGATTCCACAACAACAACAGCGCTTATAAAAAAAATAGAACCCACTATCCTGAATACCTTTTCGATAAGTTTTGCCGACCATGCCTTTGATGAATCGGCATTTCAAAAGGAAGCTTCAGTTTTCCTCAATACTAATCATAAAAGTATCGATTGTACCAATCATGAAATTTCAAAAAATTTTCCTAATGTGGTATGGCATTCGGAAAGTCCTATGCTTCGAACCGCGCCGGCACCCATGTATAACCTTTCGAAATTTGTGAGACAAAATAACATTAAAGTGGTGATAACGGGGGAAGGGGCTGACGAAATGCTTGCGGGGTACGATCTTTTTAAAGAAATGGTCATAAGAAGATTTTGGGCACGCGAACCCCGCTCAAAATACAGGCCTTTGTTGTTAAAAAAACTCTATCCTTATATTCCCCAAATTAACAACATTAACCCGCAGTCGTTGAGGTTTTTTTATGGTTATAAATTAGAAGAAGTAAATTACCCTGCATATTCTCATTTGATGCGTTGGAATAACGGCCGGCATATTTTGAAATACATGGCTTCATCGCATCAGGAAATGATAGGAAAATTTGATCCTTTTGAAAGTTGGCAGCCTTTAATGCCAGATGGTTTTGATTATTGGGGCGATTTAGGAAAGGCCCAGTATCTTGAGTCCACCTTGTTTATGTCCGGTTACCTGCTTTCCTCTCAGGGTGACAGAATGACTATGGCAAATTCGGTCGAAGGCCGGTATCCCTTCCTTGATCACCGGTTCATTGAATTTGCAGCAAAACTACCCGAGGGATTTAAAATGCACGGATTAAACGAAAAGTATCTGCTTAAGAAAATGATTGAAAACCAAATTCCGGATTCCATTTGCAAACGTCCCAAACAAGCGTATAGAGCACCTATTAGCAGTAGTTTTTTTGAAAAACCCGAAATGGAATATATGGAATCAATATTGAACAAGGGAACTATTACGGATTATGGCATTTTTAATCCTGAGCTGACAACTAAACTGATTGAGAAAATAAGAACTACCGGAACGGCTTCGGAAATTGAAAACATGATTCTTACCGCGATTATCTCAACGCAGTTGTTTTACCGTTTTTTTATATTAGGCAAATCGCCTGTATCTCTCCCAAAACCAACCAGTATGTTACGTATTATTAAGGATGAAAATTAACAGGAGATAAACAATGATTTCAATACCACAACGTCTTTTAGGCGAAGCATTAACAATTTCGTTCCTAAAAACACCTCTAAAAACAGCGCTTATTTATAAAGGAGAAAATTATTCCTATGCATGGTTGAAAGAGAGATCAGACACAATAGCCTCATATCTGGTAAATGCAGGTATCAGAAAAGGAGACCGGGTGGCCATATATATGAACAACTCCTGTGAAAGTGTTGCGGCAATTTATGGAGCAACCCTGGCGGGGGCCGTATTTTTAATGATTAATCCACAAACCAAAGCAAATAAATTACAATATATTTTAAAGGATAGTGGGGCTAAAGTTTTATTTTCCGAAATATCATTGGCTGGTGAATTTTCACAAGCCTTATCAGGGGTCAGCGATATCTTTGAAGTCGTACTCAAGGAGGAAGACGCACCAGTCATCAATTTACCTGCTAGGGTATCAACTCTTAAAGATGTTTTTGCAAGCAATATAAGGGTGACGCTTCCGCGGGTTATACCCAATGATCTTGCAGCATTAATATATACTTCCGGCAGCACTGGATTTCCTAAAGGTGTGATGATGACCCATCAGTCGATGGTTTTTACGTGCTGGAGCCTTATCGAATACCTTAGGCTTACAGAAGAGGAACGTATAATACTGGTTTTGCCACTGGCATTTGATTATGGTTTGTATCAGCTCTTAATGGCTATTACCATTGGCGGAACACTTATTATTGAACAATCATTCAGTTTCCCTCCTACCATATACCGTCAAATAGAGCTGTCTAAGCCAACGATATTTCCGGGGGTACCCACTATGTATGCTATGATGATTGCAACGCACAAAAAATCAGGATTAGCTTTCGAGAGTGTAAAAAAAATAACCAATACCGCGGCTGCATTGCCTGAAGAATTTATACCCGATCTGAAAAAAATATTTCCAAATGCTATTATATTTAAAATGTATGGTTTAACTGAGTGTAAAAGGGTTAGTTACCTCGAACCTGAATTATTGGAAGAAAAAGCTAATTCTGTTGGCAAAGCCATTCCGGGGACTGAGATCTTCCTGTTAACGCCTGAAGGAAAGCCTGTACCCCCCGGAGAGCCTGGAATACTTCATATTAGGGGACCACATGTAATGGCGGGTTACTGGAACAACGAAGAATTAAGCCGGGAAATGCTCAAACCAGGTTCAATTCCAGGAGAAAAGATACTATGTGCCCACGACTGGTTTAAAATGGATGAAGAGGGGTTTCTGTATTTTCAGGGAAGAAATGACGATATCATTAAAACAAGAGGAGAAAAAGTTAGTCCGGTTGAAATTGAAAATATTATTTATAAGATACGGGGCATAAAAGAAGTCGCCGTGATGGGTATACCGCACGCAATTCTTGGCGAATCGATTGTGGCCTATGTTACCACACATGATAACATGTCACTGAACGAAAAAGAAATTCAACAGGAATGTTTTAAATATCTGGAATCTTTTATGGTTCCACAACGAATTATTTTTTTACCGGAGATGCCCAAAAGCACTAACGGGAAAATAGATAAAAAAGAATTAAAAAGAATACTGATAACCCATGAATGAAGAAAATTTATACCATAAAATAAAAATTGAATTGGAAAACAATCTTCATCTTTTGGCAGATAAACCTGAGGAAACGGTGGACTCTTCTTTAAAAGCATTGTGGCTTATGGCTAGCGGTATTCAAAAGTCTGCCGGAGAAGCTCTTTCATTACCTTTACCTGAGCTTTCAGAGCAACAAGTGATTAAATTAAATAAGCTGATCAATGAACGTCTCAGTGGCAAACCTTTAGCTTATATTACAGGGCGACAATCTTTTATGGGTATCGAATTGTTTTGTAACGATAAAGCACTAATTCCCCGCAAGGAAACAGAAATTTTAGGAAAAAAAGCACTTGAAATCGGCCAAAATATAGTCAGTAAAAAGGGCAACGTTAGGGTTTTTGATGTTTGCTGTGGTTCGGGAAATTTAGGGATAGCCGTTGCGCATTTTCTTTCCAATGCGGAGGTTTTTGCTTCGGATTATTCTGCAGATGCGGTTACATTGGCTCAGGAGAATGTTTTTTTTTTAAATCTTCAGCAACGTGTACATGTATGTCAAAGCGATCTCTTCTCTGCCTTTGAAGTCGGAGACTATGATAAAAAAATCGATCTTATTGTATGTAATCCCCCGTACCTTTCGAGTTCGAAAGTTACAAAGTTACACTCCGAGATATCGATGAATGAACCTGTCATGGCTTTTGATGGCGGTATGTTAGGGACTAAAATAATTCAAAGGCTGATACGTGAGGCTCCAAAATTTTTAACCAAGGAGGGTTGGGTGGCCTTCGAAGTAGGTGTTGGGCAAGGCTCCTTTCTTATTCAGATTATCGAAAAAACAAATCTTTATGATCAAATAGCATCCGTAACTGATGAGCATGGAAACATAAGGGTAATTTATATGCATCCCGAAAATTAGATAAATTAAATAAACATAAATTAAAAATTATGAATTTAAAAAAGCCTTTTTCTCCTGAATTATTGAAAATAAATGATATCGAAAGTTATATAACCCGCATTACGGAAAAACTTAAGAGTGACGTTCTTGTGAATATGCGTAAACAAGGTGGTGTTATTGGAATAAGCGGAGGTATTGATTCTTCTGTTACGTTGGCATTGGCTGCAAAAGCATTTGGTGCCGGAAGAGTAGTGGGAATTATGCTGCCTGAGAAAGATTCGAGTGGCGACAGTAAAGAATTTGCATTGCAATTAGCTTCTAAATTTTCGGTTGAAGCTGTCGATGAAAATATTACCGGTGCGCTGGATGGGTTTAATTGTTATAAACGTCGCGACGAAGCTGTGGCGAGAGTGTTCCCCGATTATGATCCTGCCACCTTTAAAATGAAGATTGGTATCAACCAGACAGGTATTAACCAAAACCTGCCGCCTGTTTTTTCCCTGACAATTATAAACAAAAACGGTGAGACAAAATCTAAAATTCTTCCTGTCAAAGAATATCTTCAGATTGTTGCTGCCTCTAATTTTAAACAGCGGAGCCGGATGGCCATGCTTTATTATCATGCTGAATTAAGAAATTTTGCAGTGATTGGGACTTCAAACAAACATGAAATTGAGCAAGGCTTCTTTGTTAAATATGGTGATAGTGGCGTTGATGTGATGCCAGTTGGCAATTTATATAAAACTCAGGTGTACCAATTGGCCGAATATTTAGGCATTCCTGATGACATTATCAGGCGAACACCTACCACTGATACCTATTCGGCTGAACAAACCCAGGAGGAATTCTTTTATCAGTTGCCCTTCAGCGACATGGATTTATTATGGTATGGTTTCGAAAATGGCTACTTGCCTGAGGAAATAGCGCCAGTTATGCATAAAACAGCCAATGAAGTGGAATTAATCTTTACCAATTTCAAACGCAAGCAAAAAGCCACAGCC
>CAYZNC010000159.1:0-13260 GCA_964478555.1 uncultured Bacteroidales bacterium | reverse complement strand
ATTATCATGAGATTTGCCAGACTCGACCTGGTACGCGGCGAATGGCGCAAATATAACCTCACTTTCCGGCAAGGTGGTGAAAGTTTGTCAACCCCTGAAGAAACTGATGCATCATTCGATATTTCATCGGTTAATATCGAAGACAATGCCGATAAAACACCTGTAAGCTATGTACTGCCTCCGGGAATTACCCGTCAGATTGATCCTTCCAACCCACAATTACGTCAGCTGAATGAACAATCGATGGTATTGAAAGTAAACAACCTGGTTACCGGAGATGCCCGTGCAGCTTATAAAAATATTAATTTTGACGTGCGTAATTACAAGAAACTCCAGATGGAGGTTCACGCTGAAGCAATAGCCGGTTACCCTTTAAACGATAACGACCTTACGGTATTTATTCGTATGGGATCGGATTACAAGGATAACTTCTATGAATATGAATTACCGCTTAAGCTCACGCAATGGAATGGATCAACTGCAACCTATCTTCCACAAATAGTTTGGCCTGCTGAAAACCATATAGAAATTGACCTCGCAGACCTGCAAAGAGTAAAACAGGCACGAAATGACAATATGCGTGTACCCGGTTCAAATGTCTCAAACACGATGGTATTTCCTTTTGTGATTGATGGTAAAAAAGGTACATATTACGTTTCCGGAAACCCGAACATGAGCAATATAAAAACTATCATGATTGGTGTCAGGCATCCCTACAATGCCAATAAAGTAGGAGATCCAAAATCAGCAGAGGTTTGGGTAGATGAACTCCGGGTAACTGATTTTAACGAAAAAGGAGGATGGGCTGCTAACCTAAGAACCACTACACGTTTGTCGGATTTTGGAACGGTATCTGTTGCCGGAAATATAAGCACCCCCGGGTTCGGAAGCATTGATTCGAAATTAAACAATCGCAGTTTGGATGAAACTTACCAATATGATATCGCCGCAAACTTTGAACTAGGTAAGTTCTTCCCCGCAAAAGCAAAGGTTCAGATACCAATGTATGTTGGATTATCTGAGATATTTATCAATCCGGAGTATAACCCGCTCGACCCTGATATACTATTAAAAGCATCGCTGAGTAACGCCAAAACACAACACGAACGAGATTCCATCAAATACTACGCACAGGATTATACACGACGGAAAAGCCTTAACTTTACCAATGTAAAAATCAATAAGCAAAAGGGTAAAACACATTTCTATGATATTTCTAATTGGTCGTTAAATTATGCCTATAACGAATCCTTTCAACGTAATATCACCACCGATCATAGTATTATAAAAACTTTCAGTGGGGGTTTAATGTATAGTTTCCAGGGGAAACCCGAAAATGTAAGTCCGTTCCAAAAGATATCATTTCTAAAAGGCAACTCGTTGCGCTTAATCCGCGACTTTAATTTCAACTACCTGCCAACCTCGTTGGGTTTTAGAACCAACATGGTTCGAACATACAGTGAAACAACATTGCGCGACCTGAATAATCCTGGCTACCATATGGATACTACGGTAAATAAGGACTTCTTATGGAACCGCTACTACGACTTGGGATTTGATCTTACCAGGTCGTTAAAACTCAATTTTAATGCTACTAATATTGCCCGTATCGATGAACCTGAAGGAACTTCCGGTGTAGTAAACCGCGAACTTAAAACTGAGTACGAACATTGGAAAGATACTGTATGGAGAAACATTTTAAAAGGTGGACGAAATACGCATTATCAACACAATGTGGTTATCGATTATACCATACCCATTAACAAATTGCCGTTGATGGACTGGACTTCTGCACGGGCCGGATACGATGCTGCCTATGATTGGGATACAGGTTTAACCTTCGATACGCTTAATTTGGGTAACACTATCAATAATTCAAATACACTAAGGTTATCCGGTGAACTCAATTTCTCTGCTCTATATAGCAAGATACCTTACTTCAGGAGGATAACCCAGGCCCAGAATCAGCAACAAAAAAATTCGCCCCAGCGAAATCAGCAACAAAATCAGCAGAACCAGCCTCCTGCACAGAACCCGGCCAAAAAGTATAAGACCATCACTTATGAACGTGATAAAACATTCCTCACGGGCGGTGAACCTAAAAATATTACACACAACCTGGCTACCGAAGAAGTAACAGCAAAAGTGCTCGATTCAAAAGGCAAGGAAATTAAAGGTAAGCTGACAGTTATCAATAAGAACAGAGTCTCTTTTACGACTGATAGTACTTATAACAATGTTAAAATTTTAGTAGAAGGCAAAGTGGAAGAAAAGCCAAATCCACTGGCCATCATTGCCAAATCTATAACCCGTATAATCCTTGGTGTAAAGAGCTTTTCAATTTCCTGGACACGCACAGAAGGCACAACAGTGCCTGGATTTTTGCCTAAATCCAGACTTTTTGGAATGTCTACCACAAATGGCGTTTACGCTCCCGGTATACCATTTATACTGGGTTACCAGGATAAAAACTTTCCCTATACGGCCATGAATAATGGTTGGTTAACCAAGAGCAAATATTTGAATAACCCTATTGTGTTTACCTATAACGAAAACTTAAGTCTCCGGAGTATTGTGGAGCCTTTCCCCGGTTTCAAGATCGAATTAACTGCCATAAGAACCCTAACCCGCAGCCAGAATGAATATTTTACAGCGGATTCAACAGGAAATCTTCCTAACAAACCTCGCAATTCACAGGAAACAGGCAATTTCAGTATGTCGTTTATCACTTTTACGACGGCTTTCGGCAAGTTAAAAGCCCCCGATTATGTGTCACCCACTTTTAATAAATTCATGGATTATAGAGACATTATAGCGGGCAGATTAGGTAAACAAAAAGCTGCTGAAATTAATAAACCTAATCAACAAGTAATTTATGATCCTACGATCGATCCTGTAACAGGTGACAAATTAGTTGAGGGTACAAACGGATATGGTTTGACATCACAAAATGTTCTGATACCTGCTTTTATGGCAGCTTATGGTGGCCAGAATCCTCATAAAGTAACCTTAAACAGAATTCCGTCGGTATTTTCGATGCTTCCCAACTGGCGTATCAACTACGAAGGATTGTCAAAAATTGGTTTCCTGGACAACATCACCAGGTCTATCAGTCTAAATCATGCCTACAGGTGTGTTTATACCGTCGGAAATTACGTTTCAACACCGGATGATAGTTTGGAAAACATCTTACATGAAGCCCGTGATTTGAATTACAATTTTATACCCCGGCTCGATGTTTCCTCCGTTTCCTTTGCAGAGCAATTTGGTCCTTTGATTGGAATCGATGTCAACTTTAAAAACAGCCTTACCGCCAAATTTGAGATGCGTAAAAGCAGAAATGTAAGTCTTAGTATGGCCAACAACCAAATTATGGAAACAACATCCAATGAATTGGTAATTGGGACAGGTTACAAAATTACCGATGTACAGTTTGCCATTAAGTCAGGTAATACGCAAAAAGCATTTAAGAGCGACCTTAACCTCAAAGCCAATTTATCCATTCGTGATAATAAAACAATCATTCGTCGCTTAACCGATGATCCCAATGAGCCTCCGCAGCCTGCACAAGGACAAAAAGTAGTGACCATCAATGTGTCGGCCGATTATAAATTGAGCGAAAAATTAAGTCTGCGCATGTTTTACGATAGGATTGTAAATACACCATTGGTCTCATTATCCTATCCTACAGCCAATACCAATATTGGATTTAGTGTTCAATTTAGTCTGACTCAGTAATTTTTGTTTTCGGTAAAATGTATTATTTTTACTTGCGATTTAATATGAACGAATTGGCCTCATCACGTCCCATTGTTCCATATTAAACACATAACATTATTTATTAAACAAATCTAAAAAATCTTAGTATGCTTATTCCTGAAAATATAAGGTATACAAAAAACCATGAATGGATCCGGGTAGAAGGAAATCAGGGTTACGTTGGTATTACCGATTATGCACAGACCGAACTTGGTGATATTGTGTTTGTTGAAATTGAAACAGTGAATGAATTATTGGAAAAGGAAGAAGTTTTCGGTACCATCGAAGCTGTTAAAACAGTATCTGACATGTTTATGCCTGTTTCCGGCAAAGTGCTGAAAGTAAATCCAACCCTGGAAGATCATCCTGAAATTGTAAATAAGGATCCTTATGGTGAAGGTTGGATGATTCAGATAACCATCGAAAATGCATCGGAACTGGAACAACTGCTTTCTGCCTCCAAGTATAAAGAACTGATTAACGAACATTAATATTGAACAGGAAAGTTTAAGATTAGCATGGTATCTGGTTAATTTGTCCTGCTTCCAATTTATAACCTTAACAATTACATTTTTTTATTTTAATCTCCTAACATTAAACTCGTTACTATGAAAAAATTTTTATTATTACTATTAACAGCGGCTATATTACTTTGCGCCTGCCAACCCAAACACAACTTGTCGACCAGTAAACAGCCCTGGGGACAGGCAGACGGTAAAGAAGTATCCCTTTACACCCTCACCAATGCCAATGGCATGGTTATAAAAATAACCAATTATGGCGGTGTGGTAACATCCATTACAACGCCAGATAAAAAAGGGAATTTCGAAAACATTGTGTTGGGCTTCGACAGCCTGAGTCCGTACCTAAATGGTCGCTCTTTCTTTGGTGCCACTATAGGACGCTATGGTAACCGTATCGCTAAAGGTAAGTTCACACTCGATGGTACTACATATACGCTTGCGGTAAACAATGGCCCAAACGCCCTGCATGGAGGTATTAAAGGTTTTGACAAAGTTGTTTGGGATGCTAAAGAAATAGCAGGCCCCGATTCAGTAGGTCTTGTACTTACTTATCTGAGCAAAGACAAGGAAGAAGGTTATCCCGGAAACCTGCAATGTACGGTAACATACGTGCTTGATAACAAGAACGAGTTAAAGATATACTATGCTGCTGAAACCGATAAGCCAACCGTCATCAATCTCACCAACCACAGCTTTTTCAATTTAACAGCAAGCAAAGAAAATATCTTTAATCACGAATTATTGTTGTATGCCGATTCAATAACACCGGTGGACACTTCGCTGATTCCAACAGGTGTTATCATGCCTGTTGCAGGTACCGGTTTTGATTTTACCACACCTCATACTATTGGTGAGCGTATTGCCAGCATTCCGGGTGGTTACGATCATAACTTTAAACTTCGCAAACAGGATGCAGCATTAACACTGGCAGCAGAAGTTTACGAACCAACTTCGGGCCGTATGATCCACGTTTATACTACAGAACCAGGCATTCAATTCTATAGCGGTAATTTTCTCGATGGTTCATCAACCGGCCATGATGGGATTGTATATAAAAAACATTATGGATTCTGCCTCGAAACTCAACATTTCCCAGATTCTCCAAATGAACCGAAGTTCCCATCAACAGTGTTGAGACCAGGACAGAAATACACCCAATTTACGATCTATAAATTTTCAGTAAAATAAATCGGCCGGTGACTGAGCGCAGTCGAAGTCCAAAAAAGCAAAGTTGCAAAGGGATATAGAACCTTTTGCAACTTTGCTTTTTTTGTTTCTACTAGTAGCCTTTTTCTTTTGTTTAATAATTATTGCGTTCCATGAAATTTTTCGTAACTTGTTCATATATTTATGTATAACTATAACTAACGCCTTGCCCGAAATATAAGGGTTGTAGCAATTTTAATAGCCTTTACGCTTTTTCTTTCTTTCTATTTATCTAACTATTAAACTTTACTGACATGAAAAATCTCATTTTTACGATCGTTTTTGTAACTGCAAGTCTAATCTCTTTAGCACCAGTCAAAGCTCAATCTAATGAAATAGATAACCTGCAAAAACAGGTTACTGCCTTAAAAAATAGTAACAGCAAACTGGAGGGTCGTTTTAAACAATTCATGAAAACCTCTGCGGGTGTTAAAGACAGTCTGCAAACAGGGCTAAGCGTAACTGACACTAAAATAAAGGTGTTATCTGATTCACTGGCAACGAAGGAAGCACAGTTAAAAGTTTTAAAAACCGATGCAGAAAACACTAAAGCAGATATTCATTCAATAATCACTTCCAATACCATTCAGTATATATTGCTGTTGCTGGGTTTGATCTTAATATTAGCTGTTTATTTTATGATTGCTAAAAAGATATCAAAAAATGACGAAGAAAACCAGGAACGTTTTGCCAAAGCAAAAGAAGAAATAGGTCAGAAAGCCAGCAAGGCGAGCGATTTGCTCAGATCCGAAATATTGGAAGTAAAAGATGATTTGGTACGAAAAATGAGTGATTTGGAAAAGAAAGTATCGGCTATTAAAGTCAAAGAAAACTAAATGAAGTTGGAAGAAGGTGTCCCAAAAACGACTCTGACAGAGTTGAACAGGGAACAGCCTCTTTAGCTCACTTTAGTCACTTCCAACTTCTTTTTCCACAGGCTGCAACAATAATCCTTATTGATGTCGAAATAATTGTTAACTAGGGTAAATCCTGAAGCTTCAGCAAGCCTCCGTAAACTTGCATGATCGAATTTTCTGGAAATCTCAGTATTTAAAGGTTCCCAAGCCCCAAAAGTAAAATGCTGATCTGCTGCTTTTATAAAAACTGAATGTTCGGTTTTACTGATCAGGTAACTCTCGGCTTGCCGCAAAACCGGATCATAAACCGGGTAATGCATGAAATTTTTAATTTTAAAATCAGCCCCAAGTTCCCTGTTTATGCGTTTCAGTAAATTGTAATTAAATTTTGCGGTAACGCCTTTGGCATCGTTATAAGCTGCCAATACGCGGGTAGGATCTTTTATAAAATCCACGCCTAAAAGCAGAAAATCGCCTTCGTTCAATACAGCACCAAAATTACGAAGTATACCAATATCCTCATCCTGATTATAATTGCCTAGGTTTGATCCTAAAAAAAGCAATAACCTGGTAACATTATCTTTTTCAATGGTCGTGTGGATATTTGAATAGTCTCCGACAATAGGTACACAAATAAGCTGCGGAAAAATCTTCGACATGTTTTTGCATAAAATATCCAACACATTGGAAGAAATATCAATAGGATTGTAGATAATATCAAAACATTTGGAAAGCAAGTGATTGATGAGTAATTTCGTTTTAAATCCGTCGCCGGCTCCCGGTTCTATTATTCGTAATCCCAGATTTATATCAATATTCGAAAAAATAGCTTCAGCACTGGTTCTCAGGATTTCGTGTTCAGCACAAGTTAAATAGTATTCCGGCTGATTCATGATGTAGTGAAAAAGCTTATCCCCTGCATCGTCATAAAAATATTTCGATGAGAGTCTTTTGGGTGATGCCGTTAGACCTGAAACCACATCGCTTAAAAAACTGCCGTTCTTTTCCATTATTTAGTGTCTTTTGCTAATCTTATTCCAGTAAACTGCCATCGTAGATGAGGATGAAAAAAATTCCGGTAACTAAGCCGTATGTGATCGTGAGGGGTAACACATGATCCTCCGCGCAATACCATCTGATTGATCATAAACTTACCGTTATATTCTCCCAAACTGTCCTTCCATGGTTTAAATCCCGGATAAGGCAAGTATGCGCTATTAGTCCACTCCCACACCTGACCTAAAAAAGCTTTATCATTTTCAATGACGATACCAGGGTGATATTGCTGATTATCAATAAAATGATAAGACGAATCGTTCATCCCATATAAAGAAGCAGCCACCTCCCACTCCTGCTCTGTAGGAAGCCGTAAACCTTTCCAACGGGCATATGCATCAGCTTCATAAAAACTGATATGGGTGAGAATTTCATGTTCATTTAATTCCCTTAACCCTTGAAGCGTATATAAATATTGCGTTTTATCCAATACTTGCCAGTATAGAGGACTTTGTATATCATTATTAACGCACCATTGCCAACCTTCATGAAGCCAATGTTGCCATTGTTCATACCCTCCGGCATTTATAAATTCCAAATATTCACCAACTGTGACCGGGCGTGATGCAATTGAATAGCTATCCAGGAAAACTTTATGTCTGGGAGATTCGTTATCGAAATGGAAAGTTCGATCGTCATTGCCAATTTCATAAATTCCTTCCCCAACATTTAGCCATTGCTGTGTCGCTGACAATTGTGTTTGCTTTTCCTGTTTTTGATACACAGGATGTAAAGGACTAAAACCCCATATAAATTTTAAATCGGTTAACAATAACTCTTGATGCTGTTGTTCATGTTGAATACCTAATTCCACTAACGATAAAAGATTTTGATCATCGGCCTTTGAATTTATAACATCCAACAACTCATTATCAGCATGTTGCCTGTAATCAAAAATTTCTTTCAACAAAGGACGAGGATGAAAACCCCTCATGTCACGCTGTACTCTCGATCCCTGACTTTGGTAATAGCTATTGAATAAATAATCAAAATCAGGGTGAAAGGGTTTAAAATTCCTGATATAATTTTTCAGGATAAAATTTTCGAAAAACCAGGTAGTATGTGCCAAATGCCACTTAGGGGGACTTACATCAGCAACCGGCTGAACAACTGTATCTTCAGGACTAAGCCCTTCTATTAAATGTGAGGTTAACGCCCTTACAGCCTGATACTGATCAATTAGTTTCTGACTCATTTAGAAAACTTAAAATGATTAATCTTCAAGAAATTGAACGCCTTTCCAAAAAGCTATCCGATCTTTAATAGATTTAGCCAGCTCACTGGGTGTAGGATAGTACCAGGCGGCATCCTTGTTTTCTTTTCCATCCACCACAACATTATAGTACGAGGCAATACCTTTCCAACCACAGGTGGTATGCGTATCGCTCGATGTAAAAAATTCCTTATGAATAGAGTTAGGTGGGAAATAGTTATTACCCTCCACTTGTACTATGTCGGCACTCTCCGCCAATGTTTTGCCGTTCCAAACAGCTTTCATATGCTTCCATTTAAATTAAATGATTAAAGGTCTAAAAACAGACTTCTTACAATGACCTCATTTACTGTAAACACCCCGAACTATAAATTGGTTTAAAAAAACGTAAAATTTTCTGTTTGATATTTTTGGAAATACCTGTCGGCGTTCACAGGACGTAGCTTTAAGACTGTCATAACTTCAGCCTCATCTGGCTGAACCTATGCCAAACTGTCGTCAAAACAAAATGGTTTGATTTTGGTTATGACTATTTCTTAAAGAAAGGGAAATGTATGAAAAGGATAATAAACATAAACTATCCGGACAACCCTCAATTGGGAATAGTATCGGATGATAATCATGCTTCAAATGAGGATATTCTTGACGCTTATTCTAAAACCGTTATCAGTGCAACTGGTAAAGTAAGCCCTTCCGTTGTGCATATCATCAATAAACAAATGGGAAACAATAAGCAAACTAACGCACCTCAGGGAGGAACTGGTTCGGGTTTTCTTATATCTTCCGAAGGTTTTATTGTCACCAATAGCCATGTTGTAAGTGGCGCCAAAGAGCTTGAAGTGAATATTTCCGATGGCACATCATATATGGCAGAGGTAAAAGGTGATGATCCTTCAACAGATATTGCCGTAATACGTATCTATGGGAAAAACTTTCCTAACGCTCGCTTTGGCGATTCCAAGAAATTAAATGTAGGTCAACTTGTCATAGCCATTGGTAATCCTTTCGGATTTCAATACACGGTAACAGCTGGAGTGGTAAGTGCATTAGGACGTTCCATGCGTAGTTACTCAGGAAGACTTATTGACAATATCATCCAGACTGACGCCGCGCTGAATCCCGGAAATTCTGGCGGACCATTAGTGAACGCAGGTGGAGAAGTGGTAGGAATAAACACCGCCATAATTATGTGGGCCCAGGGTATTTGTTTTGCTGTAGGTTCAAGTACTGCTGAATATGTGGTAGGTAAAATAATTACCGAAGGCAGAGTGCGCAGGGCATTATTGGGAATTGCGGGGCAAACTATTATGCTACCACAGCGGGTTATTAATTACAATCACCTCAAAATCGACCGGGGTATTCTTATCCAACAGATAATACCTACTGAACATGCTGATAATTCCAACTTTATAAGGGGAGATGTAATTGTTGGATTTAATAGTATCCCTGTAGGCTCGGTAGACGAATTATATTTGCAGTTAAACGATTATTATATTGGTAAAAAAGTAGAAATTGATATCCTGCGAAAAGGAATAAAGCGGTCAGTAGAAGCAGTGCCGGTGGAAGCATAGTGCGGTTCAAAAATATGTTGGAAGGAGGTGTCAAAAAGTTCCTTTGCTTTATACTTAGGATGAAACCTCTACAAGGTTTAAAAAACTGATTTTGAGATTTTTACTACAATTATGGAACTTCTACGAAGTTCAGATTACCTCGTAGAGGTTACATTATTGTAGTAAACGATATTGTGTCTTAGCTATCAACCTTGTAGAGGTTGCACAAAACCAGAACTTAACAGCCCTACCCTTTAGGAGATTGGGGGTCTATTCAGGGTTTTGAGACACCCCCTTTTATTTTGCATTAATCATAAATCTTTTAATAACCAATGATGTTAGAACTAACGAGAACAATCCACTTGCAATAAAAGAAATAATCAGCGTATCATAAAACCTTTGCTCTATACCAACTAACAATCGCAATGTCAATATAAACAATGTCAGGAGCAACACCATTAGCCAGTAACTTCCTATTTTCTCCCGTTCAACAGGTTCTTGTTTTGGTAAATGAAAGATAACAAACATAATAAGCAAGCCACCTACCAGGGAACACCCATATTGTAAAAGCTGAAATATATGAATGTGGGCACCAAAAAAACCTACGCTTGTTGCTAAGACAGGCATCATTTGAACAAAATACCCGTCATCATGCGTAAAACTGTCCCATAACAAATGAGAGCATGTGCCAAAAATAATAGAGATACAGACAACAAACCAATGTGCTTGAAAATATCTAAGCCAATCCAATTGCTTGAAGGGTAACAGACGCACATATAGAAACTTAAGCAAGTTATCAATCAGTAAGTTACGAACTAAAAAATGATATATCAGGGCGACAAGTATCGCAAGGGGCAAATCAAACCATAATACCCCCAGAAGCGTATGACCATATTCTCCTTTGGTACTCATTCTGAGAAAGTACTCAAAATCAGGGATCATGCTCCCAACTACCAAACCTGTTAAAGAATAAAATTTACGTGGAAAATATGCAATGGGCAGAACCAACGCAGGATGTGAAAAAGTAAAAGGCATGTTAGTTTCTAAATTTTATTAGCTTTCCAGGATTAAACTGTTAATGCATTTGTCAATGTCCACCAGTGATTTATAGGTTGCTCCTCCGCAATTAAAATATCGTTTATTAGTCAATATCGAAAATAATATTTTCCCTTCCTGGGTAATTTCAATAATATGGTTTGGAAGAAATTTTGCCAATCTTTTATTACTAATTTTCAATGCATTAACCAAATTTCCAAAAATTCTCCGATCATGCCATTTAATCAGCTTTTTTATGCTGGTATTGGCAATTTCATTTCCATTATAATTATATTCAAATTGATAAATAACAACTTCTAACCCTTTTTCGGCATTAAAATTTAAGGGTAATTTCTGATGCCACATGAATGAACCAAATAATTTTAAAATAGCGCTCTTCATACATTCTGTTTTCTTAAG
Organism: uncultured Bacteroidales bacterium; assembly: GCA_964478555.1. Classification (GTDB taxonomy): domain Bacteria; phylum Bacteroidota; class Bacteroidia; order Bacteroidales; family JAAUTT01; genus JAAUTT01. Next base: position 1,640 of record CAYZNC010000159.1, on the reverse strand, counting down.
AAAGCATCATGAAATTTAAGGATTTAAAATCTATTATTTATTTATTTTATTCTTTTTTTCTGTAATCTTTTTCCAGTTCAGGATACCTGAGCTTCAACAATTCCGTAAACATCTTATAATTTGTTTTGTTAACAGCCTCTTCAGATTTTTCGGCATACTTGGGCTTTATTAATAACCGTGAATAATAGTCCAAATATAAATTCTATTTAATATATTTAAAAAAATATGATAACATGAATTATCCAAAATTTGCTTCTTTCACCGTTACAAATGCTTGCAATCTCCGATGCAAAATGTGCGGACAATGGAGCGAAGAAGGTTACATGCATAGGGAAAATAACAATCCCCGGCAACAAATGAAATTAGAAGCCTGGAAACGACTTGTTGATGAGCTTGTCGAAAATAACATAAAATCTGTGCTTATCAGGGGTGGTGAACCATTTTTATACCCATCGATTGCCCAACTGCTACAATATTTAATTCAAAAAGGTATGTTTGTTTCTATCGATACCAATGGTACTTTCCTGGACAAATACGCCGAACTGTTGGTAAAGCTGAAGAAAGTTCATATCACTATTTCGGTAGATGGTCCGGAACAAATACATGATGAAGTACGGGGTGTACCGGGTACTTTTGCAAAAATAAAGCAGGGATTGAGAGAACTCAGAAAGTATGAGACAGAACACAAAACAGAAATCAGTACTTCAATGACCTTTACCATCAGCCAATACAATTACAAATATCTGGGTGAAATGCCCGATATAGCACGTAAGTTGAAAATTAAAACCATGGTTATTGTACCTTATTTTTACGTACCGGAAAAGTTTGGAAAAGCTTACGAAAAAGAGCTCAATGATCAGTTCGGATGTAAAGCCTTTACCTGGAACGGTTTTCATCATGAAGAATCGGGAATTGACATTGAAGAATTCAAAATTCAACACCAAAAATATTTGGATAACTTAAAAGAAATTGATAGTTATCCGTATCTGCCATTGTTGGAAGATGAATATAAAAATTGGTTTGCGAATTTTACAACTCCCGTGGGTGAACAATCGTGCTGTAATATCGATAATTTAATTGATATACAACCGACAGGAGAGGTTAACTTTTGTGTTGATACTCCTGATTATTCTTTTGGAAATGTAAGGGAAAATAGTGTTTATGAGCTCTGGAATAATGAAAAGGCCAAGGCATTCAGGGAATTAAGAAGAAGTAAGATGCTATCTATTTGTAATCGATGCGTGGCCCGGTATATGTCGGTGGAGAGGACTAGCTCCTGATCGCCAGCATCTGATCTTTCCAGTCACTCCCTCATGCTCTCTCCTACTACAACTTTTGTGGCTGCATCAACATAGATGGTGATAGGTCCGAGCAATGCGTCATTTTTAGTATGAAAAGTCACGGCAAATGTTCGCTTCTGCACAAGTACAAATTCATAAACGGAAGCCTGTTTCCAATCGGCAATGACCGTCGATTTTTCCTGATCGGTTAAATAAGTCCATGCCGCAAATCTATACTGAACGTAGGCGTCAGTGTCATGTGCCTTTTCACAACTCAAAACAAGAGGAAAAATAACTAAAAAAATCACAAAAATTCTCATAGTTGGTATGATAGTTCATATAATAGACGTCAAAAATTAA
>CAYZNC010000158.1:0-13370 GCA_964478555.1 uncultured Bacteroidales bacterium | reverse complement strand
GTGGGCAGCAATTTAAAGAGACCAATCACGTTCGTTTTTTTATGAGTCCTATTCCAAGTATCAATAATCCTGTTGCCAAAAGTATGGCTCCAACTTAAGCAAGATAAATTACCGCATTAGGCTCAGTGGCATCGGGCTTTAAAACCGAGAAAAAAAATGCAGCTGGAAGCAAAATGGATGAAAGGGGACCTGCGTTACGAACAAATACTTTCAGAGGGTTCGATAATGTGGCCTCATCTGCATAACGAAGTACAAATAATTTAACAATCAAACAAAATAACACTGTAAGTAAAACATTTAAACTGCTTTATGGTTTAATTTATGTAAAAGGAGCATGGCCACTATGATTATTAATAATATTGTTAATCCAAAAGATATTAAACAATTGATCAGCAATGATAAATTATTTGCTCACATCAATATTAAATATGGATCTCCTCCTAACTGGACACTGCCGCAGGGTTTCATCACCTTATGTAAAATAATACTGGAACAACAGGTGAGTTTAGCCTCGGCAAATGCACATTTCCTCAAGCTCAACAATTACCTGAATGATTTTACACCATCGGAAATTTTGAAACTGACGAATGAAGAAATGAAGAATTGTTACATAAGCCGCCAAAAGTCAGTATACCTGCGTGCTTTGTCGCTCGCTATTATGAACAGCAACTTAAATTTAAAAGAGTTACCGGGATTACACCAGACGGAAATAAGAAAGCAGCTTACAAGTGTTAAAGGAATTGGCGAATGGACTACCGATATTTATTTAATGTTCTGTCTGAAAGAAAAAGATATTTTTCCGGTAGGAGACGTTGCCATGATAAATACAATTAAGGAACTGACAGGTGCTAAAACCAAAGAGGAAATAATTTTGATGTCACACAAATGGAAGCCATTACGCTCGCTGGCTACTTATTTTTTCTGGCACTATTATCTTAAAAAAAGAGAAAGAAGTTCAATAACCATTTGAGTAAATAACCCCGCTAACAATAATGATGGAAGGTACATCCTGACAACGCGGATTGTTTGTTTCAAAATATTTGTTAATTTGCAATGGGCTTTTCCGAGAAATATTAAACAAGACCCACAAAGACGCGGAAAGGAAAGTTATTAAAGTAATCCTTTCAAGATTATGGATATTTCCTGAAGTTAACCCAAATATTAAAACTATATAATTCAAAAAAATGAAAGAAATGAATGCGAATAAACCGTTAAGGCTGTGGCCTGGAGTAATCATCGTAATACTATTATGGCTTGCCAGATTTGTAATCCCTGTTTTGTTACCCCAGGCCATTGCAATTGCAATATTTGGCGGACTCCTTTTAGGATTGGCTGTCGCTGTCTGGTGGGTTTTCTTTAGCAAGGCACCACGTTTTGAGCGTTGGTTTGCCATTCCCATAATGATAGTGGCGCTGTTCGCTTCGTCGCATATCCTCCACAAATCGCTTGCCTCTTCGATGCAGGGAATGATGTACACATTGTATGCAGTTCCGGTTTTATGCATTGTTTTTGTAATATGGGCTGTAGCCAGTCGCAACCTTTCTGGTAAATTCCGGCTTGCAACAATGATCGCAACCATCTTTCTGGCATCAGGATTTTGGGCGTTACTCCGTACGAATGGAATGGATGGCGAATCACATCAGGATTTTGCCTGGAGATGGTCAAAGACTCCCGAAGAGCTTTTGCTGGCTCAGGAAAATAATAAACTCATAAAAATGCCGTTGGATTCAGCAGCAATGGCTGCAGAAGCTGAATGGCCAGGTTTCCGCGGTCGCAATCGCGATGGTATCGCTCACGGAGTGCATATCAAAACCGATTGGTCAAAAACGCCACCCGTTGAAATGTGGCGTCGATCCATAGGACCGGCTTGTTCATCTTTTGCAATTCATGGCGCTTTGCTCTATACTCAGGAACAGCGAGGTGAGTACGAGATGGTTACGTGTTATAACCTGAATACTGGCGACCTGATTTGGAAACATGGCGATTCAACACGATTCTGGGATTCACATGCAGGTGCTGGTCCGCGTTCTACTCCCACTCTTAGCAAAGGACGGGTATACACATTAGGTGCAACAGGGATGCTGAATGCACTTGATGCAAGAAATGGAACTGTTATATGGTCTCGTAATGCCGCGAATGATGCCGGCGTAAGCATACCAGGCTGGGGATATACGAGTTCACCATTAGTGGTCGACAGTACAGTGATAGTTACAATATCAGGCAAACTCATTGCTTATGATATTACTAACGGTCACAAACGCTGGGATGGTAAAGATGGCGGAGAAAGCTACAGCTCGCCACATTTATTGAAAGTCGATGGCATCCGGCAAATTTTATTCATGAACAAAACATGGTTGACAAGCTATGCTCCTCCTGATGGCAAGGTATTATGGAAACTACCGTTGAACGGCGCCCCAATTGTTCAACCCAACCAGATTTCAGAAAGTGATATACTTATCAGTAACGATGGCGAAACAGGTGGCATGGGAATGCGACGTTTCTCAATCAAAAACGGAACCGGCGGATGGACAACCACAAAACGATGGACATCAGGCGAAATTAAACCTTACTTTAATGATTTTGTGGTTCACAAAGGGTATGTTTTTGGATTTGATGGACCTTATCTTGTATGCGTCGATATGGAAAAAGGCAATCGCAAATGGAAAGGCGGACGCTACGCCGGGCAAATTATTCTAATAACAGACCAGGACTTAATGATAATACTTTCAGAAAAGGGTGAGTTGGCACTGGTATCAGCGACTCCCGATAAATTCACGGAGCTGGCGCATTTCCCTGCAATTAAGGGTAAAACCTGGAATCACCCTGTGTTGGCAGGCAATGTCCTGGTAGTGCGTAATAACCAGGAAATGGTTGCCTTCAGGTTGTAATAAGATTAAACGATATATCAACCAGCTTAAACCCTCAGGGTTTGATCAACGCTGAGGGCCCTGAGGGTTTGATCAACGCTCGAATTGCGTCTTTTATTCTACCATCTTTATCGTCATTTTAATATCTTTTAACGGGCGATCGGATTGGTCTTTCTGAGCAGAAGCTATTTTTGTTATTACATCGAATCCTTCTGTGATCTCACCGAATACGGTATAATCGTTATCCAGAAAATGAGTTCCTTTTTCGGGTTCTACAATGTAAAACTGTGAACCTGACGAAGCTTTCTTCGGGTTTGAAGGCCCCCCTGTGCGAGCAGCAGCAATAGCTCCTCTTTTATGCGTAAGATTAGGATTAAATTCTGCAGGAGTCGTATATCCTGGTCCACCCATACCTAATGGCTGTCCTGGTTTTGCAGTCTTGGAATCGGGATCGCCTCCCTGAATCATAAATCCCAATATAACCCGGTGAAAAAGCGTTCCATTGTAGAAGCCTGATTTTACTAGTTTTACAAAGTTATCACGGTGTTTGGGCGTTTCGTTATACAAAACTCCTTTCATATCACCATATTCAGTATGGATCACAAATTTTTTTCGCGACTGGGCAGCACTCGTCGATTGGGCACTAACCCCTAAATTCATCATCACGGAAACAAGAACGAATAATAAAAACAATTTCTTCATGATTACTACAGTTTAAATTTAAAGTCTACAAAAATAGTTATTTTATTAAATTTGTAGGGTTTATTAAAATCAATTTCATGGAACAAAACCCCACAAGTGCAACCGTGGAGTATGTAAGATTTGAAAAATCAGATATATTAAAAAATTTAATTGTACAAAAAATGAAGACCCTTATATTGCTTATTTCGCTATCATTTGCTTCTGTTACTTATGCTCAAACGGATTCCTTAAGATTAAAAATTGAACATATAATTGCTTCTAAGAAAGCCGATATTGGCGTTGCCATTGATGAATTTGAAAGTGATACGCTAAGCATTAATGGGAATAAGCATTTTCCGATGGAAAGTGTTTTTAAATTTCACCTTGCCGTGGCCGTATTAATCGAGGTCGATAAAGGAAAACTTTCTTTAGACCAAAAAGTACCGGTTAAAAAAAGCGATTTGCTACCCAACACGTGGAGCCCTTTACGGGATAAATACCCCAATGGAAATATTGAACTGACTTTAAGTGATCTGCTGAGTTACACCGTATCGCATAGCGACAATAATGGATGCAATATTTTATTCGAGCTAATGGGAGGTACAAAAAAGATCGATACTGTCATTCACAATTTGGGTATAAAAGATGTTTCGATTCAAGCTACTGAGAAAGAAATGAGCAAAAGCTGGAATGTTCAGTTTGGTAACTGGACTACACCATTAGCCGCCATAGACCTGCTAAAGAAATTTAACAATGGAGAAGTGCTTACCAAAAAAAGTACAGACTTTTTATGGAGAATAATGACCGAAACGTCTACGGGTAAGAACAGGATAAAAGGAAAACTACCTATGGGAACCGTAGTTGCTCATAAAACAGGAACATCGGGAACCAATGCGCACGGCGTTACTGCTGCAATCAACGATATTGGAATTATCGTATTGCCAAATGGGAAACATGTTGCTATAAGTGTGTTTGTAGTGAATTCAAAAGAAAAGACCGATGTTAATGAAAAAATAATTGCAGACATTACAAAAGCAACCTGGGATTATTATATAAAGTTATTCTCCATCCACGGCACACCATAGAAAACCCTCAGAGTATCTGAAAACTCTGAGGGTTGCTAGGTACTTCTTAATATTTTGTCTTAAAAATAATAATACATGGTACATAAAAGACGCCTTCCTGTAATATTTGAGGCATGTTTGATTTTGCCTTTGTCAGCATAATCGATAGTGCCATACGATGCAATATTGTTTTCAAACTCGAAGGCTAATGTCATTTTACCGGAGGTATAGGAAACCGTGGGTGTAACACGAATCATCTCCCCTATCGTTTCGCCTAAACCGAAAACTGTAGGAGGACTTGTTTTTGTTGCGGGGCTAACGAGATTTTTTCCAGCACCAAGATTTTTTAAATATCCTCCGAACAGACTTATTTTAAGTTTTTCGCCATAGCTTATATTTCCCCAAAGAAACCAATGTTTATAGGCAGTGTATTCTTCGTGGCCGGTAATGCTGTCGTAAGAGCTAATGCCATAAGCTCCCGCCATTAAACTTTCGCTTGTATTGGTAGCCAGAATTGATTTTGCATTAATGACAAGCTTACCGGTTTTAATCTGCCCATAAGCAAATAATGCATCACTATTGATCCCTGCATTTGTTTCTAACTTTTTTCCTGTTTTTGTAACTGTATATATGCGGGGTCTGAGTCGTTTAAAATCACCACCCAGGCCAAAAATAGCTTTATCCGATTTGTATTTAATCTGTGCATCAAAATTAGGAACGATAGCATTATTCTGATATAGACAGGACTTTCCGGAAGGTCCGTTATTCATGTAGTCGTTTTGAAAAATCGCAGAAATAATAACGTTAATTTTATCCACCTTCTGTGTAAGTGTAACCTGATCGCTTCGGTTAAAGGGTTGAAATGGTGCACCCCAGCTAAGTGCCATCACGGATGGAACCACATCGGTTGATACCATTGGATGCCATGCACGACCTACCAAAAGTTCGGTATTAGTCCAGGTTAATTTGGCCCATGCTTGCCTAAAACGAACTGTAGCCGCATTTGCACGAGCGGTGAAATCAAATTCTATAAACCCGGACGTTTTTGCACCAAAGGCATCAGGACCGGTAATATTGAATTTTAGGCGAGTGGCAAAGGAAAGTAAACTTAAACTTTTGACCCCATTCAGATCATTTCCTGCCGAGTCCCTATCTGCCGGTAATGGAAACAACAGTACCATACCATCCAAAGCATCAACATTTTTACGGGTATCATAAAACATATTATTCATTATAAAACCGGAAAGCTTAAGTTCTACAGGTTTTTCAACAGGTTTGTCCTGTGGTTTTTCCGCGGTTTCTTTCTTTTCCTGTGCGTTAACCGTCAGAATCATAATTAAAAATATGGGAATAAGAATCAGCTTCTTTATCCACAAAGGACTGGCATTGAGCTTGCTCATAATGGTTTCGTTGGTTAGTTAATTAAATTTAGGCTGGAAGGCAAAGTAAATAAAAAATTTAAGCTAAGAATCCATTCGGTTAATTTATTCTTAAAACCGCTCATCATTTTTAGGGATGCTCAACGGCAAATTTCATTTCTTTTAGGTATTTCCGGTCTTTTTCTGTATAAATACATTTGTAGGTAATATAATAAGACATAAGAAGCAAGAACCAAGACAAAACAAAGTATCACAATAACTTAAAATTTCGAAAGTGTAAAGTAATTAGGACGTTTATTATAGTATTAAAATAATACTAACATGAAATTAGACACCACAGGAATCAGAAACATAAGGCTTTCCAATATAGAAACAGGCGACCATGCCTTAATTACAAAAGTATTCGGACATGGTGCCTTTAGAAAAAGGATTACTGAAATGGGTTTTGTGAAAGGAAAGATGGTAAAAGTAATTAAAAATGCTCCTTTACAAGACCCAATCGAATATGAAATAATGGGTTATAACGTTTCCCTTCGCCGAAGCGAAGCGCATCTGATAGAAGTACTTTCAGAGGAAAGTTCACAACTTTTGGAACAAATACCTTTTGAAGGCACAATTTCTAACAACATACTCAAAACCTCAAAACGGGAAAAGAACAGCATAATTAATATTGCACTGGTTGGCAATCCTAATAGCGGAAAAACCACATTGTATAATTTTGCCTCCGGTTCGCACGAGCGTGTAGGTAATTATGGCGGCGTAACTATCGATGCCAGAGAAGCGGAAATAAAAAGTAACGGATATACAATAAAAGTAGTGGATCTACCCGGTACTTATTCCATAACCGAATACACACCCGAAGAATTGTTTGTTCGGAGGCATATAGCAGAAGGCATGCCAGATGTAGTCATTAATGTAATAGATGCCTCCAACCTTGAGCGTAACCTGTTTCTCACCACGCAGTTAATCGACATGAATATCAAGGTAGTAATCGCCCTAAATATGTATGACGAACTTCAAGAGAAAGGATCTGTACTCAACTTTGAAGTTTTGGGTAAAATGATGGGTATTCCAATAGTTCCAACAGTTGCAGTTAAAGGTAAGGGCATAAAAGACCTGATCAATAAAATAATTGATGTTTATGAAGACAGGGATCCTGTGGTTAGACATATACATATCAATTATGGCGCTAGCATTGAAGCTTCCATTGCAAAAATCCAGGAAGTTATCAGATTAAACAAAGAGATAACAGAAAGGTATTCCACCCGTTATTTGACCATTAAACTTCTGGAAAACGACAAAACAACCTTAGCACAACTAAAGAATTGTGCCAATTTCCGTGATATTTCCGAAAAAAGTAATCTGGAAATACAAAAGCTGGAAAAAGAATTCGGTGAAAAATCAGAAACGGTAATTACCGATGCCAAATATGGTTTCATTACAGGAGCTTTGGCGGAAACATTGGTTGAAAGAAAAAGCGACAAACGTAAGCGAAGTAAAGAAATAGACAATCTATTAACACACAGAATACTCGGGTTTCCAATTTTTATTTTTTTTATGTGGCTGATGTTTCAGACAACCTTCACGGTAGGAAGCTACCCCATGGATTGGATTGGAAGCGGGGTTAGCATATTGGGTGATTTTATCCGGAGTATAATGCCAAACGGAGCATTAAGAGACTTGCTGGTAGATGGGATTATTGCAGGGGTTGGTGGAGTTATCGTTTTTTTACCCAACATCCTGATCTTATTCTTCTTTATTTCTCTTATGGAAGACACAGGCTATATGGCCAGAGTCTCATTTATCATGGACCGGTTAATGCACAAAATTGGATTACATGGGAAATCATTTATTCCCTTATTAATGGGATTCGGATGCAATGTCCCTGCTATTATGGCCACCCGCACTTTGGAGAATAGAAAAGATAGGATGTTAACCATGTTGATTGCTCCATTTATGTCGTGCAGTGCACGTTTACCAGTGTACGTATTGTTGATATCGGCCTTTTTCCCTAAGAGCCAAGGTCTGGTGCTATTCTCTATTTATATCATTGGACTTATTATCGCTGTTTTGGTTGCGCTAGTATTTAAAAATACCATCTTCAAAAAACAGGATGTTCCGTTTGTAATGGAATTACCACCTTACCGGATACCGACACTGAAAAATACCACGGTACACATGTGGCATAAGGGTTCGCAATATTTGCAAAAAATGGGGAGCATGATACTGATCGCTTCGATTCTTATCTGGGCACTTGGTTATTATCCCAGGAATGTGAAATACGCTGATGATTACGATGCTTCTATCAGGAAAATTGAGACTAACCGTGCTTTATCAGCTTCCGATAAAGAAAGTAAAATCACAACCATCAAGCTTGACAAAAAAGCGGAACAACAGGAACAATCATATATCGGGAAATTAGGACATTGGGTGGAACCCGTAATCAAACCACTTGGCTTCGATTGGAAAATTGGCATAAGCATTATCACCGGACTGGCAGCCAAGGAGATTGTAGTCAGCACCATGGGTATTTTGTATCAGGCCGACTTACATGCTGATGAATCTTCAGGAACACTGGTAAAAAAACTACAGCAACAGGAGCATACCAGTGGAGAACTCAAGGGAAAGAAGGTATTTAGTCAACTTGTCGCCTTTGGTTTTATGCTTTTTGTACTCATCTATTTCCCTTGTGTTGCTGTTATTGCAGCAATTAAAAAAGAATCGAGCTGGAAGTGGTCATTATTTACCATGACCTATACAACGCTCATCGCTTGGGTAGTAGCATTTCTAACCTATCAGATTGGTAGTATGTTTGTTTAATTTAAAAGTAAGTAGGATATGATTCAGACTTCAATTGCTTTAATTATTGTTTTCGCAGCTGCAGGGTATACCGTATTTGCAGTAATTAAAAATATCACAGCCAAAAAGGCATCTGAATGTGGAGGCGGTTGTGCCGGTTGTAGCTTTAAAGAATTGCCTTTGGAAACAAAAAAAGTTCAAAGCGCTAAGTTTAAAGTTCAAATTTAGCATCTTAGTACAACGAAATCCAAACTTTAAAAACAAAACACCATTGACTAAACACTAAAAGCCTGAATTGTTTGTTTTATGTGTTTATTTAAATGCTATGCTAAAAAATCCTTCATTAGTCATTCTGTATTTGTTTTGCCTATCCGGTTGCGTACCACATACCATTCAATCCGACTATCAACGCACAGAAACTGTTTCACTTTATAAGTATTTGATTTACTTACCTGAAAATTATGACGCTAATGGAATGAAAAGATGGCCTCTGATTATATACCTGCATGGAAAATCGGCATGCGGCAGCGATCTCAATAAATTAAAACGCTACGGCATTCCGTTTTTTATCGATCGTGGGATGCAATTTAAGGCAATCGTCATATCCCCGCAATGTCCGGGTGGAAAAAACTGGACCACCGATAATTGGTTCGAATCACTGTTTGAAGAACTAAACACAAAATACCATATTGACAGTACACGTATCTACCTTACCGGCATGAGTATGGGTGGATTTGGTGCATGGGATCTGGCAATCAAATATCCGAAGCGTTTTGCAGCAGTTGTGCCCTTTTGCGGGGGTGGTAGACCCCAAAAGGTTTGTGCTATCAAAGATGTTCCTATATGGGTGTTTCATGGTAATGAAGATAAACAAGTACCTATCGAGCGATCCGCAGAAATGGTGCAAGCCTTAATAAAATGCGGAGGATCACCAAAATTCACTATATTGAGGGGACAAGGACATGATATTCATCGCACCTACGCCGATGAAAAAATTTACCAATGGATGTACAAGCAGCGGTTGAGGTATTAGACTGTAGGCATTTAGGATGTGGACCATAGGCGACCATAAGCTATTAGCCGTTAGCTATTGGCAATTAGCAATTACTTTGTACTTAAATTTTGTACTTTTATAATTAACACTTACAGCCTGCGGATTGCCACCTCTCGCAGATGGCGAAACCTGGCAGCGTACGAAGTTCCTGCCAGCGTTAAAACAACTTTATACTTTAAACTCGAAACTTTGAACTTTAAACTTTGGGTCTTTGTACTTTGTTCTTTTACAGTTCCACATCACAAAAAAAATTCTTTTATTTGCATCCTCAATTAGTTCAATATAAAAATTAAGAAATATATGAGTAAGGTATTAATTATTGGAGCAGGTGGAGTTGGCACCGTAGTTGTCCATAAGGTGGCACAGCATCCGGAAGTATTTTCCGAAATTGTATTGGCAAGCCGCACCAAATCAAAGTGCGATGCGATTGCCAAAGCCATTGGCGGAAACCGCATACAAACCGCTGCGGTGGATGCTGAAAATGTTCCGGAATTGGTTAATCTTATCAAAAGTATTAAACCTGACCTGGTAATTAATGTTGCCTTGCCTTACCAGGACCTTACTATTATGGATGCTTGCCTTGAAACGAAGGTTAGTTATCTCGATACGGCGAATTATGAGCCTAAGGACGAAGCCAAATTCGAATATAAATGGCAATGGGCATACCAGGATCGCTTCAAAGCTGCCGGTATCACGGCTATTTTGGGCTGTGGTTTCGACCCGGGCGTAACCAGTATTTATACAGCCTATGGCGCTAAACATCATTTTGACGAAATTCAATACCTGGATATTGTCGATTGTAATGCGGGCGATCACGGCAAACCCTTTGCTACAAACTTTAACCCCGAAATTAACATTCGTGAGGTTACCCAGCGCGGTAAATACTGGGAAAACGGCAAATGGATTGAAACCGAGCCACACCAAATTCATAAACCATTGAACTACCCTAACATCGGCCCTAAAGAGTCGTACGTGATATACCATGAAGAGCTTGAATCGTTGGTTAAGAATTTCCCGACATTAAAGCGTGCTCGCTTTTGGATGACCTTCGGGCAGGAATATTTGACTCATTTACGCGTTATCCAGAACATTGGTATGGCACGAATCGATCCCGTGATTTACAATGGCGTAGAAATTATTCCCATTCAGTTTCTGAAGGCTGTACTACCTAATCCAGGCGACCTTGGTGAAAATTACAAGGGGTGGACATCTATCGGTTGCAGAATTCGTGGAATTAAAGAGGGAAAAGAAAAAACTTATTACGTTTACAACAATTGCAGTCACGAAGAAGCATATAAAGAGACCGGCACACAAGGCGTAAGCTACACAACAGGCGTTCCCGCCATGATTGGTGCAATGATGTACTTAAAAGGCTTATGGAAGAAACCGGGTGTGTTCAATGTGGAAGATTTTGACCCTGATCCGTTCATGGATGCCTTGAATAAATATGGCTTACCCTGGCACGAGATATTTAATGGTGACCTGGAATTAGCATAGAAAAGGCTTTTAGCTGTTGGTTATTAGCTTTTAGCATTAAACCTCTATTTTTTAGAGAGTGCTAACAGCCAAAAGCCAATCGCTAACAGCCCCTTTATTATTTTATTCTTCTACCTTAAAAAACTGTATATTAGTTCTTAGATCTTCAGCTTCATTTTCTAGGGTTTTGGCATAATTAGCCAAACTATCTGCGGATGTGCTGTACTGCTGAATTACCTCATTCAATTCGCTAATAGCCTGATTTATTTGGGTAGATCCTGACTTCTGTTCCACGCTTGAAGCCGTTATTTCCTTAATTAAATTCGATGTATTTTCAACTTCAGGTATTAAATTGTTCATCATTGTATGGGTCTTTTCCGTAATATTGACACATTTTGTGGCTATGGACATGATCTCGTCTGCTGCTATTTTACTACGTTCAGCCAGACGGCGAACTTCGCTTGCAACTACAGAGAAGCCTTTGCCCTCTTCACCCGCTCTGGCTGCTTCTACAGCAGCGTTTAGTGCTAATAAGTTAGTTTGGAAAGCAATATCATTAACAATCGTAATCTTCGCACCTATCTCCCTGATAAATTGAAGACTTAATTCAGCTTCCGATGCCAGTTTCCTGATATCATCGACAACCATTAATGAGATTTTTTCAGTTTTTGTGGCATTATCTGAATTTTGCTCGATTGTAGATACCATTTGCTCCATCGAAGATGAGACCTCTTCAGCGGATGAAGCTTGCTGGTTAGCACCAGCTGCTACCTTGATGGAAATATCATTCATTTGGTTACTCGATTCCGAGACTTTCTGGGTACTCTTGTGAATTCCCTGTACAATTTCCCTTAAATTACTGTTAACCTCAATAATGGCATCCCACAGTATGCCGATTTCATCATTGGATTTTGCGGTATCTTCATACACCATCAACTGTCCATTTTTCAGGTTCTGAAGCATTTCAACCAGCTTCTGAATTTTCCGCGTAATAAGGCTTCTGAAAAGGGTAATGATGAGTACCGAGGTTAGCAAAAGACATAACAGCATACCAATGCCAAATCTCAAAATAATTGAAAGCTTCTGATGTGCAATTTCATCCGCATTGGCATTGATAAATAAATACCCTAAAAACTTACCATCGCTCAGGCGCAACGGAGAAATGTTAATAAAGCTATTGGTATTGTCTTTACTAACGGTTTTAAAAACCGCATCAGGAATTTCAGTGGTTAGTTCTTTATAATCCGAAAGTATTTTTACATCACTCAATTGCTTTCCCCTGTATTCAGGAGCGAGCGAATAGTATATTTTACCATTGGCCCCTATTATCAAACATTCTTTAACTGATTCTCCAATTATTTTTTGTATGGTTTCCACATTTTCAGCCGATTCATAACGCAAAACGCCTTTCGACATAAGAATGCCGGGAGTTTGGATTTGTTGTTTTACCTTATTCTGAATTTCACCGGTAAACCAAAGCATGTAAATTATTCCCAGCGTCGATAGTGCAACGAATTCTGTTGCTATTATCCAAGCGCCAATCCTGAATGAGAGTGTTTGAAAATTTTTTCTCATGATATCTTCTTTTTTAATAAATATCGTTCAAATGCCCTTTTCTTTATCCTGTTTTCAGATGATAAAGTGTTGGAACGAGTTTTGCCCCAATCCATATTATATACGCAAAAGATTATATTTAGTTAGATATTTATTTTTATCTAACTAAATTATTTATGCTCTTTATAAACATTAGTAAAATGATGATAAGGCTGGCATCTCTTCTGTTAATATATCAAAAATAAGGAAATTATTGAAGAAAACGCGAAAAGATCGTTAAAAAGAAAACAAAGAAACGACTTTAAAACATTTTCACTAGATCATTTGTTATATCCGGCAAATGGATTAATAAAATGCAACTAATAAAAGCAATTTGTTTGTGTTTGATAATTTATTCACAAGGGACTACCAGTGTGGAAAGGGTAAACCCCATTAAAGAAATGGATTTTCAACACTTTTTACCTTACCTTCATAAACAAAATGACAGTTTATATAT